>DASZIR010000009.1:0-4999 GCA_035948995.1 Paraburkholderia sp. | reverse complement strand
TTCCTCGAATTCGCAGGTGCTGGCGATATCCAGAATGTCGTAGCCGCGGTAGTGCAGGTCGTTGCCGGTCTTGCCGACCGTGCACAGGGCAGTATTGCCCGCCGTCACGCCCGACAGCGCCACGGATTTCTTCGGTTTGAAGCCACCTTGGGCGCCATTCACGCCTTGCGTGCCAGCGGCTTGCGTCGTCTCGCTCATCTCCAGCAATCTCCTTGGTGCCCGCTCATTTTTTCTGGTTGAACAGCGTGTCGAGTTTTTGCTCGTAAGCGTAATAGCCGATGCTTTCGTACAGTTCAGCGCGCGTTTGCATCGTGTCGACGACCGCCTGCTGCGTGCCGTCGCGGCGAATCGCGCCGTACACGTTCTCAGCGGCCTTGTTCATGGCGCGAAACGCCGACAGCGGATACAGCACCAGCGAAACATCCGCGCCGCGCAGTTCGTCGACCGTGAAGAGCGGCGTTGAGCCGAATTCGGTGATATTGGCGAGAATCGGCACCTTCACGGTCTGCGCGAACTGCTTGTACATGCTGAGTTCGGTCATCGCTTCCGGGAAGATCATGTCGGCGCCGGCTTCAACGCAGGCGGCAGCGCGATCGATCGCGGCTTGCAGCCCTTCGACGGCCAGCGCATCTGTGCGCGCCATGATGACGAAATTCGGGTCGGTGCGCGCGTCGACGGCCGCCTTGATGCGGTCGACCATCTCGTCCTGCGACACGATCGCCTTGCCGGGCCGGTGGCCGCAGCGCTTTGCGCCCACCTGATCCTCGATGTGCATCGCGCCGGCGCCGGCCTTGGTCAGCGACTTCACGGTGCGCGCGATGTTGAACGCCGACGGGCCGAAGCCCGTGTCGACGTCGACCAGCAGCGGCAGATCGCAGACGTCGGTGATGCGGCGCACGTCGGTCAGGACGTCGTCGAGCGTTGAAATGCCGAGGTCGGGCAGACCGAGCGAACCCGCCGCGACGCCGCCGCCGGACACGTAAATCGCCTTGAAGCCCGCGTGCCTGGCGAGCAGCGCGTGATTCGCGTTGATCGCGCCGACCACCTGCAACGGCTTTTCGGCCGCCACCGCCGCCCGGAAAGCGGCGCCCGGCGTCAGATTCGATGCATTCGTCGGCGTGCTCATGATGCGGACTCCCTGGTCGAACCGGAATCGGAACCGGCGATAGCGAAGAGCGGCGCGGCCTCGGCGGGCACCGCACGCCCGGTCGAGCGGGCGCGGCACAGCACCGACCAGTAGTAGCGGTAGCTCGCGCGGTCATGCAGCGTGTCGTGATGGCGCGTCGGGCCCCACTGGGCGGATTGCGCGGCCAGCAGGATTTCGGTGGCGGTAACGATCTCTTCGTCGCGCGGCGCGAAGGCGGCCACGATGGCCGGAATCTGCGCCGGGTGGATGCTCCACATCCGCGTGTAGCCGAACTCGTTGCGCGCACGGGTGGCGTCATTGGCCACCACGCTCATATCGCGCACTTCGGTGCTGACGTTGTGCGACGGCACCTTGCCGTGCGCGTGGCAGGCCGCGGCGATCTCGAGCTTGGCGCGCCGCACCAGCGGATGATCGAACTGTCCGGGCGAGCGCATTGCACTGTCGGGAATCGCGCCGTCGTGTGCGGAGACGAAATCCATCAGGCCGAAGCTGAGCGCTTCGACGCCAGGCAAGGCGGCCAGATCGAACGCGCGCGCGAGCGCGCCGTGCGTCTCGACCAGCAACTGCACCGGCACGGCTTGCGCGATGTTGAGCTCGCGCCGCGTCGCTTCGACGAACGCGCACATTTCGGCGGCATCGGGGACGCTGCGGATCTTCGGCAGGGTGATGTAGGCGGGCGCGCGTTTGGCGGCGCGCAGGATCAGGCGCACGTCGTCGCGCCAGTGCGCGTGGTTGAAATCGTGAATCCGCACGCCGACGCGGCCAAAGCGGTCATGCTCGCTACCCAGCAACGATGCGACCAGCTCCGCATGCTCCGCTTCGCGGCCCACCTGGGCGCCGTCCTCGCAATCGAGCGTGATGTCGAACACCGGTCCCAGCTCCTGCTGCAAGACGAGCGATTTCAGCATCAGCTTCTCGCTGCCGGCGTAGTGATCGCAGGCAGGCAGGACAGTGGGCGGCGCTTCGCCGTCAAACAGCACTTCGGCGGGTGTCAGGGCGCGCATCTTCGGCGTCAGGGGCGTGGGTTCTCGTTGAGGAATCGGATTCGGGCGCGTTCTGCAATACGGCCATATGGCTGTGGCGGCAAGGTATGAGTCGGCACAAAACGCGTTCGGATCAGATACGAAATTCAGGTGCTAAGGGTACTAGAGGCACCAAGGGCACCAAGGGCACGAAGGGCACGAACGGCAGCCGGGACGATCCGGAAAACGAACCGCCCTGCCTGCATTCGCACGTAAAAAACCGGAACCCGTCGACAGGCAACGGAGTCCCGGTTGGTCTGCATCAGGCGCTTAGCCGAGCAGGTGCTGGACGCCGTCGCGCTCTTCGAGCAGTTCCTGGAGCGTGCCGTCCATCTTTTCGCGCGAGAAAGCGTCGATTTCGAGGCCTTCGACACGCTTGTATTCGCCGTTTTCGCAGGTAACCGGCACACCATAGATGATGTCTTCCGGAATACCATACGAACCGTCCGACGGAATACCCATCGTGACCCACTTGCCGTTCGTGCCGAGCACCCAGTCACGCACGTGGTCGATCGCGGCGTTCGCTGCCGATGCTGCCGACGACAGGCCGCGCGCTTCGATGATCGCTGCGCCGCGCTTGCCGACGGTCGGGATGAACGTGTTGCGGTTCCATTCGTCGTCGTTGATCAGCTTGGTCAGGTCCTGACCTTCTGCCGTTGCAACGCGGAAATCCGGGTACATGGTCGGCGAGTGGTTGCCCCACACCGCCAGCTTTTCGATCGAAGCGACCGGCTTGCCCGACTTGGCAGCCAGTTGCGACAGGGCGCGGTTGTGGTCCAGACGCAGCATGGCGGTGAAGTTCTTCTTCGGCAGATCCGGTGCCGACTTCATCGCGATGTAAGCGTTGGTGTTAGCCGGGTTGCCGACCACCAGCACCTTGATGTCGCGGCTGGCGACTTCGTTCAGCGCCTTGCCTTGCACCGTGAAGATCTCGGCGTTGGCCGACAGCAGATCCTTACGTTCCATGCCTTTCGAACGCGGACGGGCGCCTACCAGCAGGGCGACGTCAGCATCCTTGAATGCGACCTTGGGATCGTCGGTGATCACGACGCCCGACAGCAGCGGGAATGCGCAATCATCCAGTTCCATCACGACGCCTTTCACGGCGGCTTGCGCTTGCGGCAGGTCGAGCAGTTGCAGGACCACCGGCTGATCCTTGCCGAGCAGGTCGCCATTGGCGATGCGGAAGAGCAGGGAGTAAGCGATTTGACCTGCGGCGCCGGTGACGGCAACGCGCTTTGCGGGCTTAGCCATTGAGAATTCTCCAGGACGATGCGTTAGACGCTAGGGAAAACGCCATTCTATATGCGCGTTAGGCGAAGCGTTGTGAAACACGGCGGAATTCACCGTTACGCAGGGGCCTCTTGCTGAAGCCGAGGCCGGAACCTGCGCGTTGCGGCGAGACCGCCATGCCGGAAACCTGTGCAGCGGAGCGAGACACACGAGACACCCGTGGCCGCTGCATGGTGCCGGGCTCCTGCAAGGGTGTGTTTCCGAAGCGTCTGACGGGACAAAGACCGGCGAATCGAAACCTGGACCGCATGAGGCAACAGCATGGTGCAGAGCGGCATTCGGTGCACGGCGGCCGACCAGGAATACCCCGGAAATAGCCGTCAGATTACCCGCAAACCCTTGCTCGCCAAGGAGTGTAGGAGTCGGCTGACACAAAGTCAACCGTATCTTATGTCTTATATAAGACATATCTATTGCCGGCAAAGCTCTGGACGGCAGACAGGCCTTTATGATGAAATGCGCGCATGACTTCGAACCCGGCGAGCACCGCGAATCCTATCGGCCCTGCGGGCCCAGGCGAGGGTGTGTCCGCTTCTGCACCTGCCATGTCGCCCACTTTCAGCCCCCTGTATCAGCAGATCAAGGGGCTCATTACGCAGAGCCTCGAATCGGGTGAGTGGAAGCCGGGTGAAATCATTCCCAGCGAGGTTGAACTGGCCGCCCGCTTCAAGGTGAGTCAGGGAACCGTGCGCAAGGCCATCGACGAACTGGCGGCCGACAATCTTCTGGTGCGCCGTCAGGGCAAGGGTACTTTTGTTGCAACGCACAATGAAGACCGCGCCCAGTTTCGCTTCCTCAGATTGCTCGCCGATGACGGCGCGGAACATCCCCACGTCAGCCGGCTGCTCGAATGCCGGCGGTTGCGCGCCTCGGCGGACCTTGCACGGCAGCTCGACCTGAAGCCTGCCGACCCGGTGGTGCTGATCAAGCGCCTTTTGCAGTTTGATGGTGAAATCACGGTGCTCGACGAAATCTGGTTGCCGGGCATGGTGTTTCGCGGGCTTACGCTCGAGCGGCTGTCGGAGTACAAAGGTCCGCTGTATGCGATGTTCGAGACGGAGTTCGGCACCCGCATGATCCGGGCCTCGGAGAAGATTCGCGCGGTTGCTGCCGACCCGTCGGTGGCCGACCTGCTGCAGGTGCCGCCTGGATTTCCGTTGCTGTCGGTCGAGCGCGTGTCCTATACCTATGGAGACCGCCCGGTCGAAGTGCGGCGTGGCTGGTATGTCACAACCGGGTATTACTATCAGAACGATCTCAGCTGAAACCGGGTTCAACAGGGCTGGGGCATTCGAGCTGGACAGATGTGACCAAGGATGATTGAGGGTGGCGCGCGTCGCGCGCGGGCCCGCCTGGCGACGCCATTGTCGCGCGTGCAGTAAAGGACCTGTGGGGTTTTTCGCTGCAGCGCGATATAAAAAGGCGCTAAAATTGCGGATTAGTGTTACTACATAGTAGGGGTCTAGCATGGCTGAAGCCGTAAAAAAACCGAGACCGGAGTTCCGGAACATCGGTATCGGGCAGATATTGACGGCGT
>DASZIR010000008.1:0-21959 GCA_035948995.1 Paraburkholderia sp. | reverse complement strand
CAGCTGCGGCGCACGCACCGTTCATCGCATCGGCGTCGCCTGAACTGATGGGTCTCGAAACGTTTGCCGATCTCGGCAAGCCGCGCGATCTCGGCAAAGTGTTCGATACCGTCGAATACGCGAAGTGGAAGTCGTTCCGCGACTCCGAAGACTCGCGCTACGTCGGTTTGACGCTGCCGCGTTTTCTGGGCCGCCTGCCGTTCAATCCGAAGGACGGCGCAACGGCGGAAGGCTTCAATTTCGTCGAAGAGGTGGACGGCACCGATCACGGCAAGTATCTGTGGTGTAACGCCGCCTGGGCCTTCGCTGCGCGTCTGACCGCGGCGTTCGACGACTTCGGCTGGTGCGCGGCGATTCGCGGCGTGGAAGGCGGCGGTCTTGTCGAAGACCTGCCCACGCATACCTTCAAGACCGACGACGGCGAAGTCGCGCTGAAATGCCCGACCGAAATTGCAATTACAGACCGCCGTGAAAAGGAATTGAGCGACCTGGGCTTCATTCCGCTCGTGCACTGCAAGAACTCGGACTATGCCGCGTTCTTTGCCGCGCAGTCGGTCCAGAAGCCCAAGAAGTACAGTACGGATAGCGCCAACGCGAATGCGGTGCTGTCTGCGCAGTTGCAATACATCTTCTCGGTGTCGCGCGTCGCGCACTACCTGAAGGCGATGATGCGCGACAAGATCGGCAGCTTTGCATCGGCACAGAACGTCGAAGTTTTCCTGAACCGCTGGATCTCGCAGTACGTGCTGCTCGACGACAACGCGACTCAGGAACAGAAAGCGCAGTTTCCGCTGCGTGAGGCATCCATACAGGTCTCGGAGATTCCTGGCAAACCCGGTTCGTATCGTTCGGTCGCGTTCCTGCGTCCGCACTTCCAGCTGGATGAGCTGTCGATCTCTTTGCGGCTTGTTGCTGATCTGCCGAAGCCGGCAAATTCATAAATGAAGTCAGTATGCCCGGGCAGGCCGCCCGGGCTGACTGTAAAAACCACCTCTTTGGGGAGTCGATGAGTTATGAAGGATATCTATTTAAAATTCGGCAATCCGGCCATCAAGGGCGAGTCTGCCGATAAAGATCATAACGGCTGGATCGAAATCGATTCTTGGAATCACTCGATCACGCAACCGCGCTCGGCAACGGCTTCGACGGCCGGTGGTCATACGGCGGAACGCTGCGAGCACGGCGATATGGTCTTTACCAAAGACATCGACGTGGTCAGCCCGTTGATCTATCAGCACGCGTCGGGCGGCACGACCTTCGACGAAGTGACGATCGATTTCATGCGTTCGGACGGCGAAGGCAACCGGATCAAGTATCTGGAAGTCAAGCTCAAGTACGTGATCATTTCGAGCGTTGCGCCGAGCGTCGGGGCCGTGGCCTCGGCGAGCACGGGCTCAGCGGGCGGCGTTACCTTGCCGAGCGAACAGTTCTCGCTGAAATATGCTGCCGTGCAGTGGAAGTACACGCAGCAGAAGATCGGTGGTAACCAGGGCGGCAACGCGCAAGGCGCGTGGAGCCTGACGAAGAACGACAAGACGTACGCGGTCTGATGCGCCGTGCGGTGCCCGCACTTGACCTGCGGGCACCGCACTCTGTAATCGCACCAGTCTGCCCCCCGTTTTGCACCGCTTCTTCGGCGCCTGATGAAACGATTTGAACCGAGCTTTCTCGACAAGCTGTTCGACGACGAACCGCATCTTCCCGCGTCTGCGGCGATGCGGCAATTGTCGCTGGAGGAGCTGAAGAGCACCGTCGCACGTGACGTCGAGGCGATCCTGAACACGCGGATCGCCCTGACCGAACACGAGCTGGCGGCGCTCCCCGAGTGTCAGCGTTCGGTGTTGACGTACGGTCTGAACGACTTCGCGGGCCTGAGCCTGGCGAGCCACTACGACCGCACGTTCATCTGCAAGTCGATTCAGCAGGCGATCGCGCGGCATGAACCGCGCCTGAAGCAGGTGTCGGTGACGCTCGAACTGAACGAACAGTCGACCAACGCGCTGTATTTTGGCATTCAGGCGTTGCTGGTCGTGCATCCGGCGGAAGAACCGGTGAGTTTCGATGCCATGCTGCAGCCTTCGACGTTGCAGTATTCCGTAACGCGCGCACGCGCGAAGCTTTAATGCCGTTTGCTGGCTGCCGTTACGCGCGACGGCGGCGACGGGGTCGACGGAAGTATCAGGTCCGGGGATAGGTTGATGGAAGAACTGCTGCCGTATTACGAGCGCGAACTGGCATTCCTGCGGCGCTATTCGCGCGATTTCGCCGATCGGTACCCGAAGATCGCCGCGCGCCTCGCGATGTCCGGCGAGCACTGCGAAGATCCGCACGTGGAGCGGATGATCGAATCGTTCGCGCTGCTCGGCGCGCGCATCAACAAAAAGCTCGACGACGACTACCCCGAATTCACCGAAGCCCTGCTCGAGGTGCTGTATCCGCATTATCTGCGGCCGTTTCCGTCGTGTTCGATTGCGCAGTTGGGGACCTCCAGCGCTTTTGCCCACCTGACCGAACCGGCCACGATCGAATGCGGCACCGAGCTTAAATCGCGCGTCATTCGTGGCGTGCAATGCCGGTTTCGCACCGCATATGATGTGACGCTCGCGCCGATCCGCATTTCCGAGGCGAAATACACCTCGGTGGCGATGGCGCCGAGCGCGACCGTGCTGCCCGCCAATGCCTCCGCAATCGTGTCGATCACGTTCGAGTCGACTGCACCGCAGCTCGATCTGGGCGCATTGAAGCTCAGCACGCTGCGCGCCCATCTGCACGGCGAACAGTCGTTCATCGCGGGCCTGACCGATTGCCTTTTCGTCAACGCGATGGCGGCCTACGTCGAGGCGGACCGCCGCGGCCAATGGACCGCGCTGCGCACGATGCCGCTGGCGCAGGCCGGCTTCGATGACGACGATTCGCTCATCGACTACCCGGCCAAGTCGCACCCGGCTTACCGGCTGCTGACCGAATACTTTGCGTTTCCCGACAAATTCAATTTCGTGGACTTCGATCTGGCGGCGATGACGCGCGCGAGCGGCCGCTGCAGCCGCCTGACGCTGCACATCGTGCTGAAGGACGTGCGCAGCGATTCGCACGTCGCGCGTCTGCTCGATTCGTTGTCGGCACTACACTTCCGGCTGTTCTGCACGCCGGTGGTCAATCTGTTCAAGCAGCACGGCGAACCGGTTCGCCTGAGCCACCAGGCGATTTCGTATCCGGTGATCGCCGAAGCGCGCCGCGCTTTTGCGTACGAAGTCTATTCGATCGATTCGGTGCAACTGGTCCGACAGCAGGCACACGAAGAATCGGTGATCGAATTCAGGCCGTTCTATTCGCTGCACCACGGTGAAGCCCAGCGCGCCGGACATTACTGGTTCGCGCGCCGCAACGACTGGGTGGCACAGAAGAGCCCCGGCTACGAGACCGAAATCTCGATCGTTGATATCGACTTCGAACCGGCTGCGCCGCAAACCGACACGCTGAGCATCGAGCTGACCTGCACCAACCGCGACCTGCCGGCAGGACTCGCGATGGGTCTCGAAGGTGGCGATCTGTTTCTGGAAGGCGGTTCGCTGACCGGCAACATTTCGATGCTGCGCCGGCCCACCCCTAGTGTGCGTTTCGGGCGTGGCCGCGCCGTGCATTGGCGCCTGATCTCGCATCTGGCCTTGAATCATGTGTCGCTGGCGAGTAGTGGCCTTGCCACGCTCAAGGAAATGCTGGTGCTTTACGACGTGCGCCGTACGGCGGTGTCGGCGCGGCATATCGACGGGTTGGTCGGCATCGAACAGCACGCAGCGGTGCAATGGCTGCCCGGCAAGCCGTTCGCAACTTTCGTGCGCGGCATGGAGATTCGCCTGACGATCGACGAGGAGCATTTTGTCGGCACGAGCCTCGCGTCCTTCGTGCGCGTGATCGATACGTTCTTCGGGCTGTACGTGCATCTGAACAGCTTTGTGCAACTGGTCGTCGTGTCGAAGCGCACTGGCGAGGAGATCATGCGATGCAAACCCCGCAGCGGCGAATCGATCCTGGCGTAGTCGAGCAACTGCTCGACGAGCCGCACCGCTTCGAATTCTTTCAGGCCGTGCGGATACTCGAAAAGTGGTTTGCGGGCGTTGCCTCGACACGCCCCGGTGAAATCGTGGCTCAGCGGATTGCGTTTCGCAATACGCTGTCGCTCGGATTTCCGCCGAGCGAGATTCAGGCCGCGATGTCGTACGACGAACACAGCGTGGCGCTCAAGGACAAGCCTCAGCGTACGGCCGCGCTTGAAGACGGCACGCTCAGGCGGGTCGACATCACACCGGCATTCTTCGGGCTGCTGGGTGGACAGGGCGCCTTGCCGCTGCATTACACCGAGCAGATCATCGCGCGCGAGCAGTTACGGCGCGATCGTGCGGCCCGCGAGTTTTTCGACGTTTTCTCGAATCGCGCGACCGCGCTGTTTTACGCAGCGTGGAAGAAATACCGGCTGCCGTTTCACTACGAACTGGACCGCGATGAGCGTTATCTGCCGTTGCTGCTGGCGCTCGCCGGAGTCGCGGATGAAGACACGCGCGGCAGTCTGCAGCAAGGTGACGGCGCACTTTTCGACGAAGCAATTGCCGGCTATGCGCTGGCGGCACGGCACCGGCCGGTGTCGGCGGCGTATCTGCAGCGTACCTTGTCGGAGTACTTCAAGGTGCCGGTGCGCGTCGAGCAGTTTGTCGGCAAATGGTACGACGTGCCGCGTGACCAGCTAACGGTGCTCGGCAGCGTCAACGCAACGCTGGGCGCGACCGCGCTGGCGGGCGAGCGGGTGTGGCAGCGCGACATGCGGGCGCGTCTCGTGATCGGCCCGCTCGCGAAGAAAGACTATGAGGCCTTCCTGCCGGGCGCCGAATGCGCGATCGCGCTGGAGCGGATGCTGACGCTGCTGGCCGGGGTCACGCTCGAATACGAGGTGTCGCTGGTGCTGCGCCGTACCGAGGTGGGGCCGATCCAGCTCAGTCAAGGCGCGCGGCTCGGCTGGGACGCGTTTCTCTGCACTCACGATGCCGACAGCGACCGCGCGGATGCGCGCTACGAGCTGCATGTCATTCACTGAACATAACGATAGCAACAAGACCTGGATCGCACGACATGAGCACGCCCCTCAAGACCCTGATCGCGAAACTCAATCCGACCTGCCGCCAGGCGACCGAGCGTGCAGCGAGCAACTGCCTTTCGCGCGGCCACTACGAGGTCGATCTCGAGCATCTGTTTCTGGCGTTGCTCGATGAGCCTGCCAGCGATGTGTCGCTGGTGCTGCGTGCGAGCCGCATCGATGCGCATGCGCTGCGGGCGGATCTCGAGCGCGAACTGCAGCGTCTGAAGACCGGCAATGCGCGCACGCCGGTGTTTTCCCTGCATCTGATCGCGCTGTTTGAACAGGCGTGGCTGGTTGCGTCGCTCGATTCGCAGATCGGCAGGATCCGCTCGGGGCATTTGCTGCTGGCGTTGCTCAATGCGCCGGATCTCACGCAGTTTGCACAACGCATGTCGCCGTTGTTCCGCGACGCGCGGGTGACCGATCTGAAGCACAAGTTCGACGAATTGACGGTCGGCTCGTGTGAAGTAGAGCGCAGTACATCGGGGTCCGATGAAGGCGGCGATGACCCTGCCGCCGATGTGTCGCAAACGCAAACGGGCGGCCCCTCAAAGACGCCCGCGCTCGATACGTATACGACCAACCTGACGCAGCGTGCGCGCGACGGCCATATCGATCCCGTGATTGGCCGCGAGGGCGAGATTCGCCAGGCCATCGACATCCTGATGCGGCGCCGCCAGAACAATCCGATCATGACGGGCGAAGCGGGCGTTGGTAAAACGGCGGTGGTCGAAGGCCTCGCGCTGCGCATTGCTGCGGAGGATGTGCCCGCGCCGCTCAGGGGCGTCGCGTTGCATGTGCTCGATATGGGCTTGCTGCAGGCAGGCGCAAGCGTCAAAGGCGAATTCGAAAACCGTCTGAAGAACGTGATCGACGAGGTCAGGAAGAGCCCACATCGGATCATCCTGTTCATTGACGAAGCGCATACGATTATCGGTGCGGGTGGGCAGGCTGGCCAGAACGATGCGGCGAACCTTTTGAAACCCGCATTGGCGCGCGGCGAGCTGCGCACGATCGCGGCAACGACGTGGAGCGAATACAAGAAGTACTTCGAGAAAGACGCGGCGCTCGCGCGGCGTTTTCAGGTGGTGAAGATCGAGGAACCCAGCGAGACGCTTGCCGCCGCGATGCTGCGCGGCATGGCCGGCCTGATGGAGCGGCACTTTAACGTCCGCGTGCTCGACGACGCGATTACTGAAGCGGTGCGTTTGTCGCATCGCTACATCAGCGGACGTCAGTTGCCGGACAAGGCGATCAGCGTGCTCGACACCGCGTGCGCGAAAGTGGCGCTTGCGCATAGCTCGACGCCTGCGGCGATCGACGACACGAAGAAGCGCATTGAGCGGATCGATGCGGAAATTGCTGCGCTCGAGCGGGAAGTGGCCAGCGGTGCGGTTCACGACGAGCGTCTTGCAGAACTGCGCGAGCTGCGTGAGGCAGACGTGACGACCTTGGCGGCCAACGAGGCGCGTTATGACAAGGAGCGCGCGCTGGTATCGGAGATTGGCGAACTGCGCGCCGAGCTCGACGCCGCACGCGGCGGCAGCGCCGACGCAGAGCAGGCGGAAAAGGCACGTACAGCACGCGAGACGCTAGCGACGCGTGTGACTGAATTGCACGCGTTGCAAGGCGGTCAGCCGATGGTGCCCTTGCAGGTCGATGGACACGTGGTGGCCGAAATCGTCGCGTCGTGGACCGGCATTCCGCTCGGACGCATGATCAAGGACGAGATTCAGACCGTGCTGAACCTGCAGCCCTTGCTGGCCGCACGCGTGATCGGCCAGGACCATGCTCTGGAGGCAATCGCCCAGCGGGTGCGAACCGCTAGCGCGAACCTGGAAGATCCGAACAAGCCGCGTGGCGTGTTCATGTTCGTCGGGCCGTCGGGTGTCGGTAAAACCGAAACGGCGCTGGCGCTCGCCGACGTCCTGTACGGCGGCGAACGCAAGATGGTCACGATCAACATGAGCGAGTATCAGGAGGCGCACAGCGTCTCGGGACTCAAGGGTTCGCCGCCGGGTTATGTCGGCTATGGCGAGGGCGGCGTGCTGACCGAAGCGGTACGGCGTAATCCGTATTCGGTGGTGCTGCTCGATGAGGTGGAGAAGGCTCATCCGGACGTGCTCGAAATGTTCTTCCAGGTGTTCGACAAGGGCACCATGGATGATGCGGAAGGGCGCGAAATCGACTTCCGCAATACGCTGATCATTCTCACGTCGAATGTCGGTTCGCAGGCGGTGATGCAAGCGTGCCTGAACAAAAGCGCCGAAGAGATCCCGGGCGCCGATGAACTTGCGGAGACGTTGCGTCCGCAACTGTACAAGGTGTTCAAGCCGGCGTTTCTTGGCCGCATGAAGGTGGTGCCGTACTATCCGATTTCCGACGACGTGCTGGCGGACATCATCGAATTGAAGCTCGAGCGGATTCGCCGGCGTATCGAGGCGAATCACAAGGCTATCTTCGAATGGGACGAGTCGCTGGTGGATGCGGTGCTCGCGCGCTGTACCGAAGTGGATTCGGGCGCACGCAATGTCGATCACATTCTGAATGGCACGTTGTTGCCGGAAGTGGCGCAGCAGGTGCTGGAGCGGATCGCGGACGGCACGGCGATCGGGCGCATCGCGGTGCGCGCGAGCGAGGCCGGTGAATTCGAATATACGGTCGCCTGACGTGTGCACGTGTTGACGTATCCGTACGGTTCAATCTGTTTTAACGCCTCATCAGGCACTTATCGCACTCTGTCATGCTCATGCCGACCAAGATAACCACGCTGCTGGAACCGATCAGCGAAACCTCGCCTTGCGGCGACGACATGCTGTTCTCGGCCGATTTCGACGCGATCCAGCATGCGCGCCGTTTTGACGATCCGTCGCTCGATCAGGGCGAATGGGTGACCGAAATCAAGGAAGCGGACTGGCCGTTCGTCGTCGAGCGCAGTACGAGTTTGCTGCAGACTCAAACCAAAGACCTGCGCCTCGCTGTGTGGCTCACGGAGGCGCTGGCGATTGAAGACGGCGTCTCCGGTCTCACTGACGGTTACGTGTTGCTCACCGGGCTGTCCGAGCGCTTCTGGGAGCATCTGCACCCGCTGCCGGAAGGCGACGATGCCGAATACCGCCTGGGCAATGTGGCGTGGCTGATGGGGCGTACGGCCGATCTGCTGCGCGCGATGCCGCTGACTGCGGCGCCGGGCGATCCTTACAGCACGGTCGATTGGGACGTGGCGACGCACGTTGCGCAGGCGATGAAGCGCGATCCCGATCACGCCGACGATATCGCACGCGGCAAGCCGTCAATTGACCAGATCGAGGCATCCAAGCGGGCGACGCCGGTGGCGTTCTACTCGGCGCTGCTGGCCGATCTGAAGGCGTTCGAAGCGGTAATGCTCGCGCTCGAGCAGGAACTGGACCGGCGCGCGGGAGATTCGGCACCGAGTTTCCGTCAGGCGAAGGATGCCTATGAAGGCGTGTACCGGCTGGCAGAGCGCTTTGCACGCGAACTGGGTGTAACCGCTGAGACGGCACCGGCCAAAACGCAGAAGCCGGAGAGCGCCGAGCGCACCGAACCGACTTTCAAGACCTCACCGGAACGGGAGGAACCCGTGTTGACGACTGTATCGACTACGACGCATGTGGGCATCGCAGGCATTCAGAGCCGTGCCCAGGCGGTTGCGCAGCTGCGCGCGGTGGCGAAGTTCTTTCGCAGCACGGAGCCGCATAGCCCGGCCGCATACCTCGCTGATAAGGCGGCGGAGTGGGCGGACATGCCCTTGCACCAGTGGCTGTCTACGGTGGTCAAGGATGATGGCTCGCTCGCGCATATTCGCGAGTTGTTGGGGGTGAAGCCGGAAGAGGGGAAATAAGAGTCATGCTCGCGCCCGCCGTGCACGGCGAGCGCGCCATACCGCGCGTTGACCTTACATCCCTGCCCGAAACTCAATCCTTCGATTCCTCGCCCGCCCATCGTTCGTATCATTCGACGCAATCGGCTGATCCGGCCCAACGCCGGTCGTCGACAACTGCTGCGGCGAAATTCCCTTGGTGACCAGATAGCCTTTAACCGCATCCGCACGCGCCTGGCTCAACGCGATATTCGAGGTGCGATTCCCTGAGTTGTCGGTATGCCCGATGATCTCGACGGTGTTGTTGGTCATCTTCACCATCGCCGCGGCCATCTGATCGAGAATGGCCTTACCTTGCGGCGTCAGCGTCGCGCTACCGGTCTCGAACTCAATGGTGCGGTTGGCCAGCGTCTGATCGAGCAGCCCCTGTTGCGACGCGCTCACACGCAACCCATTCTTGACCGTATAGGTCGGGTTGAGCGCATTGGCCATATCGCTCGCCAGTTGCTGACGCTGCGCTTCGTTATGAACTTCGCCCTTCACGTCGACCGACGTGCCGTCGATTTTCAGCTGGCCTTTGCTGATCTGCTTCAACTGCGGCCCGATCAGCTTCTGCACGTTTGCCGACCAGTTCGGCGGCGTCGCGACATCGCCCACCTCGATCTGATCGACCACGTTGTTCGCTCCGTACGTGTCGCGCAGGCGTTGCAGCACGGCGGCTTTGGTGGCCTCATCGGGCACCTTGCCGCCCACCACAACCTGGCCGGGCGTGGCATTGGCCGGCGGCGGCGTCTGTGACGCCGCACCGGTGCCCGTGACGCCAGCAGCAGGCGCCGCACCGCTCGCCAAAGGCTGCGCCGGCAGGATCGTCGTATGAATCTGGATGCCGCTGTTATCGACCGGCGTAACGTTTGCCGGCCCGACGTTATCCGCGAGCGCGAAACCGCTGCCGAAGAGACCAGTCAGGCCGCTCAGCATCGCAGTCACCAAAGACGCAGCAGGCACCACCCGGCCCAGACGCACCGTCAACATACGATCAGCTTTGCTTGGCATCGTCTCACTCCCCGATGAACGCTTCGCGGAACGTGTCGATGCTGACACGCAGCGACAGTTGCGGTTGGTCGAGGTAGCTGACGAGCTTGCTGATGCCATGGTCGTTTTGTGCGTGATCGTCGATCCATTCGGGATCGTCGATATCGATGTTGTGTGCCGCGTAGGCCTGCGGATCGACCACGCTATGCAGCGTTTTCGCCGAGGCGCCGTTAAAGCCGATCACGAGCCGTTCGCGTTGCGCAATCGTGCCGATGAAGATCGCCAGCTCGAAATCGGCCCGCGAGACGAACGGCGCAATCAGTTCGAGCCAGAACGCGGCGACGAGGCTGCGGTAGAACGGATCGTTCGGCAGCGGCAGGGTCAGGCCGCGTTCGAGATGCGACGAGCCGCTTTGCATCACCGGCCGCAGCAGCGAGCCGAGCGCCAGCATCGCGCCGCGCAGCCGCACTGGATGGCCGTTGGCCAGCAACATCTGTTCGAGGCCTGCGAGCGTCTGGTGTTCGACGAAATCGTTGAAGGTGCCGTCATGCGGATTGCCGGGGCCGCCGCCGACCTCGATCGGCACCTGGGTGTCGCCGAGCGCCTGTAGCGCGCCGGTGGGCTCGCCTGCGACCAGCAGCGGTCCCATTTGCGCCGCGACGCGCGACCACAGCCGCGCAAACGCGAGCGGGCTGCGCGCCAGAAACGTCAGCGGCCGCTCGACTTCGAGGGCGGTCGCAGCAAGAAACGGAAAGCGTCGCGACGACTGGTCGTGGCTCGTCACCATGTGACCGGCAATGGCCAGTTTGCTGCGCGAGCCGAGAAATGCGAAATGCATCGGCTTGGCGCCTTCGTAGACGATCTTCCAGCGCGGATCATCGGCGAGCAACTCCATCGCTTCGGCAATCCAGCGGTCCAGCGTCTGCAGCAGCTGCGGGTTATGCGCGCTTTTGACGAAGTCGCCACGCGAAGGAATCTTGCCGAAGTAGGCGATTTGGGCCTGAACGGTTTGCGTCATTGCGCACCCCCTGTATTCGAGTCCGCAGCCATGGCTGCAGTCGGGTTCGCTTGTGCTGCGGGTGAGCCGTTGTTGGCCGGTGCTGCAGCCGGCGCAGCCCCAGCCGGCCCGGCAGGCCCGGAGGCGCCGGTCGGTGTTGCATTGACCGAATTGGCCGCCGCGCTGACATCCGCCACCGACGACGGCAACCGCAGGCCGCGCAGGCTCTGCTGCTGCGGCGCATCGCCCCCGCCGCCGGACGCCTGCGACGTGCTGATGATGCGCATGCTGACCGCCACTGAAACCGCGCCCTGGGTCCACGACAGGTCGAAGGTGCCGTCCGGCCGTCGTTTGCGCTGCGCCGAGTTGATCAGCTTTTCCAGCCCGTAGCGTCCCGGCTCGTTGACGAGCTGGATCGTGCGGCCATCGAAGGTCGTCGCCGACAGCGTCGCCCCCGGCGAGCCCGACGGGTTCGGCCACACGAAGTTGGTCCACTGCGGCGGCGTGTTGCGATAACGCAGTTGCTGGCCGTCGATTGCCAACGTGTATTCGGTCGTGCCGGTGCTCGGCTGCGGCAGGATCTGGAACACGGTCTGCGGTTCGGACGAGCCGCCTTGCGTGCTACCCGCGGCGCCACCCGCGAGCGGGGCGACCCAGCGTGCGAAGCCGTTTGTGAAGTCAGGCGTCAACGCCAGCCCCATATCGCCCCACGTCCGTGCGCTCAGCGTGTCGCCGCGGCGCACCGCGAGCGGCCCAAGCGTGGTGCTGACGAACTTCGCGACCGCGCCGTCCGGACCGAACACCTGGGCGATTTCGCTCGCACCGGCCTCGACCTTGGCGTCACCCGAGAACGGATACTTGTTCGCAAGCGAGGTCTGGAACGGCTGGAACACCTGCGCATTCCACACCTTGTTGACTTCGACGCTGGCCGGCTGGATCACCAGCGCGAATGCCTGCATCAACGGCCGCACCAGCAGCGGACGCAGACCCTTGCGTTGCGAGTCGGTGAGACCCGTGAGCATCTGCTCGTCGACGTACTTGAGCGAATCGGCGAGTTCCGAACCGTTGCCGTCGAGCGTCTGTTGCATCAGCTGACGCGCGCCCGGTCCCGGATCGCCCTGGTTCTTGATCACGTTAAAGCGCGTGCGGACCTTGGACAGCGTGTCCATATAGCCCTGCAGCATCGAACCGTTATCCGTCTTCGCGACGATCCGGCCAAGGCCGGCGAACTCCTGTCCGATCGGCCCCATCGGCAGTTCAACCGGGTTGCCGTTGATGTCGATGTTCGCGTTGAGCTGGCCCGTCGGCGCATGCGAGAACCAGTGCGTGAACCAGCTGGTCACGCCGCTCTGCGCGCTCTTCACGCCCGCGCTGACGAGCGACGGGTTGTCCCACGAGGTCTGGTCGTAGGCGGTCTCGAGCACCTTGCGGATCGGCGAGTCCTGCGGGTCGCCGAGGCGGTTCATCGCGTCGACGGCCTGGTTGAAGGTGCCGAAGTTCTGCACCGCAATGCCCTGCATGAACTTCTCCCAGTGCGTCGCATACTCGGACTTGTACATTGCCACCAGCGCCTTCTGGATCTGCTCCGGGCTGCCTTCGAGCGTCAGGTCGTCATGTGCCGAGGTGTTGAGCACCCAGTCCTTCGCCTGCAGTTCCTTGGTCGCGGCATCGCGAATCGCCGGCTGCACGTACTGGAACCACGCGTCGCGCGTGAAGGTGCCGGGAATCGCATAGCTGCCTGCAATCAGCCCCGTGTTGTTGTCGCCGACGATGCGTGCGATTGTCATCGGCGCGAAGCGGGTCGAGGCACGTGCCTTGATCTCTTCATACACGCGCTGACGGGCCGGCATGCCGCGCACCACGCGACGCAGGTTTTCGCGGGTCTGGTCGACGAGGGAGAGGTTCTGGTCGATCATCGGCCAGTCGTCGTCCGAGACGCGCGACAGGTAGAAGGTGATCATGCGCTCGGCGCTGCGGATCATCTCGTCGCGCGGCATGTTGCCCCGGTTGGTTTCGAGCCAGCCGCGCCAGAAGCGGGCCACCTGATCGGTCAGGTGAGCGGTTTCGACGTGGCGCTTGTCACCCAGCATCAGGTAAGTCTTGAGCGCGTTGTAGGCGTCTTCGACGTTGGTGGGCGAGGCGTCACTATACAGGCCGCCCTGGCTCGCCGCGACCATGGCGGAGCGCGAGGACACCGGTAGCGCGCCGGAATCCGGCGTGCGCGTCATCGGCGCGAGCTGGTCCGGATGCGCGTCGACGTCTTTCAGGAAGCCTTCCAGGTTCTGCGCGACCGGGTCGAGCATGATCTGCCGCACGCCGTTGTAGTACTCGGTCAGCAGATGCTGTTCGAGACGGTCGCCCTGATAGAGCCCGAGCGAGACTGCCAGCGGCCGGTCGCGGCGGAACTGTTCGAGCTGGTCGATGCGGTCCTCGAGAATATCCATCGCCTGCATGCGCGATTGCAGGTCGTTACGGTTCTGCTGCAGGCGTACGACGTTGTCGAGGTCGGCCTGCACGTTCGAGGCGAGTTGCTGGTTGTTGACCGTCGACCAGGTCCAGCCGCCGAGTGCCAGCGCGAGTGCGGCGACGAAACCGAAGAACGTCGCATAACGCATGCGTGTTTTGGCGGGGCTGGCAAACTGCTTGACCGTTTGACGGTCGGCAAAAATGACCTTGGAGAACAGGTCGCGCAGGAAAAAGCCGTTCTTCGAAAATGCGCTATTCGGCTTGGGCAGGCTGTCCGCGTCGAGGCCGAAGCGGGTCGCGATGCGCTGCGCGGCGGCGCTGTTGGTTTCGCCTTCCTGCAAGGCGCTCGTAAAGTAGAAGCCGCGGAAAATCGGCTTGTACTGGAACGGATTGGCTTCGAACAGGGTGGCGAGAAACGAGCGCAGCGCGGGCTTGATCGTCGAGAATTCGAGCGGGAAGCTCAGTTGCCCCGGCGACAGTTTATTGCCGCGGCTGATCGACATCTGCGCGACGCTGATCTCCTTCAGGCCTTCGTAAAGCTCTTCAAAACGCTCGTCGAACAGTCCGACGATGTCGCGCTTCTCATCCGGCTCGTAGGGCAGCGTAGCGCCCCATACGCGGTCGTATTCCTGACGCTCGCTGCCGCTGAAGAACTCGGTAAAACCGGTGATCAGGTCGGTCTTGGTGAACATCACGTACACCGGCGCGAACACTTCGAGCTTCTCGGTCAGCTCCTGCACGCGCTGGCGCAGGTTTTTCGCCAGATTGATGGCGAATTCCGGGCGGCTGCCGGTCAGCTCGGCAATGCTCGCGGTCACGATGATGCCGTTGATCGGCGCTTTCGGGCGATGACGCTTGAGGAGGCCCAGAAAGCCCAGCCATTCGGTGCGGTCTTCCTCATGCACCGAATAGCGGCCGGCGGTATCGAGCAGAATGCCTTCGGTGGTGAAGAACCAGTCGCAGTTACGCGTGCCGCCAATCCCGTGAATGACCGCGTTGTTCTTGTCCGCAAACGGGAATTGCAAACCCGAATTCAGCACGGCGCTGCTCTTGCCCGCCGCCGGATTGCCGATCACGATGTACCACGGCAGTTCATAAAGCGCCGAGCCGCCCGAGACCTGGCCGATCTTCGAGGTCTTGATCGTCTTCACCGCATCGACAAGGCGCGTGCGCAGCACGTCGAGTTCAGCCTGGCGGGCGGGCCCCGGGGGCGTGCCGGTTTCGGCCTGCTTCTCGGCCTGCTGTTCGAGCATCTCGCCGAGCTTGCGGTTGGCGCGTCGTGCGGCGAGCCGCCGCCACAGCCATACCAGGAACCACAGTACCAGCACGGCGCCCAGCGCGGCGGCGGGCCAGATCGGGTCGATCTGCAAGGTGTCGGCTGCGATGAACAGCACGGCAGCGAGCGCAAGCAGCCCGATGATCGAGAGCGTGCGTTTGTGGGTCAACCCATTGAGGACGCGTTGCATAGGCCGGTCAGGTCTGAATGATGTGGGTAGCGTGCGGTAGGACGTCAGGCGCTGCGCGATGGCGGGCGACGCTCAGCATGGGGGTGACGGCAGGGCGGTGGTGGATGTGGTCGGCCTGCCGCATGCGCTGGTGAGCGCGCCGCCATGATCGGTCTTGTCGCCGAGAAGAATAAATGAACGCCCCATGCCCACCCCATTATCTGCTGCTGTGTACCGCTTAATGCCCGCGCCCCAGTACGAAGCCGGGCTTGTGATATTCGACGTGTCCGAGATCCATCATTTTCCACCGGCCACCCCACACCAGGCCGACCTGTTCGGCCACCTGTCCGTATAACTGATAGCCTCGCATGGCCCAAGGATCTTTTTCTGTAATGACCAGCTTACCGTCACGCAAAAATGCATTGTCCGCCGCTAACCCGTATTGGTGATAGCTCTGAAACGCTGCGGCATTGGTGACGTTTCCCCCCATTTGCGCCAGCCGGTTTTGCCGCTCCGGACTGCGATAGCCTTCCAGTAAAGCCATTTGATAGCCGTATTGTTCGTGCATGATTTTGTAGACGAGCAATAAACGGGTTCGAAAGTCGGCATCGAGCAAATTCCAGTCGCGGCTTGCATCCTGTAGCGCGGGGCGAACCTGCTCGACTTCCTGCGTTGCAAATACCTCAGGCGGCAATGATGGTGGCGGGACAAGCTGCTCGCCGTTCAGGAGAGCGGCAATTTTCTCGTCGGGAACCCTTACTGTGTCGTCGTATTGGAATAACTGCCGACCGCGCAATGCGATCGCGACCAATGGCGGCGTCGCAAGAATACCTGCGGTAGTTAAAATCAGCAAGCGCCGCTTCACAAGTAAATTTTGCATATCGACTACGGTCGATTGCGAAATTTTTGCCGAGCGGGTTAATTGACCACGTGCACGCGCTGCGCCATATGATGCGTGGCGCATAAATCGACCATGCAAATCGCGCACAATGGCGAGTAATGCGGATCGCACCGGCGGCAATAGCAGCACCGCCGCGATCACTACGGCGATGGCGAAATAAGCGACGAGTACGACTGCAATCAAAGGTAACCCCGTGAAATTGGAAACAATTGTATTTTGTAATGCTTGCTCTTAGAATCAGGCCTGCTCGAAGACGAGCCGGAACAGTATTATCACGGCGAAATAAACCAGGATTCAATGAGACAGTGAATGAATGCGCCGGACAGCTCGAATTCCAAAGCCCCGCCTAGCCTGCTTGCCGATACGGCAAAGGGCTCCCAAGCCAATGGCTCGCGGATTCTCGCGAACCTGGAAGGACGCGTCGAACCGCCCACCGACACGCCGCGCCGCTCCAAAGCGCCGCTCGTGCTGGTGGCGCTGCTGGTCGTCGCCGCAGGCGGCTGGGGCGCATGGCACCTGCAGCAACGCGCCCTTGGCGGGCACACTGAGGTTGCTGCATCGTCCGCGCCCAATGGCGCGCAGAGCGCTGCTGTGCCCGCGGGCGCAAGCGGTGCCGCCCAGGTGACGGCCAGGGCCGCGCAGCCTGATGCGGCATCGGCCTCGCAAGCAGCGACCATCGTTGCCGACGACAGCGATAGCAAGGACTCCAAGGCTTCTACGGATGCCGCCGCGTCAGCTGCCAGTGGCGTGGGTGACAACCGCTTGTCGCGTGCGCTGGCCAACGGCGCCGACATGAGCGGTGCGTCCGCGGCGCCTGCCGAAGCGGATAAAAACGCGAAGCCGGCTGCGGCCACGGCGAGTCACGCTCACCACGAGCATGAGACCGCGTCGGCACACCCGAAGCACGCCAGTGCGACCGCCGTGGCGCAGACGAAAAAGGACAGGCAGCACACCGCACACAACGGCACAGGGTCGACGGATGATCCGGATGCCGATCTGCTGGCGGCGCTCGTTGCGCGTACCAAGCCGGCGGATGTCAAACCTGGCGCTAATGGCGAGACGCCCACCAAGGTCAGTGCTTCGACACCGGCGGGCAACGCGCGTCTTGCTGAGCGCGTGAAGGAGTGCGGCACGCGCGGCTTCTTCGAGGATCAGTTGTGCCGCTGGCGCGTTTGCGAGGGCCATTGGGGTAAAGATCCGGCCTGTCCGGGCGCGGCGACGCAGTCGAAGCAGCAATAGCCGGGCGCATCCGGCGCAGGCATCAAGCCGGATGCAACCCGCGCAGCAACTGCCGCACGCGCGACAGGTCCTGATCGACGTGCTCGGCCTGCTCGAACAGCACGGCCAGCCAGTCGACGAAGGCCCGCACGCGCGGCGACACATGCCGGTTCTTCACATACGCGACAGACACCGGCATCGGCACGGGCTTCCACTGCGGCAGCACTTCGCGCAACTGTCCCGAGTCGAGGTACGGCTGCGCGGCAATCCGGGCCGGCTGGATCAGCCCGAGCCCTTGCAGGCCGCAAGTCAGGTAAGCCTGCTCGTCGCTGACCTTCACGAAACCGTCGACCTTCACGGTCAGCGCACTGCCGCCGACTTCGAAATCGAAGTCCACGGCACGCCCGTTGAGCGACGACATGCAGTTGACGGCAACGTGGTTGGCCAGTTCCTCCAGATCCGAGGGCATGCCGTGACGCTCGAGATACCCGGGGCTCGCGCAGGTGACGTGTTCAAGCGTGCCGAGGCGCCGCGCCGCCAGACCGGAATCAGGCAACTCGCCGAGCTGGATGCTGCAATCCACCGCTTCCCCCACCAGATCCACAGCGCGATTGCTCACGCCGATTGCCAGATCGATGTTGGGAAAGCGCTCATGAAAATCGTCGAGCGCGGGCAGCACCAGCGCAGTGGCCACCGCGCCCGGCATTTCGACGCGCAGGCGCCCGCTCAGATGATCGGTCGAATGGCGCAGGCTCGCTTCCATCTCGTCGATGTCGGCGAGAATCTGCGCGCAGCGTTCGTAGTAAGCCGCGCCTTCCGGGGTCAGGCTGAGCCGGCGTGTGGTGCGTACCAGCAACGCCGTGCCGAGCAATGCTTCGAGATTCTGGACCAGCGTCGTCGCGGTCGCGCGCGGCATGTCCAGCGATTGCGCGGCGCGTGTGAAACTGTTGGTATCGACGATACGGATAAAAGTGCGCATCGCCTGAATACGGTCAATCACGGGCAATCTCCTGTCAAACAGTACATACGCGGGACAATCCGAATAAAAGGACGTACAGCCAACGCACCTCGTCCCGTTGGGGAGGCGTGTCGGCATGACGATGCGAGGCGGGAGCAGGGCAGGCCGCCGCTACGGGCGCGGCCTGTGCGTCACGGCTGGCGGACGTTCTGCCCGCCGGCGCGACGGCCTGTGGAACTACCGGATTGAAGCCTGGGGTAAAACGACCGGCAGTTACTGCCTGAGCGAGTCGAGGTCGATCACGAAGCGGTACTTCACATCGCTCTTCAACATGCGCTCATACGCATCGTTAATCTTTTGCATCGGAATAATTTCGATGTCCGATGTAATGCCGTGCTCGCCGCAGAAATCGAGCATTTCCTGAGTTTCAGCAATGCCGCCGATCAGCGAACCTGCAAGGCGCCGGCGCCTGAAAATCAGGTTGAACACCTGCGGCGACGGATGATCGTGCTCGGGCGCGCCGACCAGCGTCATCGTGCCGTCGCGGCGCAGCAGGTTCAGGAACGGATTCAGGTCGTGCTCGGCCGCCACCGTATTGAGGATGAAATCGAAGCTGTTCGCATGCGCTTCCATTTCCTGCGGATTCTTCGAAATCACCACCTCGTGCGCACCGAGGCGCTTCGCATCCTCGACCTTCGACTGCGACGTCGTGAACAGCACGACATGCGCACCCATCGCGCGAGCGAGCTTCACACCCATGTGGCCGAGGCCGCCCAGGCCGACGATACCGACCTTCTTGCCGGGACCGGCGCCCCATTGGCGCAGCGGCGAGTAGGTGGTGATACCGGCGCACAGCAGCGGGGCCACGCCGGCCGGGTCGAGGTTTTCCGGCACGCGCAACACGAACGCTTCGTCAGCGACCAGTTGCGTGGAATAGCCGCCGAAGGTAATTTCGCCGCTCTCGCGGTCTACACCGTTGTAAGTGCCGACAAAGCCGTTTTCGCAATACTGTTCGAGGCCTTCCGCGCAACTCGCACAGGTACGGCACGAGTCAACGAGGCACCCCACGCCAACGAGGTCGCCGGTCTTGTAGCGCGTGACGTCAGAACCGACGGCCGTGACGCGGCCGACGATTTCGTGGCCCGGCACCACCGGATAAGTGGAGTTTTTCCATTCGTTGCGGGCCTGATGCAGGTCGGAATGGCAGACGCCGCAAAACAGCACTTCCATCTGCACGTCATGGGCGCGCAATGTGCGGCGCTGAAATTCGAATGGCGCGAGCTTTGACTTGGCGTCGCTCGCAGCATAGGCATAAGTCGTGGTCATGAGTGCTCCTGGAAAGAGATGGATTGCACAAGGCGCCTACGGTAGCGACGCACTGCCGCTGACGGGGCTGAACCTTGACGTGGACCCAGATCACGGCGGCTGTCCCCGGAACCGGCGAGCCCGACGTGCGGCTCCGGTTGGCCTGCCCCGGATGGTGCAAGGGGCCGGGGGAAATAGGTGATCCGGCAGGGTTCCCATCGTAGGCGGCGCTCGACACCTGGGGAATACCTGAATATCTCGAAGGTTTGCCTATTTCTCCTGAGTGCCAGCGCTATAGGCCGTTTGGTGCTAAATTTCAAGCCTTATTCTCTGCCGCATCGAAAGGCATTGTCATGGAAACGACGCAAACCACCCAGCCGACCCGCTCCGCCATCAGCCCGGCCCAGCAGCGCATGGTTGAACTGTTCGACATCCTTGCGCCAAACGAGGGCTTCACGCAGTCGTGCCTGGACGGCGTCAAATTCATGCGTTCGAACCGGCCCATGCCACGCAGGCCGGTGCTCTACGAGCCGAGCATCGTGATCGTGTGCCAGGGGCGCAAGCGCGGCTATCTGGGCGAGCGGACCTATGTGTACGACGCGCAGCAGTATCTGGTGCTGTCGGTGCCGTTGCCGTTCGAATGTGAAACCGAGGCAAGCGTCGAGGAACCGTTTCTGGGCATCTCGGTACGGGTCGACCTGTCGGTGGTCGCCGAGTTGCTGATGGCGTTGAACGAAACCCATGGCACCACGCAAACCGAGCCCAGAGGGATCTATTCGACGCCACTCGATCCGACCATGAGCAACGCGGTGCAACGTCTGCTCGAAGCACTGGCGTCGCCGCTGGAGGCGCGCATTCTCGCCCCAGGCGTGATGCGCGAGATCTGTTATCGGGTGCTGACCGGCGAACAGGGCGATGCGATTCGCGCGGCGCTTACCCATCAGCATCATTTCGGCCGTGTCGCGAAGGCCTTGCGGCGCATTCACGCGGACTATAAGGGTGAGCTTGACGTCGACACGCTGGCGCGCGAGGCCGGGATGAGCCTCGCGGTGTTTCATGCGCAGTTCAAGAGCGTGACGTCCACTTCGCCGATGCAGTATGTGAAGACCACGCGGCTGCATCACGCGCGGCTGCTGATGGTGCAGGATGGCTTGAATGCGGGTGCGGCTGCGGCCCGCGTCGGCTATGAGAGCGCCTCGCAGTTCAGCCGGGAGTTCAAGCGGCTGTTCGGGCTCAGCCCGGTCGATGAAGTGAAGCGCATGCGGGCCGTGTTTGACTCACCGCCGCCGCAGGCGCGCGCTGTGCCGCAGGGGGAGAAATATGTGACGGCGGTGTGAGCGTGCAGTAGGGGTTCTGTTCGAGTCACTGGACCAGGGGCGTCCGGCGCATTGAGGGCAAGTGCGTTATATCGGTTAAAGCCACTGAAGCTGTCAAACCGGATCGTGGCAGCACACGCAGAGCTTGTTGCCGTCCGGATCGCGAAAGTACGCGCCGTAGTAATGCGCGTGATACTGCGGCCGCAATCCAGGCGGCCCTTCGCATGAGCCGCCGCGAGCCAGCGCCATGGCATGCACGCGGTCGACGGTTGCGCGGTCCGGCGCGAGGAGCGCCAGCATCTGGCCGTTGCCGGCGTTGGCCGGATTGCCGTCATAGGGCCGGCCGATCAAGAAGAGCGGACGGGGTTGGTTCGCCACCATCCAGCCGGCCCAGCCGGCTTGCTCGTCGCGGAATTTGAGCGTGAGGCTCAATGCGTCCATCAGCGCGGCGTAGAACCTGAACGCGCGCTCGAAATCCGTGATACCGACAAATACGTGGGAAAGCATCGTGCGTAGTCCTTTGCTGTCGATGTGCCGGGGCCGCCTCAGCGTGGCGGTCCGTGGCGCGCCGGGTTTTAAACCTTCTTCAGGTAGCGCGCCTTCAGCATGAAGCTGCCTGCGTCCATCTTGCAGTCCACTTCATGATCGCCGCCAACGAGGCGAATGCTCTTGACCTTGGTGCCCATTTTAAGGGTGATGGACGAGCCTTTGACTTTCAGGTCCTTGAGCAGCACGACTGCATCGCCGTCGGCCAGCACATTGCCGTTGGCGTCCTTCACGAGTGCGCCTGCGCTGTCCTCTGTGGGGGCAGGTGCCACCACCGGCCACTCATGCCCGCAGTCGGGGCAGACGTAATTGTCGCCGTCCGGGTAGGTATTTTCCATGGCGCATTGAGGGCAGGCGGGGATAGCAGACATGATGTGTTCCAGAAGGCGATGGATGCGGGGTCCGCGAGTATAACGGACGCACGGTCAGTCGCCGTTTGCTGCGACGTTCTTCGTGATTCAGCGCAAGACCGGTAACGGCGATACCGGGATGATCCGGCAACTGGTTGCGGTTGCGCGATGTCGCTAGGATGGTTCGCGTCACCCCCATGGAGATGTCAAAAATGAAGCGCTTCCATCTTGCTCTTGCTGTTGCCGATCTCGGCGCATCGATCATCGATTACAGCCAGCGTCTCGGCCAGCCACCTACAGCGGTCGTTCCCGGTCTGTACGCGATGTGGCGTACCGATCTGCTCAACTTCTCGATCAACGAGTCACCGGACAAAGCGGGTCAGCTGCGGCACGTCGGCTTTGAGGACGATGACGTGGAGGGCTATTCGAAGAGTGTGGACGTCAATGGCCTCGCGT
>DASZIR010000007.1:0-33707 GCA_035948995.1 Paraburkholderia sp. | reverse complement strand
GAGCGTGCAAAACACGCGCAAGATCACGAAAGCGATGGAGATGGTGGCCGCATCGAAGATGCGCCGCGCTCAGGAGCGCATGCGCGCTGCTCGCCCGTATGCCGACAAGGTCCGCGACATCGCTGCACACATGAGCCGTGCGAACCCCGAGTATCGTCACCCGTTCATGGTGTCGAACGCAGGTGCAAAGACGGCGGGCATCATCCTCGTCACGACCGACAAGGGCCTGTGCGGCGGCATGAACACGAACGTGCTGCGCGCCTCGGTGCAGAAGTTCAAGGAACTGGAAGGCCAGGGCAAGACGATCGAGGCAACCGCGATCGGCACCAAGGGTCTGGGTTTCCTGAACCGTCTGCGCGCGAAGGTCGTGTCGAACGTCGTGCATCTGGGCGACACGCCGCACCTCGAGAAGCTGATCGGCGCGGTGAAGGTGCAGCTCGACATGTACTCGGAAGGCAGGATTTCGGCGGTGTACCTGGCGTACACGCGCTTCGTCAATACGATGAAGCAGGAGCCGGTAATCGAGCAGCTGCTGCCGCTGTCGGCAGACCAGTTCGAGCGCAAGGTAGAAGACGGCACGGTCCCAAGCACGTCGTGGGACTACATCTACGAGCCGGACGCACAGGCAGTGGTGGACGAATTGCTCGTGCGTTATGTCGAAGCGCTGGTGTATCAGGCCGTCGCGGAAAACATGGCGTCGGAGCAGTCGGCACGGATGGTCGCAATGAAGGCCGCTTCGGACAACGCGAAGACGGTCATCAACGAACTGCAGCTCGTGTACAACAAGAGCCGCCAGGCCGCGATCACGAAAGAACTGTCGGAAATCGTCGGTGGTGCAGCAGCAGTCTGACCTTGGCGGTCAGGCCGGCGCGCGCCCCCGAAACTGCGCCTTTGCGCGAGTGAAGAATTGAGTATCTAAAGGAAAAGCGATGAGTACTACTGCTTTGGTAGAAGGCAAGATCGTACAGTGCATCGGCGCGGTGATCGACGTGGAATTCCCGCGTTCGGACATGCCGAAGATTTACGACGCGCTCATTCTCGAAGGTTCGGAACTGACCCTCGAAGTCCAGCAGCAGCTGGGCGACGGCGTCGTGCGGACCATCTGTCTGGGTGCATCCGACGGCCTGCGCCGCGGCACGACGGTGAAGAACACCGGCAAGCCGATCAGCGTGCCGGTTGGCAAGCCCACCCTCGGCCGCATCATGGACGTGCTGGGCCGTCCGATCGACGAAGCCGGTCCGATCAACTCGGACGTGACGCGCGGCATTCACCAGAAGGCTCCGGCGTTCGACGAACTGTCGCCGTCGACCGAACTGCTCGAAACGGGTATCAAGGTGATCGACCTGATCTGCCCGTTCGCCAAGGGCGGTAAGGTGGGTCTGTTCGGTGGCGCCGGTGTGGGCAAGACCGTGAACATGATGGAACTGATCAACAACATCGCCAAGGAACACGGTGGTTACTCCGTGTTCGCCGGTGTTGGCGAGCGTACCCGCGAAGGGAACGACTTCTATCACGAAATGAAGGACTCGAACGTTCTCGACAAGGTCGCGCTGGTGTACGGCCAGATGAACGAGCCGCCGGGCAACCGTCTGCGCGTTGCGCTGACCGGTCTGACGATGGCTGAGCACTTCCGTGACGAAGGTCTGGACGTGCTGTTCTTCGTCGACAACATCTACCGTTTCACGCTGGCCGGTACCGAAGTGTCGGCGCTGCTCGGCCGTATGCCGTCGGCAGTGGGCTATCAGCCGACGCTGGCTGAAGAAATGGGTAAGCTGCAGGAGCGTATTACGTCGACCAAGACTGGCTCGATCACGTCGGTGCAGGCCGTGTACGTCCCTGCGGATGACTTGACCGACCCGTCGCCGGCTACGACCTTCGGCCACCTGGACGCAACCGTCGTGCTGTCGCGTGACATCGCTTCGCTGGGTATCTACCCGGCGGTCGACCCGCTCGATTCGACCTCGCGTCAGATCGACCCGAACGTGATCGGCGAAGAGCACTACGCGATCACGCGCGGCGTGCAGCAAACGCTGCAGCGCTACAAGGAACTGCGCGACATTATCGCGATTCTGGGAATGGACGAACTGGCGCCGGAAGACAAGCTCGCCGTCGCGCGCGCCCGCAAGATCCAGCGTTTCCTGTCGCAGCCGTTCCACGTTGCTGAAGTGTTCACGGGCTCGCCGGGCAAGTACGTGCCGCTGAAGGAAACCATCCGCGGCTTCAAGATGATCGTGGGCGGTGAGTGCGACCATCTGCCGGAGCAGGCGTTCTACATGGTCGGCACGATCGACGAAGCCTTCGAAAAGGCCAAGAAGATCCAGTAACGGTTTGAGTGTTGGCAACGAGGCGCGGTTTTCGCGGTAACGTAAGAATCGCGCCGAACGCATCACGCTCAACCCGCCGTGCATGGGACGGGAGTCAGCGCTAAAGCGCTGACTCCCGTCGACAGGAGTCGATATGGCAACCATTAAAGTAGACGTCGTCAGCGCGGAAGAGCAGATCTTCTCGGGCCAGGCGAAATTCGTGGCGCTGCCGGGCGAAGCGGGCGAGCTCGGCATTTTGCCGGGCCACACGCCGCTCATCACGCGGATTCGTCCGGGTGCGGTGCGCATCGAAGCCGAAAACGGTGAAGAAGAGTTTGTGTTCGTCGCCGGCGGCATTCTCGAAGTCCAGCCGGGTGCAGTGACGGTTCTGGCCGACACGGCCATCCGCGGCAAGGATCTCGACGAAGCCAAGGCTGAAGACGCGCGCAAGCGTGCGGAAGAAGCGCTGCAGAACACGGGTTCGAACCTCGAATACGCAACCGCCCAGGCGGAACTCGCGTATGCGACGGCTCAGCTCGCGGCGATCCAGCGTCTGCGCAAGTTGCGCGGTCGGGACTAAACGAGTCGCTAGCGTTAAAGAAAAAGCAGCCTGACTGGCTGCTTTTTTTTCAAACACACTTGACGTTTACGGAAAGGGAAGACAAATCATACGCTCCAGCGCCTGGCGTGACTGACATGCCTGCGGGTAACACTTGATGCCTGGCGGTCATACGCCGGTGGCACAATCGGTTTCAAATTCATTTCAATAGAGCGGTCGTCCGCTCACGGAGACAACACCATGGCAACGCAAGCGTCAGGTGAAGGTGCCCTCATCGAACCCAAAGACGGTCTGTCGTACGTGCGCGGTTCGACCGATATTCCGCTGAGTGATGCGACGGTCGGGCAATTCCTGCTCGATACCGCGCAACGCTTTGCCGACCGTCCCGCAGTGGTGTTCCGCGAGCAGGGCATCCGCTGGACGTGGAAGGAGTTTGCGCAAGAGGTCGATGTGTTCGCGGCCGGGCTGGTGGCGCTGGGCATCGTCAAGGGTGACCGCGTCGGCATCTGGTCGCCGAACCGCGTCGAGTGGTTGCTCACGCAGTTTGCCACCGCGCGCATCGGCGCAGTGCTGGTCAACATCAATCCGGCGTACCGGCTCGCCGAACTCGAATACGCGCTGAACAAGGTGGGCTGCAAGGCTATCGTCGCCGCCGAGCGCTTCAAGTCGTCGATGTATCTGGAGATGCTGCAGGCGTTGGCGCCGGAACTCGCCACACAAGCGCCCGGCGATCTGCATGCGGCGCGCTTGCCGGACCTGCGCATCGTCATCCGCATGTGCGACACAGAGACGCCCGGCATGTTGAGCTTTTCGGATGTCATCGAACAAGGCCGGGCGACGCTCGACCTGGCGAAGCTCGACGCCATCGGCGCGACGCTTTCCGCGGACGACCCCATCAACATCCAGTTCACCAGCGGCACGACCGGCAATCCGAAAGGCGCCACCCTCACACATCGCAACATCGTCAACAATGCGCGCTACATTGCAATGGCGATGCGGCTCTCGGAGCAGGACGGACTCTGCATTCCGGTGCCGTTTTACCACTGTTTCGGCATGGTGCTGGCGGTGCTCGCCTGCGTGTCGGTCGGCGCGAACATGGTGTTCCCCGGCGAAGCGTTCGATCCCGCCGCGACGCTGGCCGCGGTCGCCGAGGAACGGTGCACCGCGCTGCATGGCGTACCGACCATGTTCATTGCCGAGCTGGATCACCCGGACTTCGCGAGCTTCGATCTCACGCGCCTGCGTACCGGCATCATGGCCGGCTCGCCATGCCCGATCGAGACGATGAAAAAGGTCGTTTCGAAGATGCATCTCGCTGAGATCACGATCGCCTACGGCATGACGGAAACGAGCCCGGTGTCGTTCCAGAGTTCGACCACCGATCCGCTCGACAGGCGCACCTCGACGGTTGGCCGCATCCAGCCACATCTCGAAGTGAAAATCGTCGATGCCCTTGGCAATATCGTACCGGTCGGAGAGACGGGCGAACTGTGCACCCGGGGCTATTCGGTCATGCTCGGCTACTGGGGCGACGAAGCGAAAACACGCGAAAGCATCGTCGACGGCTGGATGCATACCGGCGACCTCGCGACAATCGACGCCGATGGCTACTGCAATATCGTCGGCCGGCTCAAGGACATGCTGATTCGCGGCGGTGAGAACGTCTATCCACGCGAGATCGAGGAGTTCCTGTTCCGCCATCCGAAGATCCAGAGCGTGCAGGTATTCGGCGTGCCGGATGCGAAGTACGGTGAGGAGGTCTGCGCGTGGATCGTGCTGCGCGCCGGCGAGCAGGCGACGGCCGAAGAGGTGCAGGAATTCTGCCGGGGCCAGATCGCCCACTACAAGGTGCCGAAGTACATCCGCTTCGTCGACGAATTGCCAATGACGGTCACAGGCAAGGTGCAGAAATTTGTGATGCGCGAGCGGATGATCCAGGAGTTGCAGTTAAAGCAAGACAGGACGGCCTGATACACCGACGGCGCCGCGCAAGGACTTGCGGGGCGCCGTCGTGATCTGCCTGAGATAGCCAACGTTTCTGGACGCCCGGGCAAGCCTTGCCGGAGCGGCGCGCAAACGTTTGGCTAAAGAAAAAAAAAGCGGGCCTGGAGCCCGCTAAAAACCACACGCTACGGGGTTAGCGCGAGGAGACCATTGGAGGAACCGACTGGGTAGACGCCCTAGGCGTCGACCACGGCCCCAGCAGGGATGCCCCTTTCCAGGGCTTCGGCGTGACGCCGACCGGCAAGTGCATCATGTCCGCTCACACCACGCACCCAGCCACATCCGTGTTGAAACCGTTGAAGGGCATTGTGGGCGAATAACTCCAGCAACACGGTAACAAAGTGTTTCAGGTTGTAACGCCCGCCAGATAAGGCTTCCAGGGATTTTTTGCCATTCCGGGGTGTTTTAAACGTAACAATTGCCGATGTGTAAGGCCACGTGGGCACCGGTGCGATTGATGCTTCTCAGGGCGCATAGCGCGCCGTTTCTGGTTCGGTTTTCACTGCATGAATGTGTAATCGGGGCGCACCACGTCCGCCGAATCGCCCTCTGCGCGCGCCGGTGCGGTTCCATCAAGTGTCAGGATCTGCCGCTGGATGAGCTCCCAGGTTGCTGCGTATTCCATGTCGTGACCGCGTTGGCGCCGTTAACGGATCGTCAAACTGGACGCGCCGGTCGAGCCAGGCCGTATCGACTTGAATGTGGAATCCCGGTTACACGATTATGTTGGTAAGCGCCGCACAGGCTTTTCGCCGGGTGATCTCACCCGCAGGCTCCACACAGCAACTCCGCCCATGACTCACGCGCGCGGAGTCGTCATCCGCCGCGCAACCGTGGCGCTCACTTCAGCCACTTATCCGAGACCGCCTGATACTCGCCGGTCGCCCGCGCCAGATGCAGCCACTGGTCCACATACTGCTGGAGCACCACGTCGCCACGCGGTAGCAGCCAGGCCTTCTCGCCATACTGGAATGGCTTGTCGGGGTGGACCGAACACAGTCCGGGGTTGAGCTTTTGCTGCAGGAGCGTCTCCGACGCGTCCGTCACCATCACGTCTGCCTTGCCGGCGAGGATCTGCCTGAAAATCGTAACGTTGTCGGGATAGACGGTCAGGTTTGCGTGCGGGAAGTACTGCTTCGCGAACCGTTCGTTCGTGCCGCCCGGATTGACGATGACGCGCGTGGCGGGCTGATCGATCCCGGCGACGGTCTGGTACCTGTTCACATCGTCGCAGCGCACGATCGGCGTTTTGCCGTCGACCATGTACGGCTGCGTAAAAAACGCGCGCTTTTGCCGTTCAAGCGTCAGCGACACGCCGCCTATGCCGATATCGCACTTCGCCACGAAGTCGTTCATCAGGTTCGGCCACGATGTCCTGACGTATTCAGCCTTCACGCCCAGCGACTTCGCGAGCGATTCAGCCATGTCGATGTCGATGCCTTCGAACTGCCCGTCCGCCTTGTAGAACGAATACGGCCTGTAGTCGCCGGTCGTACAGGCGCGCAGCGTGCCGCGCGCCAGAATCTCGTCGAGCCGCGACGACGCCATTGCGCTGCCGCCGCTGACCGCCCACGCGACCGTTGCGCTTTGCGCCTGCGCCTGCGCGGTGCCGGCTGCCGCGCCAGCAGTGCACCGGCCAGGACCAATGCCGCCTTGTTTATTCGGCCTCCTTGAGTATCCGTAATTGTCTGGTAAGGCCGCTGATCATAGCCCGGCAATTGACCCTTAAACATTGGCTGAATGGCCAAGGCGCCTCGTCGCACCCCATCGTTATTGCCCGGATCAATCAAGAGGCAGGATGGGGCCCGCTGCGTCCGGTAAAATGCCTTTTTGCCCTTCGTCGCACGCAACGTGGCCCATAACCTTCTCAACGACACTTTCCTGCGCGCGCTGCTGCGCCAGCCAACCGACTACACGCCGATCTGGCTGATGCGTCAGGCGGGTCGCTACCTGCCGGAGTACAACGCAACGCGCGGCCGCGCGGGCAGTTTCCTTGGCCTTGCCAAGACTCCGGCCTATGCGACGGAAGTCACGCTGCAGCCGCTCGACCGCTATCCGCTCGACGCGGCAATCCTGTTCTCCGACATCCTGACGGTGCCCGACGCAATGGGCCTCGGGCTCGAGTTTGTCGCCGGAGAAGGGCCGACGTTTGCCCGCCCGGTGCGCACCGAGGCCGACGTTGCACGCCTTGCCGTGCCGGATATCGACGCGACGCTGCGCTACGTGACCGACGCGGTGCGCGAAATCCGCACGGCGCTGAAAGACGCGCAAGGCCGTCAGCGGGTGCCGCTCATCGGCTTCTCCGGCAGTCCGTGGACCCTCGCCTGTTATATGGTGGAAGGCGCCGGCTCGGACGACTTCCGCACCGTGAAGTCGATGTTGTACGCCCGCCCGGATCTGATGCACCGCATCCTCGAGGTGAACGCCAAAGCGGTCGCGGCCTACCTGAACGCGCAGATCGAAGCGGGCGCGCAGGCCGTGATGATTTTCGATACGTGGGGCGGTGCGCTGGCCGACGGCATCTATCAGCGCTTCTCGCTGCACTACATCGAGCAGGTCGTGAGCCAGCTCAAGCGAGAGCACGACGGCGAGAAGGTGCCGGCGATCACCTTCACCAAGGGCGGCGGGCTGTGGCTCGAAGAGATTGCGGCGACCGGCGTCGACGCGGTCGGCCTCGACTGGACGGTGAATCTTGCGAAAGCGCGCGAGCGCGTCGGCGGCCGCGTGGCGTTGCAAGGCAACATCGATCCATCCGTGCTGTTCGCGCCGCCGTCGGCAATTCGCATTGAGGCGCGTGCAGTCCTCGACAGCTTCGGCAATCATCCTGGCCACGTCTTCAACCTTGGCCACGGCATTTCCCAGTTCACGCCACCTGAAAACGTCGCGGAACTGGTCGACGAAGTGCATCGCCACAGCCGCGCCATTCGCGCCGCTGGAACAGGCGAAGCGACGCCGCCTGCATGACAATTTTGTTGCAGTGCGGCGAGCTGGGCTCTCGGGCTAAGGCAAAAATCGCGGTGCTCGGGCCGCCAGATGGCCCTTCCGCCATTGTCAAGACTTGACTTATACACATCCTTCACGCTGCGGCGCGGTAGAGGCTTTCGTCGCAGTGTTGCGCTTGCAAGTTGCGTGCGCATTTGATCAAGTCCTTGACTGGCAAGGGTTTCGCCGCGCCTGGAAGAAATGTGTGAAAACCCACACAAAGCAGCAACGGCGCGGTTTTCCAGCCATCGGGACGGAGTTCTCAACAAAGTTATCCACAGGGCGTGCGAACGAATGCCAATTATTCAGTCGAATCCAAAACTTAGCGCGTAAAGTGAAGTTTTACTTTAACTTCGCCGCGTTCGCCGCCGTTTCGCAGTCCACTGCGCCGTCCACTGCGCCGGCGTGCGCTCTGCCCGTGTGGACCCCGATCACGATCCCGAACCCAACGTGAGCCACGTTTTCGTCCGCGTCGCGCTCGATCATCCGCTGCCGACCCTGTTCGACTATCGCTGTGACGCAGCCGGGCCGCCCCAGCCCGGCACGCTCGTCAGCGTGCCGTTCGGCAAGCGGCAAGTGGTTGGGCTTGTGTGTGAAGTGACCACTCATAGTGACGTGCCCGCAGACCGGCTGCGGGCGGTGGACAGCGTCTGCGACGCGTGTCCGCCGTTGTCGGCGGAATGGCTGGCGCTGGCCGGCTTTGCTGCAGACTACTATCAGCGCGGACTTGGCGAGGTCGCGTTGCCGGGTTTGCCGCAGGCGCTGCGCGACGCGTCGCGCTGGGCCCGGCTGCTGGCGCCGCAGGAGCGTTACCGGTTGCTGCCTGCTGGCCGCGCAGCACTGCCCGACGGGTTGCCGGCCCGCGCGAGCGCGCTGCGGCGCCTCGCTGAAGCGCTCAGGGAAGCGGACTCGCTGCTTGCCGCTGACGCCCGCGTCATTCACCCTAAAGCCATCGCGACGCTCGATGCGTGGCAAGCCGAGGGCTGGGTGGAGCTGGAAGTAACCGGAGCAGCGGTCGCACCCGCAAACCGTAACGGGCAACCCGCCGCGTTACCCACGCTAACCACGCCGCCCAGGTTGCCCACCCTCACCGACGAGCAGGCCGCCGCCGTCGGGGCGATCCGCGACGCGAAGGGATTCGCCCCGTTCCTGCTGCACGGCGTGACCGGCAGCGGCAAGACCGAAGTCTATCTGCGCGCGCTCGCCGGCATCCTGGCGGCGCAACCCGATGCGCAGGCCCTCGTCCTCGTACCGGAAATCAATCTCACGCCACAATTCGAAGCCGCTTTCCGCGCGCGTTTCGCCGCGCTCGACGGCACCTCGATCGTTACCTTGCATAGCGGTCTCGCCGAAGGCGAACGCGCGCGCAACTGGTTTGCCGCCCACACCGGCCGTGCGCGGATCGTGCTGGGCACGCGCCTCGCGGTACTGGCCTCGCTGCCGGAGCTCGCGATCATCGTCGTCGACGAGGAGCACGACCCCGCCTACAAGCAGCAGGAAGGGCTGCGCTATTCGGCCCGGGACCTGGCGATCTGGCGCGCCAAGCAACTCGGAGTACCCGTGGTGCTCGGCTCCGCGACGCCTTCGCTCGAAAGCTGGTGGCAGGCCGACCAGGGCCGTTACACGCGGCTCACGCTGTCACGGCGGGCAGTCGCCGAGGCGGTGTTGCCGAGCGTGAAGCTGGTCGACCTCGAGGAAGAGCGGCGGCGTGGACGGGCGTCGGTGGAAGGGCTCTCGGGGCCGTTGATTGCCGCGTTGAAGACGCGCCTCGAGCGCGGCGAGCAGAGCCTGGTGTTTCTCAACCGGCGCGGCTACGCGCCGCAACTGGCCTGCGATGCCTGCGGCTGGGTGGCCGGCTGTCCGCGCTGCAGCGCCTATGTCGTGCTGCACAAGCCGGAACGCGCACTGCGCTGCCACCACTGCGGCTGGGAAGCGCGCATTCCGCGCTCATGCCCGGACTGCGGCAACGTCGACATTGCACCGCTCGGCCGCGGCACGCAGCGCGTCGAAGAAACGCTGGCGAGTGCGGTGCCGGGTGCGCGCGTGCTGCGCATCGACGCCGACAGCACCCGCCGCAAGGGCAGCGCGCAAGCGTTGTTCTCCGACGTCCACGCGGGCGACGTCGACATCCTGGTGGGCACGCAGATGATCGCGAAGGGCCACGACTTCCAGCGTGTCTCGCTGGTCGGCGTGCTCAACGCGGACACGGCGTTGTTCTCCCACGACTTTCGCGCCAGTGAGCGCCTGTTCGCCCAGCTGATGCAGGTGAGCGGCCGCGCCGGCCGCGCCGGGCTGCCGGGGGAAGTGCTGGTGCAGACGCGCTATCCGCGACATGCCCTGTATCACGCGCTGGCGCGGCACGACTACGTCGGCTTCGCCAGCTCGACGCTGGCCGAACGGCGCGACGCCCATTTGCCACCGTTCGTCTACCAGGCGTTGCTGCGCGCCGAGGGGCGCACGCTCGAAGCGGCGCTTGCCTTCCTGAAAGAGGCGGCTGCCGCGCTGGCCGGGATGCCGTCCGCCGAACGCGTGACGATCTATGACGCCGTGCCGCTCACCATCGTCAAGGTGATGCATGTGCATCGCGCGCAATTGCTGATCGAGAGTGCCTCGCGTGCCGCGTTGCAGGCGACGCTGCACGGCTGGCAACCCATCTTGCGCACCTTCAAGGGCGTGCTGCGCTGGAATCTCGAAGTCGATCCGCTCGACATCTGACGGCATCTGAGGCGAATTCAGACCAACTGGAGAGCAACTGATGGCCGGCGCGAGCGTGCAAATCCCTTTCAGTCATATTCATAGAGCGAAAGGTCGTTTCGCTTCTGGATGCCGCTCGACTATATTTCGCCGAAATCGGCGCCGTTTTAACAACAATCCCAACTTCTTCTTTCGCGCCGACGCACCTCAACTTTCGGGGCTTTGCGATGAGCGATACCAATCACAGCCTGCCGGCGGGCGCCGCACCGGCCAAACCCGATCCTGACCGCGGCGCGGCTGTCCAGCGTGGCGGTGGCCTCTTTGCCACCGAAGACTGGTGGGCCGTGTGGATCGGCCTGCTGGTGATCGTGGTCGCGTGGGCCTTGTTCGCCTCGGGCAGCAGCATCAAATGGCTCGCGGTTGCGCCGGCGAAATGGTCGGACCTCGGGCTGGCCGGTCAGGATTTCGTCAAACACCTGCCGAACTACGCCGCGCTCTTTGTCGTATTCGCGGTGCTGTTCGGCGTGGGGCTTGCTGCGCTCAGGCAGCGGCTCGCGCATTTCGTGTCGTCGTTCCTGATTCTGTTCATCGCGTCGGTGCTGATATTCACGCTGGGCGCCTGGATCAACGCATCGAAGTACAACCTCGAACCGCCGCTGGTTGCGCTCGCGCTCGGCCTGGTGATCTCGAACGTCTTCCGCCTGCCCGGGTGGTTCCTGGCCGGGTTGCGCGTGGAGTTTTATATCAAGGTGGGCATCGTGCTACTCGGTGCAACGTTGCCGTTCACGTTGCTGGTGTGGGCCGGACCAGTCGCGGTCGGGCAGGCGAGCATCGTGTCGCTGGTGACGTTTTTCGTGATCTTCCTTACCGGCAAAGCGTTCGGCCTCGACCGCCGGTTTGCTGCGGTGCTCGGCGTGGGCGGCGCGGTGTGCGGGGTCTCGGCGGCGATTGCGATTGCCGGCGCGGTGCGCGCCAAGCGGGAGCAGGCTTCGGTGGCCATCACGCTGGTGATTCTGTGGGCCATCGTGATGATCTTCGTGCTGCCGTTCGCGTCGCGCTCGCTCGGGCTCTCGACGGCGGTTGCCGGAGCATGGATCGGCACATCGGAATTCGCCGACGCAGCCGGCATCGCCGCGGCGCAGGCCTACGGCGACTTCGCGAAGCACGCAGGCGGTGCGATTGCCGGGGCGCCGGAAGCCTCGCTGCAGGCCTTTACGCTGATGAAGGTGGTGGGGCGCGACATCTGGATCGGCATCTGGGCCTTTGTGCTGGCGATCGTCGCGACGACCCGCTGGGAGAGCGGGGACAGCGGCGTTGAGGCCAAGGCGAATGCTGGTGAAATCTGGGCGCGCTTCCCGAAGTTCGTGATCGGCTTCGTGATTGCGTCAGCACTCGTGACGTGGATCGCGAGCCACTACTCGCTGACGGACTACCGCAAGGTGGTGACGCCGGAGTTCGTCGCGCCGATCACTGCGCTGCGTACCTGGGCGTTCATTTTCTGCTTCCTGAGCATCGGGCTGACCACGCGGTTGCGCCTGCTGACGGCCACCGGTCTGAAGCCGTTCCTCGCGTTCACGGCCGGTGTCGTCGTCAATATCGCCATCGGCTACGCGCTGTCCGCGCACGTGTTCGCATCGTATTGGAATAGCTTGGGGCAGGGATCGTGACAGGCGTGCCGGAACGCGCCGAAGGCACTGCGCCGGCGCTGCGCGCGTGCCGGCCGAGTTGCGCCGGCTGCCGGTATCGCGCGGACGATCGGGATTCGCTGGAGCAGAGCATTGCGGGCCTCGTTGTATTCAGTTCAGGGTTTGGGGCCAGCGTGGCGGCGAGCCGGCTGTGCCGTCTGCACGACCAGTTTGTCTCGCCGGACGACACCTGCAGCCAGTTCGTTCTGCGCGCCTGACGCCCGCAGTGATGCAGGCCGGCCGGTTCCCCAGCCAGCCAGTCCACCCATCTGCCTGCGTTCTGGACCCGGCGCCCCGCCGGGTTGACGCTTATTCCCGTACGACGCCCCGGGCCTCGTCGGGCAAGGGGCGCTCATCCGGCGTTTCCCTTGCGACCGGGCTCGTCGCCCCGCGGATGAAGAAGACCGCGCACATTGCGCACATCGTCCAGATTCCCGCCACTACCAGCCACTTTTCCATTTCGACCACCCCGTAAGCCCCGTATTGTGCGCTCACGCGCATTCGTGTCCCTGTATATCGGCGCGCCGGGCGCTTTCGATAAGGGTGCTTAAAAAATAAATTCATAGGGGAAAGTACCGATCCCGGGGCGGCCTGGGCCGCCCTGTCGCCATCCGGCGCAAACCCCGGTCGCACAAGGCTCTGACAATGGTGCAACCTGCCAGATCTGACGGTTGCACCTTTTTATTGGGAGGCGTACGATTCGGCCAACTTATTAGTCTTTTGGCCGGCGCGGGTTGGCTGGCATATAGAAGGAAACATGGCTAGCACCACCCTCGGCGTCAAGGTCGACGACCTCCTGCGTTCCCGGCTGAAAGATGCCGCTACCCGTCTCGAACGCACTCCGCACTGGCTGATCAAACAGGCGATCTTCGCGTACCTCGAACGGATCGAGCACGGCCAGTTGCCGGCCGAATTGTCGGGTGTGCAAGGCGCGGCCGATCTGGCCGAAGGCGCGAGCGTCGAATCCGAAGAGGATGGCGCGTCGCACCCGTTCCTCGACTTCGCGCAGAACGTGCAACCGCAATCGGTGCTGCGCGCGGCGATTACGGCGGCCTACCGCCGTCCCGAGCCGGAATGCGTGCCGTTCCTGCTCGGTCAGGCGCGTTTGCCGGCTAACCTCGCGGGCGATGTCCAGACCATGGCCGCGAAGCTGGTCGAAACGCTGCGCGGCAAGAGCAAAGGTGGCGGCGTCGAAGGACTGATTCACGAGTTCTCGCTGTCGAGCCAGGAAGGCGTCGCACTGATGTGTCTCGCCGAAGCGCTGCTGCGAATTCCCGATCGCGCCACCCGCGACGCGTTGATCCGCGACAAGATCAGCAAGGGCGACTGGAAATCGCACGTCGGCCAGGCGCCGTCGCTGTTCGTCAATGCCGCCACGTGGGGCTTGATGATCACCGGCAAGCTGGTGACCACCAATAGTGAAACGGGCCTGTCGTCGGCGCTCACGCGCCTGATCGGCAAGGGCGGCGAGCCGCTGATCAGGAAGGGCGTCGATATGGCGATGCGCCTGATGGGCGAGCAGTTCGTCACCGGCGAGAATATCTCCGAGGCGCTCGCCAACAGCCGCAAGTTCGAGGCACGCGGTTTCCGCTACTCGTACGACATGCTGGGCGAAGCGGCCACCACTGAAGCCGATGCGCAGCGCTACTTCGCGTCGTATGAGCAGGCGATCCACGCCATCGGCAAGGCGGCAGGCGGCCGCGGCATCTACGAAGGCCCGGGCATTTCGATCAAGCTGTCGGCGCTGCACGCACGCTATTCGCGTTCGCAGCAGGAGCGCACGATGACCGAGCTGCTGCCGCGCGTGCGGTCGCTGGCCATCCTCGCGCGCCGCTACGACATTGGTCTGAACATCGACGCTGAAGAGGCTGACCGCCTCGAAATCTCGCTGGATCTGCTCGAGGCGCTGTGCTTCGATCCGGAACTGGCGGGCTGGAACGGGATTGGTTTCGTGGTGCAGGCGTATCAGAAGCGCTGCCCGTTTGTGATCGACTACATCCTCGATCTGGCGCGCCGCAGCCGTCACCGCATCATGGTGCGCCTCGTGAAGGGCGCGTACTGGGACACCGAGATCAAGCGCGCCCAGGTGGACGGCCTCGAAGGCTATCCGGTCTACACGCGCAAGATCTACACCGACGTCTCCTACCTTGCCTGTGCGAAGAAGCTGCTCGGCGCGCCCGATGCAGTCTATCCGCAATTCGCGACGCACAACGCGCATACGCTGTCGGCGATTTACCACCTCGCGGGCCAGAACTACTATCCCGGCCAGTACGAGTTCCAGTGCCTGCACGGCATGGGCGAGCCGCTGTATGAAGAAGTCACGGGCCGCGACAAGCTGAACCGTCCGTGCCGCGTGTACGCACCGGTCGGCACGCACGAAACGCTACTGGCGTATCTGGTGCGGCGTCTGCTGGAAAACGGCGCGAATACGTCGTTCGTGAACCGTATCGCAGACGAAAGCGTCGCGATCAACGATCTGGTTGCCGACCCGGTTGAAGAAGCCTCGAAGATCGTGCCGCTCGGCGCGCCGCACGCAAAAATTCCGCTGCCGCGCAATCTGTACGGTGCGGAACGCCTCAATTCGATGGGGCTGGACCTGTCGAACGAACATCGGCTGGCGTCGCTGTCGTCGGCGTTGCTGGCGAGTGCGCATCATCCGTGGCGCGCGGCCCCGATGCTCGAAGACAACGAAATCGCTGTGGGCGCCTCGCGGGATGTGCGCAATCCGGCCGATCATCGCGACCTCGTGGGGACCGTCGTCGAAGCCACCTCGGAACACGTGAGCGCCGCGCTGGCGCATGCCGTCGCCGCCGCGCCAATCTGGCAGGCGACGCCGGTCGAAGCGCGTGCCGATTGCCTGACACGCGCCGCCGACCTGCTCGAAGCGCAGATGCATACGCTGATGGGCCTGGTGGTGCGCGAGGCGGGCAAGTCGCTGCCGAACGCCGTGGCGGAAATCCGCGAAGCGATCGACTTCCTGCGTTACTACTCGGCGCAGATCCGCACCGAATTCTCGAACGATACGCACCGGCCGCTCGGGCCCGTGGTCTGCATCAGCCCGTGGAATTTCCCGCTGGCGATCTTCATGGGCCAGGTGGCCGCCGCGCTGGCTGCCGGCAACACGGTGCTGGCAAAGCCCGCCGAACAGACGCCGCTGATCGCGGCGCAAGCCGTGCGTATTCTGCGCGAAGCCGGCGTGCCGGCGGGCGCGGTGCAACTGCTGCCGGGCGACGGCGAAACCGTCGGCGCGGCGCTGGTGGCCGATGCCCGCACCCGGGCGGTGATGTTCACCGGCTCGACCGAAGTCGCCCGCCTGATCAACAAGACGCTTTCCAGCCGTCTGGACGCGGACGGCAAGCCGATTCCGCTGATCGCCGAGACCGGTGGGCAGAACGCGATGATCGTCGATTCGTCGGCGCTCGCCGAGCAGGTGGTGGCGGACGTCCTGAATTCGGCCTTCGACTCGGCCGGTCAACGGTGTTCCGCGCTGCGCGTTCTCTGTCTGCAGGACGACGTGGCGGACCGCACGCTCGAAATGCTGACCGGCGCGATGCGCGAGCTCGCGGTGGGCAATCCGGATCGCCTGTCGATCGATGTGGGTCCGGTGATCGACTTGGAAGCGAAGCGCGGCATCGACTCGCATATCGCGGCGATGCGCGAGAAGGGCCGCGAGGTCGTGCAACTGGCGATGCCCGACGGCTGTGCGCCAGGCACCTTCGTGCCGCCGACGCTGATCGAACTCGACAGCATCGACGAGCTGAAACGCGAAGTGTTCGGCCCGGTGCTGCACGTGGTGCGGTATCGCCGCAGCGCGCTCGACAAGCTGCTCGAGCAGATCCGCGCGACCGGTTACGGCCTCACGCTCGGCATCCATACGCGGATCGACGAGACGATTGCGCATGTGATCAGCCGTGCGCATGTGGGCAATATTTATGTGAACCGCAACGTGGTTGGCGCCGTGGTCGGTGTGCAGCCATTCGGCGGCGAAGGCCTGTCGGGCACGGGTCCGAAGGCGGGCGGCGCGCTCTATCTGCAACGTCTGCTGGCGACGCGTCCGGCCGGCTTGCCGAAATCGCTGGCGCAGGCGCTGGTGGCCGATGCCCCGCAGGCGGGTGAAAACAGCGACAATCCGTCCTCGGCGCTGACGGCGCTGCGCGACTGGCTGATCGCCGAGCGCCTGCCGGTGCTGGCTGCGCGTTGCGACGGTTACCTGTCGCAAGGGCTGGCGGGTGCGACGGCCGTGCTGCCGGGACCGACCGGCGAGCGCAACACCTATACGCTCGGCGCGCGCGGCACGGTGCTGTGCGTGGCGTCGACGGCGAGCGGCGCACGCGTGCAGTTCGCGGCGGTGCTGGCCACCGGCAATCGCGCGCTGTTCGACGGCGCAGCCGGCGAGCAACTGGTGTCGATGCTGCCTGCCGCGCTCAAGCCCTATGCGAGCGTGCGCAGGAGCGCCGATACGCCGTTTGACGCCGTGCTGTTCGAAGGCGATAGCGACGAGCTGCTCGCGCTGGTGAAGGAAGTGGCGAAGCGCCCCGGCCCGATCGTCTCGGTGCAAGGCGTGGCGGCGCGCGCGCTGGAAAGCGGCGACGAGGATTACGCGCTCGAACGTCTGTTGACGGAACGTTCGGTCAGTGTGAATACGGCAGCAGCTGGCGGTAATGCGAATTTGATGACGATCGGCTGAGCGAACCTTAGCGGTCGATTCAATAAAACGGAAGCGGTACGGCGACCCCTAAAAACCGCTCCATCCACACCTGGTACCAAGGAGAAGCTATGCAACACAAGATGAAACAGCTGGCAGGCGCAGCGCTCGTCGCAGCCATGTCGCTGGCGGGGACAGCACACGCACAGCAGGCGGAAGATGTGAAGGTCGGCTTTGCCGGCCCGATGACGGGCGCACAGGCCCACTACGGCAAGGACTTCCAGAACGGCATCACGCTCGCTGTGGAAGAGATGAACGCCACGAAGCCGGTGATCGGCGGCAAGCCGGTGCGCTTCGTGCTCGACGCAGCCGACGACCAGGCTGACCCGCGCACCGGCACGACGGTTGCGCAGAAGCTGGTGGACGACGGCATCAAGGGCATGCTCGGCCACTTCAACTCGGGCACGACGATTCCGGCTTCGCGCATTTACGCGAACGCAGGCATTCCCGAAATCGCGATGGCGACGGCGCCCGAGTACACGCAACAAGGCTTCAAGACCACGTTCCGGATGATGACGTCCGACACGCAGCAAGGCTCGGTGGCCGGCACGTTCGCGGTGAAGAACCTGGGCATGAAGAAGATTGCGATCGTCGACGACCGCACGGCTTATGGCCAGGGCCTGGCGGATCAGTTTGAGAAGGCAGCGAAGGCATCGGGCGCGACCATCGTCGACCGTGAATTCACCAACGACAAGGCCGTCGACTTCAAGTCGATCCTGACCAAGCTGAAGTCAGTGAACCCGGACCTGATCTATTACGGTGGCGCAGATTCGCAAGCCGCACCGATGGTCAAGCAGATGAAGGCACTGGGCATCAAGGCGCCGCTGATGGGCGGCGAAATGGTCCACACGCCGACGTTCCTGACGCTCGCAGGCGACGCAGCGAACGGTACGGTGGCGTCGCTCGCCGGCTTGCCGCTGGAACAGATGCCGGGCGGTGCTGATTACGTCGCGAAGTACAAGAAGCGCTTCAACGAAGATGTGCAAACGTACTCGCCGTATGCGTACGACGGCGCAATGGCGATGTTCGACGCCATGAAGAAGGCAAACTCGACCGATCCGGCCAAGTACCTGCCGTACCTCGCGAAGACCGACATGCCGGCTGTGACCGCAGCGCACCTCGAGTATGACCAGAAGGGTGATCTGAAGAACGGCGGTATCACGCTGTACAAGGTTGTCGACGGCAAGTGGACGACGCTGCAAAGCGTGGGTGGCAAGTAAGCGGTTCTGCCTGGTCGCCTTGACGTGATGAACCCCGCTTCGGCGGGGTTAGTGGGATGGTCAGCCTGACCGGAACGGCGCAATCGGCTTACGCTGATTGGGCCGTTTCTTTTTCCGGGAGGTCATCATGGCAAATGCGACACTGACCGGTATCGATCTGGGCAAGCACAGTTTCTTTCTCCGCGCTCAGGTCCGGCAGATTTCAGCATGAGTCGCGTCACGATATCGATGTCAAAAACCTGCTTGCGATGGGGGAAGTGACAGCTCAGTTCGTAGAAGGCCTCATCATCAAAAGCGACGGGACGCAGCATACGTCGTCGCCGCATTACAGCGCGGCTTCGGTCGACGTTCATGCCATCGCGTCGGGTGGTCGGTACGTGAAGTTTTGCTTCGTCGGCGATCCAGACACCATGTTTGTCATCGCTCGCCAGTGAGCGGAGCCATGAATACGAAACTGTATGAAGAAGGCGAAAAGAGCAAGGCGATATGCGAACGTTGCCAGCAGCTCGTGAGTACCACGTTCGTCAGGCGCGATGTGCCGTTCAGCGACGGCACAGGCGAGGCCAGTAACATCCTTGCTGCGGTCTGCGACCACTGTGATGAAGTGGTGGCTATCCCGGCGCAGTCCACGCCTGCTATTCGCGAAGCGCGCCAGAGGGAAGTCAAGGCGATTGAGGCACAACTGCCCGCCATTTATCCCGGCATGCCCGACCTTGCCGCGTACACCATTGATAGCGGCAGTTCCACCGGGTTTCGCAAGGTTCTCATGACCTTGTACCTGCACCGCCTTGCCTCTGGCGCGTACCCGGGAGAAAGGTTGCTGAAGGCGCACCGCGCAGCCGTGGAGCGCTTCAGGGAACAGCGCGGGGCGGCGCGCAGGCGGCTCTCCATGAAGGTGACGCCGCGCATCGCTCAGGACATCAGGACGCTGGTTCAGGACACCACGATGAGCCAGACCGAAGTGATCAACTCCGTGATCTATCAGATTCAGGCGGACGTGATCGGGTCGCGCAAACAAGCCCTGATGAAAGAGCCCGGCGCCTTGTCGGTTATCGCCGCCTAGCGGCCTAGCCGCCTGGCCGCCTGGTCGCGCCTGGTTCCCGGGCTCGACGGGCGGTCCAGCGCGGCAAGACCACACATCCCCGGTTATTGCTCCGCCGCTCGCAACTTCCTGCCCTGCTCGCGAATCTGCTCCAACGTTGCGCCGGGCGTGCTCGCTTCCTGTGGCATGCGAATCTCGATCACCGCCGCGCGTTTCGCCGCGATTGCGCGCTCAAGCGCCGGCAGGAAATCCTCGGTGCGTTCGACCGTCTCGCCGTGCGCACCGAACGAGCGCGCGAACGCCGCGAAATCCGGATTGGTGAGGCCGGTGCCATGCACGCGGTCCGGATAGTGCCGCTCCTGGTGCATGCGGATCGTACCGAAGTGACTGTTGTTCACGACGATAAACAGCACATGCAGGTCGTACTGCATGGCCGTCGCCAGTTCCTGCGCCGACATCATGAAGCAGCCGTCACCCGCCAGGGCCACGACCGTGCGCTGAGGGTAGAGCGACTTCGCTGCAATCGCCGCCGGCACGCCATAGCCCATCGCGCCGCTAGTCGGCGCGAGTTGCGAGCGGAAATGCCGGTACGAGAAATGCCGATGCAGCCACGTCGCGTAGTTGCCCGCGCCGTTGGTCACGATCGCGTCGTGGGGCAGGTGCGCACGCAGCTGCTGGATAACTTCGCCCATTTGCACGTCGCCAGGAACCGGTCGCGGCGTGCGCCAGTCGAGATAGGCGCGGTGGGCTTCCTGCGCTGAGCCTGCCCACGCCGGCGTCGCTGCAGGTTGTAACCCGGCCAGCATCGCCGCCAGTTCGGGCATCCCCGACACGATCGGCAGATCGGCCGCATACACGCGGCCCAATTCCTCCGCGCCCTGATGCACATGAACCAGCGTCTGCTTCGTCTTCGGAATGTCGAGCAGCGTGTAGCCGCCGGTCGTCGCTTCACCGAGACGTGGGCCGAGTGCGAGCAGCAGGTCCGCGTCGCCGATCCGCCTGGCGAGCGCGGGATTGATACCGAGACCGACATCGCCCGCGTAGTTCGGGTGCTCATTATCAAGCGTGTCCTGGAAGCGGAACGCGAGGCCCACCGGCAACTGCCAGTTCTCGACGAAGCGCTGCAGGTCGCCACAGGCCGCCGGCGTCCAGCCGCTGCCGCCTGCGATCACCATCGGCCGCTGCGCACCTTCAAGCAATTGCCGCAACTGCTCGATCTGCGCTGCGGACGGCGACGCCGCCACGCGGTGATAGGCCGGCGCGCCCGGCACCACAGGACACGCATCGCTTAACACATCCTCCGGCAACGACAGCACGACCGGACCCGGCCGCCCGGAGGTGGCGGTATGGAACGCGTGGCTGAGATATTCGGGAATCCGCCGCGGATCGTCAATCTGCGCGACCCATTTGGCCATCTGGCCGAACATGCGCCGATAGTCGATTTCCTGGAAGGCCTCGCGGTCGAGATGTGCGCGTGCGCATTGGCCGATCAGCAGGATCATCGGCGTGGAATCCTGGAACGCGGTATGCACGCCGATCGATGCGTGCGTCGCGCCGGGGCCACGCGTGACGAGCGCCACGCCTGGACGTCCGGTCAGTTTGCCGACGGCTTCGGCCATATTGGCCGCGGCGGCTTCGTGCCGGCAGACGATGGTCTGGATGCGCCCGGTCTCGTCGTGCAGCGAATCGAGTACGGCAAGGAAACTCTCGCCGGGTACGCAGAAAACACGTTCGACGCCGTGCGTCAGCAGGGCATCGACTACAAGGCGCGCACCAGTGGTGGTGGCGGAAGCGGGAACGTTCGGCAGCGGCATTGCGATGAAGCCTCCAGTCGGGTCGGTCTTGCCAATGGGCTTCGACAGCTTACGCCGACTGGGCGACCGGTGTCACGAGGGCAGGCAATGCGGCGGCGCATCAACCGCGATGCGCCGCGAGGGGGCGGCCGGCAACGCCTGCCGCCAGCCCTTCGATCAACACTCGACGATATTCACCGCCAACCCGCCGCGCGACGTTTCCTTGTACTTGGTCTTCATATCGGCGCCGGTTTCCATCATCGTCTTGATCACCGAGTCCAGCGACACGTAATGGCTGCCGTCGCCGCGCAACGCCATGCGTGCCGCGTTGACCGCCTTCACGGAGGCCATCGCGTTGCGCTCGATGCAGGGAATCTGCACCATGCCGCCGACCGGATCGCAAGTGAGTCCAAGGTTATGTTCCATGCCGATTTCAGCGGCATTTTCGACCTGTTCCGGCGTGCCGCCCATCACTGCGGCCAGCGCCCCGGCCGCCATCGAGCAGGCCACGCCCACTTCACCCTGACAGCCCACTTCCGCGCCCGAAATCGACGCATTGAGCTTGTACAGAATGCCGATGGCAGCAGCGGTCATCAGGAAGTCGATCACGCCTTGCTGGTTCGAGCCCGGCATGAAGCGCGTGTAGTAATGCAGCACCGCAGGGATGATGCCGGCCGCGCCGTTGGTCGGCGCGGTGACGACGCGGCCACCAGCCGCATTCTCTTCATTGACGGCAATGGCGTACAGATTGATCCAGTCGACCATCGACAGCGGATCGCGCAGCGCCAGCTCCGGATTGCCCGACAGCGAGCGGTACAACTGCGGCGCGCGCCGCTTCACCTGGAACGGCCCCGGCAGCGTGCCGTCCGCATCCGGGTTGCCGATGCCGCAGCCGCGCGCCACACATGACTGCATGACATCCCAGATCTTCATCAGGCCCGTGCGCGTTTCTTCTTCGGTGTGCCACACGCGCTCGTTTTCCCACATCAGCTGCGCGATGCTCTTGCCGGTCGATTTGCACAGCGCGAGCAGCTCGTTGCCGCTGCGAAACGGGTGCGGCAGTTGATCGACGGCGCTCAGCACCTTCGTGTTCGGCGCGCCGGCCGTCACGACAAAGCCGCCGCCCACCGACAGATACGTTGCTTCGCGCAGCGTCTCGCCTTGCGCATCGAACGCGCGCAGCTTGAGGCCGTTCGGATGCTCGGCGAGCGCCTGACGGTAGAACGAGATGTGATCCTTTGGCACGAACGGCACCGGGTGCGTGCCGAGCAGCGCGAGCGTGCGCGAGGTGCGCACCGCGTCCAGACGCTGCGCGATCGTATCGGGGTCGACGGTATCCGGCGCGTCGCCCATCAACCCGAGCATGACGCCGCGATCGGTGCCGTGGCCCTTGCCGGTGGCGCCGAGCGAACCGTACAGATCGACCTTCACCGAGGCCGTGCCAGGCAGCAGTGCGTCGCGTTCGAGCCCTTGGGCGAACATCAGCGCCGCGCGCATCGGCCCGACCGTATGCGAACTGGACGGACCAATGCCGATCTTGAAGAGGTCAAACACACTGACTGCCATTACTGCTCCTGCAAATAAAAGAAATCGGGTTTAGCGCGCCGGCAACGGCAGGCACACGGCCAGCCATGCGGGCGGCGTCGGCGCCAGATGCAGCGCCATTGGCGTATAGCGGCCGTCGAGCCGCGCGGCCAGGTGAAACAGTTCCGTCGCATTCTTCGGATCCCACTGGCCCGAATAGCCGGGCAAGCCGGCTTCGCGACGTTTCACATCGAACGGTACGTCCGAATGCATAAATTCCTCATGCGTTTTCGTGCCCAGCGCGTAAGGCGTCAACCAGTTCAGCGCGGCCGCCAGCGTCGCATCGTTGCTGGCCGTCTCCGGCAACCAGTTGCGGTTGTGGCGGCGCGCGGCCAGCGCGGCCGTGACGAGCGGCTGCAGATCGTAGGTCACGTAATGCAGCGCATCGTGTTCCTTGAAATCGATTGTCGAGCCATCCGGCCCGATGTTGTCGCCAATATGCTCGACGAACAGACGCTGCGCCGCGTTGATCATCTTGCGGTTATCGAGCGTGAAGGCGGCCATCGCAATGAGTTTGACCCGGTGACTCTGCCAATTGTTTCGAAACGTGCCCGTCAGCGGGCGCGGCTGGGCGTCGATCTGCTCGATATAACCGTTCGCGAGCTTTGTCAGGAACGCCATCGATGCGTTGCGCGTTTTCACCGGCAACGCGCTGGCCGTCATGTCGTAGGCGAGGATCAGGCCTTCGAAACGGGTTTCGTCGATCGGATTGAAGCTCGGTTCATAGGTCGTCACCCACACGTACAGCAGACGGTCCACCAGCTTCAGATAGCGATCGTCGCTGGTGGCGCGCCAGGCGAGCGCGGCGTCGCGCAGCAGATCGAGATCCTTCTCCGCTTCGACGCTCTGGTCGTAAATGCCTTCATGCGGCAGGGTGCCTTCCGTATGCAGCCGGGCTACCGCATGCGCGGGCTCGTTCAGGTGCGCCTGCACATTGCTGACCAGTGCCTTGACGCCGGGATCGGCATTCGTGCGTTCGCTGGTCTGCAGCGCGGGCGCTGCACAAAAATTCATCGCTGCGCGGGCGTGCCGGGCCGGCAGCACGACTGCGCCGCACACCAGCAGCAGCGTGGCCAGCGGCGTGCCCGCGGCCTGCCACGACAGCATGGGCCTCGAGTGGCTCCGGCTTTGCATCATTAGCACCTTTCGCGCCATGCGAAACTCCTTCGTTGGGCTGATTCGGTGTGTGATGTTAGCCGTTCCCGGGGACGAACGACAGGACCGCGCGCCACCGTAAGGTGGTGCGCGGTTCAGGACAGCGGTAGCGGCGGCGTTACGCGTAATCCGCGATCGGCACGCACGAACAGAACAGGTTGCGGTCGCCATATACGTTGTCCGCACGGCCTACCGGCGGCCAGTACTTCTTCGCGATGAGCGACGGCAGCGGATAGGCGGCGGTTTCCCGCGTGTACGCATGCTTCCAGGCGTCCGCAATCACTACGGCCGCGGTATGCGGCGCGTGCTTGAGCGGATTGTCTTCGCGGTCCGAGCGGCCTTGCTCGACGGCGCGGATTTCCTCGCGGATCGCGATCATCGCTTCGATGAAGCGGTCGAGTTCTTCCTTCGATTCCGATTCGGTCGGCTCGACCATCAGCGTGCCCGGCACAGGGAAGCTCATGGTCGGCGCGTGGAAGCCGTAATCCATCAGCCGCTTGGCGACGTCGTCGACGCTGATGCCGCTCGTTTCCTTGATCGGACGCAGATCGAGAATGCATTCGTGCGCGATCAGTCCGCCCGGGCCCGAGTACAGCACCGGATAGTGCGGCGCGAGCTTGTTGGCAACGTAGTTGGCGTTGAGGATCGCGGTTTCGGTTGCCGCTGTGAGGTTCTTCGCGCCCATCATCGCGATGTACATCCACGAGATCGGCAGGATCGAGGCGGAGCCGTACGGCGCGGCGGAAACGGCGCCGATGCCGTTCGGCGTGCGCTCGTAGCCCGACGAAACCTGGTTCGGCAAGAACTTCGCGAGGTGCGCGCCGACCGCGACCGGACCGACACCCGGTCCGCCGCCGCCGTGCGGAATGCAGAACGTCTTGTGCAGGTTCAGGTGCGACACGTCGCCGCCGAACTGGCCCGGCGCCGTGAGGCCGACCATCGCGTTCATGTTGGCGCCGTCCACATACACCTGGCCGCCGTGCGCATGCACGATCTCGCAGATTTCGCGGACGTTTGCCTCGAACACGCCGTGCGTCGACGGGTACGTGATCATGATGGCGGCGAGCTTGTCCGCGTGCTGCGCGGCCTTCGCCTTCAGGTCTTCGATATCCACGTTGCCCTGCGCATCGCACGCCACCACCACGACCTGCATGCCGGCCATCTGCGCCGATGCCGGATTCGTGCCGTGCGCCGAGGCGGGGATCAGGCAGACGTTGCGGTGGCCTTCGCCACGCGACGCGTGGTACGCGTGGATGATCAGCAGGCCCGCGTACTCACCTTGCGAGCCGGCGTTCGGCTGCAGCGACACGGCTGCATAACCGGTGGCCGCAACCAGCATCTGCTCGAGCTGATCGATCATTTCGCGGTAGCCGACCGTTTGCTCGGCGGGGGCAAACGGGTGAATCTGACCGAACTCGGGCCACGTGACCGGCAGCATTTCCGAGGTCGCGTTCAGCTTCATCGTGCAGGAGCCGAGCGGGATCATCGAGCGGTCGAGCGCCAGGTCCTTGTCGGCGAGGCTGCGCAGGTAGCGCAGCATTTCCGTTTCGGAATGGTGACGGTTGAAGACGTGGTGCGTGAGGTACGCGCTGGTGCGTTCGAGTGCCGCCGGCACGGTGCTTTCTGCGGGCAGTTCAGCGTCGAGCGCGTCGATTTGCGGCACTTCGTCGACAAAGGCCGCTTGCGCGAATGCCGCGAGCAGATCGGCCAGGTCGCCGCGCGTGGTGGTTTCGTCAATCGAGATGCCGACGCGCGTATCGCTCACGCGGCGCAGATTGATGCGCTTGGCCGTCGCCGCGTCGTGCAACGTCTCGGTGCGTGCGCCGGTTTCGAACGTCAGCGTGTCGAAGAAGCTTTCGTTGACGAGCGTGTAGCCGAGCTTTTTTGCGCCCGCTGCGAGCAGCGCGGCGATGCGGTTCACACGCTGCGCGATCATCTTCAGGCCTTGCGGGCCGTGGTAGACCGCGTACATGCTGGCCATGATCGCGAGCAGTGCTTGCGCGGTACACACGTTCGAGGTCGCCTTTTCGCGGCGGATATGCTGTTCGCGCGTTTGCAGCGCGAGACGCAGCGCGGGCTTGCCTTGGGCATCGACGGTCACGCCGACCAGGCGGCCGGGCATCTGGCGCTTGAATTCGTCGCGCACGGCGAGGTAGGCCGCGTGCGGGCCGCCGAAGCCAACCGGCACGCCGAAACGCTGCGTGTTGCCGACAGCCACGTCCGCGCCCCATTGGCCGGGCGGCGTGAGCATGGTGAGCGCCAGCAGGTCGGCGGCGACGACGACGTGGCCGCCTGCTGCGTGGATGGCTTCGGACAGCGCGCGGTAGTCGCGCACGTCGCCGTTCACGCCCGGATACTGCAGCAGCACGCCGAACGCATTGGCGCCGGCGGCTTCCTCAGCAGGGCCGACCTTCACTTCGATGCCGACCGGCGTGGCGCGTGTCTTCACCACTTCGATGGTTTGCGGCAGCACGTCGTCGGCGACGTAAAACACGTTCGACTTCGGCTTGCCGACGCGCTGCAGCAGCGTCATTGCTTCGGCGGCGGCGGTGGCCTCGTCGAGCAGCGACGCGTTGGAGATGTCCAGACCCGTCAGGTCGATGATCATCTGCTGGAAGTTCAGCAGCGCTTCCAGACGGCCCTGCGAGATTTCCGGCTGATACGGCGTGTAGGCCGTGTACCAGGCCGGGTTCTCGAGCACGTTGCGCAGGATCACCGTCGGGGTGTGCGCGTTGTAATAGCCCTGCCCGATATACGAGCGGAACACCTGGTTCTTGTCCGCCAGTTCACGCAGCGCGGCGAGCGCTTCGGCTTCGCTCTTTGGCCGGGCGAAGGGGCCGAGCGGCAGCGTTTCGCTGCGGCGGATCGTCTGCGGAATCACGGCGTCGATCAGCGCGGCGCGCGACGCGAAGCCGAGGGCTTCGAGCATCGCTTGCTGGTCGGCCGAATCCGGGCCGATGTGCCGTTCAGCGAAGGCATCATGCACTTCGAGCGCGGCGAGCGAGAGAGGAGTGCGGTTCATCAGACGATCCGGGTGTTCGAGCTTCATGGGGTGTTCCTGGCGGTGCGGCCATCCTCGTTCGCAGGACGCCGCACCTGACGGTTAAGACGGGTTTTAAATGCTCAGGCGCCGATGGACTTGCTGTAAGCGTCGGCGTCAATCAGACGGTCGAGCGAAGCGCCCGCAACCGGCTTGATCTTGAACAGCCAGCTGTCGTACGGCGCGCTGTTGACGGCGTCAGGCGTGTCAGCCACCGCCGTGTTCGCTTCGATGATTTCGCCCGCGACCGGCGCGTAGATATCGGACGCGGCTTTCACGGATTCGATGACCGCGACGGTGTCGCCTGCGTCCACGCTCTTGCCCAGTTCCTGGACTTCGAAAAAGACGATGTCGCCGAGCGCTTCTTGCGCGTGGTCGGTGATGCCGACGGTCAGCGTGCCGTCTGCTTCGGTGCGGACCCATTCGTGCGATTCGGTGTATTTCAGATCGGCCGGGATGCTCATCGGATGCTCCTATGCGGTGTGTTCGGGAATGACTTAAAAGGGGTAGCGCACGCGACGGTCCGGCTCAGGCGACGAGCACTTTGCCGTTGCGCACGAACGGCAGTTTTACCACGCTTGCGGGAAGGGCTTTGTCACGGATCTGCACGTGGACGATATCGCCCGCTTTCACGCCCTTCGGCACACGCGCGAAGGCGATGGATTCCTGCATGGTCGGCGAGAAAGTGCCGCTCGTGATTTCGCCGTCGCCGTACGGCGTGACGACCTTCTGATGCGCGCGCAGCACGCCGCCCGCCTTGCCGTTTTCCTTTTGCAGGATCAGGCCGACGAACGCGGCTTGCGAGCCGTTCGCCTCGAGCGTCGACTTGCCGACGAAATCGCGCGGCGAAGTCAGATCGACCGTCCATGCGAGGCCGGCGTCCAGCGGCGAGACATTGTCGTCCATGTCCTGGCCGTAGAGGTTCATGCCCGCTTCGAGGCGCAGCGTGTCGCGTGCGCCGAGACCGGCGGGGCGCACGCCCTGGCGCTGCAGCGCGTCCCAGAACTCGCAGACGGAGGTGGCCGGCAGCACGATTTCGAAGCCGTCTTCGCCGGTGTAGCCGGTTCGCGCGATCATCAATTCGCCGAATGGCGTGCTGTCGACGATGGCGGCGTTAAAGGGCTTGAGCAGTTCGGTGGCGGTGCGGGTGGACGGGGCGACCTGCCAGACCTTGTCGCGGGCGTTCGGGCCCTGCACGGCGACGATCGCGAGATCGCGGCGCGGCGTGATGGTGAGGCCGTAGCTGCCTTCGGCATTCAGCTGGCCGAACCAGGCGATGTCCTTGCCGGCGGTGCCGGCATTGACCACTACGCGGAAATGAGCTTCGCTGAAGTAATAGACGATCAGATCGTCGATCACGCCGCCGTTCGGGTTCAGCAGACAGGAGTAGAGCGCCCGTCCCGGCGTTTGCAGCTTGCCGACGTTGTTGGCAACGGCGAATTCGAAGAAGGCGCGCACCCGCTCGCCGGTGAAATCGACCACGCACATGTGCGACACGTCGAACATGCCGGCGTCGGTACGCACCGCGCGGTGTTCGTCGATCTGCGAGCCGTAGTTGACGGGCATGTCCCAGCCGCCGAAATCGACCATGCGGGCGTTCGCCGCGCGATGGGTGGCGTTAAGCGGGGTGTGTTTGAGTTCGGTCATCAGGGCCTCAGGCATTCTCGACGGATAACAAAAAGGCCATGCGGCTCGACCCCTCGCGGCCTTGCTGCCTGCGAGCGATGTCCTGCATGACCCCTCTGTCCTCGATACCTGAGAGATTGCGCTGCCGTGCGATTGTGCGACCGTCACGGTGAAACGCGCGCCCCTTCGGTGGGCAGCCTGCCTGGCTCGTTGCTGCTCGATGCCGGTGGCTACTGCCGCTCTCCAGAGTGCGAAAAACCGGGTGCCTGAGTAAGCCCGGACGGTGCCGGTGTCAGACGGGTTTCTCGACGCGGTCGGTCCTTTTGCCTGAGAGTTTGTGGGTGTGCCCCTTCGGCGGCGCGGCCTGCGAAAACTACAGCGGCCAGCGCGCTCTCCCGACGCGTGCGGCGAATGTACGCGAGCCCCGGAGGCTTGTCAAATCGGGATACACAGCGAACCGTGGCGGTGCGGCCGGCGCGCTCACGCCAAAAAAAAGCGCGGGAAGTGACCCCCCGCGCCTTGTGCCGGGACGGCGGATTACCGCAGGCTTATTCGCCGATCGCGTGTGCTGCGCCGTCGAGTTCCTGATTCAGCACGCGCTGTTCGTCGCCGGACAAGCCGCCGCCATGCTGCGCGGCCATGTCGCGCGCTTCCTGGCCGATCACGTCGAGCCGGTGATGCAGCGAGCCCCCTTGCGGCGGCGGGTAGTAGCCCTGATTGACGTGTGCGTCGATGCGGTGGCTCAGGTTGTCGATGCGGCCGTAAACCTGCCTGAGGCGTTGCTCGGCGATTTCGTGCGCGTCCGGGTGCGGTGCCGGCGGCGGGGGCGGCGGCGACACCACGCAGGCGGCCAGCGAAGAAACCAGCGCGCAGCCAGCCAGCGCACGGATGAAACGTTGCATACCTGCTCTCCTTTGTCGGCCGGAGTTAGTACAAGGCACTTACTCCGGCACCATGCAATAAAGTTGCGGTCGTCATCTTTTTGATCGATGGTCAGATCGATACCGTGTAGCAACGCCCTGGCGCGGCGACACGATGACCTGAGACCGTGAATATTTTGTAACGGGCGGTTCCTTTCGGAACTGTTAGCTGCACGTTAGGCCGCTGATATCAGCGGATGCGCTCGAATGGCAGACGGCGGCCTTCCTGTTCGCTGCGCGCGGCCAGTTCGATGATCGTCATCACGTCGACCGCGTCCTGCGGGCTGACCGGGAAGCGCTCGCCGTCCTGGATCGTGGCCGCCAGCGCCCGATAGAAGCCGACGTAGTCACCGTCGCGGGTCGGCAGTGCGCGCTCGACTTCCTGGTTGCCTGCGTCCAGCACGCGTAGCAGGCCCGCAGGGTTGCCGCCGCCGAAGCCGGCGTCGCCGGGCCGCAGGCCGGCTTTCAGCTGATCTTCCTGGGTGTCCAGCTCACGCTTGACGAAGCTGCCGCGCGTGCCGTCGATGGCAAAGCGCGGCGGCGCGAGCGCGCTCAGGGCGCTGGCGTGCAGGACCACCTCGAGGTCGGTGTAGCCGAGCTGAAGATGAACGTAATCCGCTGCCCCGCCCCCGTCGCGGTGCGTCTTGACGGTAGCCGACACGGTGGCCGGGGTGCCGAACAAGGTGAGCGCCTGATCGATCAGATGAGGCCCGAGATCGAACAGCAGGCCGCCGCCGCGCGACGCCTCTTCGCGCCAGCGCGGCCGCACGTCGGGACGGAAGCGGTCGAAGTGCGATTCGTAATGGGTGACGCGGCCCAACTGGCCGCTCGCCAGCAGCTCGCGCACGGTGAGGAAATCGCCGTCCCAGCGGCGGTTGTGAAACGGCGCAAAGGTGAGGCCGTGCGCCAGCGCGAGATTGGCGAGCGTGAGCGCCTCGGTGGCCGTCAGCGTGACGGGCTTGTCGACGACGACGTGCTTGCCCGCTTCGAGTGTGCGTCTGGCGAACTCGAAGTGGGTGTCGTTCGGCGTGGCGATCACCACGCACTGGATGTCGTCGAGCGCAAGCAGCGCGTCGAGATCCGGCACGACCGTGGCGCGCGGATAGTCGGCGCGGGCCGGCTCGGCCTTGCTGGTCGCAATCGCGGCGACGGTGGCCCGGCCGCAGTGTTCGATCACCGGGGCGTGGAAGGTTGCGCCGGCAAAACCATAACCCATCAATCCTGTTTTCAGCGGTGCAGACATGTGAGCTTCCTGCAAAAATAACGCGCCGCTTTGCCACCGCGGCGGCAGCGCGTGACCTGTAATTGTGGCATGGTCGGCGCGGGGCTTGCTCGGTGGGCGCTCAGTGGCCGCTCAGTGGGCACCCAGGCCGGCCACGGGATGTGCCTTGCCGCAGGTTTGGGACATCCGTGCGGGCAGCCATCGGGGCATTCGCCGCAGGCATCCGTGTTAGCATCGCTGCTCTCGCGCGAGACGGTTCAGCCGGCATGCCCACCGCCGCACCGCACTACGCGGCGCTGTCCCTCGCCGCACCGCGCCCTCAACCGCAACACCCCCATCCACAAACGATGTCCGCAGGCCTGAACCCCGCCCAAAACGAAGCGGTGCGCTATCTCGATGGTCCCTGTCTCGTGCTTGCCGGCGCAGGCAGTGGCAAGACGCGCGTGATTACGCAGAAGATTGCGCACCTGATCGAAGTCAAAGGCTTCGAGCCGCGCCATATCGCAGCCGTCACCTTCACGAACAAGGCGGCGGCGGAAATGCGCGAGCGCGTCGGCAAGCTGCTCGAAGGCAAGACCCTGACGACACCCGGCAAGGAAGGCCGCAGGGTGCCCGTCAACCAGTTGACGGTGTGTACGTTTCACTCACTCGGCGTGCAGATCCTGCGCCAGGAGGCGGAACACGTTGGCCTGAAACCGCAGTTCTCGATCATGGATTCGGACGACTGCTTCGGCATGATCCAGGAACAGGTCGGCTCGACGGACAAGGGGTTCATCCGCAAGATCCAGTCGATCATCTCCCTGTGGAAGAATGGCCTGATCATGCCGGACGAGGCCATGGCGATTGCAGCCAACGAAGACGAGCATCAGGCCGCGATTGTGTACCGCAACTACGTCGCCACGCTGCACGCTTATCAGGCGGTGGATTTCGACGATCTGATCCGCCTGCCCGCCGAGCTCTTCGCGAAGAACGAGCAGGTGCGCGAGCGCTGGCAGAACAAGCTGCGTTATCTGCTGATCGACGAGTACCAGGACACCAACGCGTGCCAGTACGAACTGCTCAAGCTGCTGGCCGGCCCGCGCGCGGCGTTCACGGCGGTGGGCGACGACGACCAGGCCATCTACGGCTGGCGCGGCGCGACGCTGGAAAACCTCGCGCAGCTGGGCAAGGACTTTCCGAAGCTGCATCTGGTGAAGCTCGAGCAGAACTACCGTTCGACGGTGCGCATCCTGACCGCCGCGAACAACGTGATCGCGAACAACCCGAAGCTGTTCGAAAAGAAGCTGTGGTCCGAACACGGCATGGGCGACACGATCACCGTGACCGGCTGCAACGACGAAGAACACGAAGCCGAATCCGTGGTGTTCCGGTTGTCCGCGCACAAGTTCGAGCGGCGCGCGCAGTTTCGCGACTATGCGATCCTGTATCGCGGCAATTTCCAGGCGCGCATCTTCGAGCAGGTGCTGCGCCGCGAGCGGATTCCGTATGTGCTGTCGGGCGGGCAATCGTTCTTCGATAAGGCCGAGATCAAGGATATCTGCGCGTATCTGCGCCTGATCGCCAACGCCGACGACGATCCTGCGTTCATCCGCGCGATCACTACGCCGCGGCGCGGCGTGGGCAACACGACCCTCGAAGCGCTTGGTTCGTTCGCGGGCCAGGCGAAGGTGTCGCTGTTCGAGGCGGTGTATATGGGCGGCATCGAGGCGCGGTTGTCCACGCGCCAGGTCGAGCCGCTGCGCACCTTCTGCGATTTCATGCAGCGCCTTACCGATCGCGCGGAAAAAGATCCCGCCAGCGAGGTGCTCAACGACCTGATGGACGCGATCCACTACGAGGCCTACCTGTACGACGCATTCGACGAGCGTCAGGCGCAGTCGAAATGGCAGAACGTGCTGGAGTTTATCGAGTGGTTAAAGCGCAAGGGCACCAAGCCCGAGCCTGAGGCGGGCAGCGAGGCCACCGGCTACGACAACGCCGACGGCCTTGCCGATACCGGCAAGAATCTGCTTGGGCTGATCCAGACGGTCGCGCTGATGTCGATGCTCGAAGGCAAGGAAGAGGATCCGGATGCGGTGCGGCTTTCTACGGTGCACGCGTCGAAGGGGCTCGAGTATCCGCACGTGTTTCTCGTGGGCGTCGAGGAAGGCATCATGCCGCATCGCGGCGGCTCGGACGACGCACCCATCGACGATGCGCGCATCGAGGAAGAGCGCCGCCTGATGTACGTGGCGATCACGCGTGCGCAGCGCAGCCTGCATCTGAACTGGTGCAAGAAGAGAAAGCGCGCGCGTGAAACGGTGGTGTGCGAGCCGTCGCGCTTCATTCCGGAAATGGGCCTGGATGAAGCGCCGCCGCCCACACCGGAAGAAGCGCCGATGTCGCCCAAAGACCGGCTTGCGAGTCTGAAGGCGTTGTTGCAGAAGCCTTGATGCTGGTTGTGCACGGGCGCCACGCTGCTGCTGGTGCGTGGTGAGGTGAATCGAACTGGGCCGCGCCGGGCATGAGCCAAAAAGCCATGCGGCAAGACCCTGAGCGCATCAGGTGCATGGGTGCCTGACGGGCAGCGGCACGCTAAAGTGGCGCGGCCCGTTCAACGGAGACCCGCTCGCATGACCACCCCGCCGCTCGCGCGCTACCGCCACGCGCTCGAAACCTATATCGACGCGAAGGACAACACGCGGCCGGAGCGTATCGCCGAAGTCTTCGCGCCTGACGCCGTGCTCACCTTTTCGCTGGCGACCTCGAATATCGCGTTCCCGGCCCGCACGGTCGGAACGGCGGCGATCGCGAAGACGCTCGTCAGCGATTTCGGGGCACAGTACGCGCAGTGCCGCACCTGCTACGTGTGCGATTCCCTGCCGGTGGTGAACAACGAGATCGAGGCGTTGCCGTGGCTCGTCCTCATGCGCGAACCGGCCACCGGAGCGTTGCGCGTGGGGCACGGAGTGTACCGGTGGACGTTTGGTCTCGAGGCCGTGCCGGATGCGTTGCGCGTCACGCGCTTTCATATTCACATCGCTCGAATGGATGTGGTCGCGCCAGGATAAATCTGGTAGTGGGGGAAGCCGAAGCTGGCGGAAACCACGTGTTGGAGTTCAGAGGGTTCGAATCCCTCCCGGTAAAGCCTAGCCAGCAGCCGGAACCGAGTCTTGCATGCGAATGCGGTAACG
>DASZIR010000006.1:0-46413 GCA_035948995.1 Paraburkholderia sp. | reverse complement strand
CATCAGCGAGTCCAACCCCGTCTGCACAGCAGGCTGCACCACAGCCCGTGCGGCTGCCGGCGCCGGATGGCCTGAGTTGGTCCCTGTGTCCTGCGGGTGCGGGTGCTGCGGCTCGCTCATCCCAAATCCTTTCGCGTCGATTCTTTTTTACGTGCGAACCATTGAGGCGCCATGCCTCGAGTCGGTTGCGTAGACCGTTTATAACAAAATGTGCGGCCTCGTGTGCCGCTTCCGATCGCTTCTGCAAACTTTCTTTTCAACTCTGTGCGGCACGGCAGGTTTTTTGCGCTTCGCAGCTTCGCGACCCGCACTCCCCGCCACCGTGCTCACACTGCGCGCACCTCGATCACCTTGGCCGCGCGACCCGTACGCTCAGCAAGACGGGTACGATCCTTGACCGCGCCTGCGAGCTGACCGCACGCCGCGTCGATGTCGTCGCCGCGCGTCTTGCGCACCGTGGTGACGACGCCCGCGTCCATCAGCACCTGCGCGAACCGCCTGATCTGCTCGTTCTTCGAGCGGATCAGCCCAGACTCCGGGAACGGATTGAACGGAATCAGGTTGAATTTGCACGGCACGTCGCGCGTCACGGCGAGCAGTTCGCGCGCCTGCGCCTCGCTGTCGTTGACACCGTCGAGCATGCAGTATTCAAACGTAATGAAATCGCGCGGCGCGACTTTCAGATAGCGCTGGCACGCCGCCATCAATTCGCGCAGCGGATATTTCTTGTTGAGCGGCACCAGCATGTCGCGCAACGGGTCCGTCGGCGCATGCAGTGAAACCGCGAGCGCCACCGGCAGATCCGCGCCGAGCCGGTCCATCATCGGCACCACGCCCGAGGTTGAGAGCGTGACGCGCCGGCGCGACAGGCCGTACGCGTTGTCGTCGAGCATCAGGCGCATGGCCGGCACGACCGCGTCGTAATTCAGGAGCGGCTCGCCCATGCCCATCATCACAACGTTCGTGACGACCCGTTCGCCCTTGCCTTCGCCTCCCACCGCCCGGCCGCCAGCCGTGCCAAGCGAGGCACGCAGCGCGAATTCGGCCATGCGCAGCTGGCCGATGATTTCGCCGGTGGTGAGATTGCGTGAGAAACCCTGTTTGCCGGTGGAGCAGAACCGGCAGTTGACCGCGCACCCCGCCTGCGACGACACGCACAGCGTGCCCCGGGTTTCTTCGGGGATGAAGACGGTTTCAACCGCATTGCTGTTACCGACGTCGATCAGCCACTTGCGCGTGCCGTCCGTAGAGATGTGATCGCTGACGATGCCGGGCATCGCGATGGTTGCGCGCCCCTTCAGCTTTTCGCGCAACGACTTCGCCAGATCGGTCATGCCGTCGAAGTCTGCGGCGTTGTACTGGTGAATCCAGCGCTGCAATTGCTTGGCGCGAAACGGCTTCTCGCCCAGGCTGTCGCAATAGGCGACGAGCCCCTGGGCGTCCAGATCGAGAAGGTTGACGGTTGGACTACTCGTCATATCGAATCCTGCCATTTCAGTGCGAGACTTCCGTTCATGCAACAAGCTGCAATGAACGCTTGTGCCGTTCGCGCCCGTTCCTGCTGCTTTACCTTACTACTTCGCCGAGCGATTAGCGCGAGTAAACGTTGACTTCGGGGAAGAAGAACGCGATCTCGACCTTGGCCGTTTCCGGGGCGTCCGAACCGTGCACGGCGTTCGCGTCGATGCTGTCTGCGAAGTCAGCGCGGATAGTGCCCTGTTCCGCCTTCTTCGGATCCGTTGCGCCCATCAGGTCGCGGTGCTTCAGGATAGCGTTTTCGCCTTCCAGCGCCTGCACGATCACCGGGCCGGAGATCATGAAGTCGACAAGGTCCTTGAAGAACGGACGTGCAGCGTGCACAGCGTAGAACTTTTCTGCGTCAGCGCGCGACAGATGGACCATGCGAGCTGCAATGACCTTCAGGCCAGCGTTTTCGAAACGGCTGTAGATCTGACCGATCACGTTCTTGGCCACTGCGTCCGGCTTGATAATCGACAGGGTGCGTTCGATCGCCATAAAAACTCCAGAAAATTAAGAGGTTACAGATTCAAATGAATCCGCTATTGTAGCATGTTCCCATGTATGATTGCGATTGAACCCTTACAGTACCGAAAGACTCCAGGCTGGAGTCACTTTTTGTAATTAGCGTCAGCCGCGGGGCATTGAAACTCCTCGCTGTGGCACTAATCTTAAGGGTGTACAGATCTAACGGCTGGCGGCGAAAGCGCCGGCCGGTGCTGCATAACCACGGCGATTCACTGCGCCTGACGCAAGGAGAAACCATGAACGAACATCCCTATAGCTTTGGCCGCAATGGCGCTGTCAGCACGGCCGAAACCCGTAACCGCGTGCTACGCAACACGTACTGGCTGCTGGCGCTGTCCATGGTGCCGACGGTGCTCGGCGCGTGGGTCGGCGTTGCCACCGGCTTCTCGCTGTTCGCGGCCACCAGCCCGGCCATGAGCATGCTCGCGTTCTTCGCGATCGCCTTTGGCTTCATGTTCGCGATCCAGCGCACCAAAGACAGCGCGGTCGGCGTGTTCGTGCTGCTCGGCTTCACGTTCTTCATGGGCCTGATGCTCTCGCGCATGCTGAGCTTCATCCTCGGCTTTTCGAACGGTCCGTCGCTCATCATGCTGGCGTTCGGTGGCACCGGTGTGATCTTCGCTGCGATGGCAACCATCGCCACGGTCAGCAAGCGCGACTTCTCGGGTCTCGGCAAGTGGCTGTTCGTCGGCGTGATCGTGCTGCTGCTGGCGATGGTGGCGAACATGTTCCTGCAGTTGCCAGCGCTGATGCTGACGGTGTCGGTCCTCGCCATCGCGATCTTCTCGGCTTACATGCTGTTCGACGTGCAGCGCGTGGTGAACGGCGGTGAGACGAACTACATCACGGCCACGCTGGCAATCTACCTGGACCTGTATAACGTGTTCGTCAACCTGCTGGCGCTGCTCGGCATTTTCGGCGGCAACCGTAACTAGGGTCCGCAACCAAGGCAGGCACCAAAGTCTGGCGCCTGCGGAAAGCAGCAGGCAAACGGCCCTCGGCTTTCCAGCAGCACCTGCTGAGCGAACCGCAAGATAGCTGCTGCCCGCATCAAACAAAACGCCCATGACAATTGACTGTCATGGGCGTTTTGTTTTGGAGGTTTTGGAGGACGTGCGCTGAAGCGGCGTTTTCCGGTCAGAGGCTCAGCCAGTCAAAGCCGTCATCCTGCGACGCCACCACGACCTCGGTTGCAGCCGCACCTAACACGCCGCCCATCGCGGCCCGTGCGAGTTCGGGCGAATTATTCTGCTGGCTCAGATGCGCCGCGACCAGATGACGCAAACGCGAGCGGTCTAGCGACGCGAGGATCCCGGCGGCGGCCTCGTTGTTCAAATGACCATGGTTACCGCCGATGCGCGCCTTTAGCGACTGCGGGTAGCGGCTCGCCGCCAGCATCCGCACGTCGTGATTGCATTCGAGCACGAGCGCATCGCAGCCGCTCAGCACCGCGCTGATGTGCGGCGTGGAGGTACCGACGTCAGTCAGCACACCCAGCCGGCCCGCGCCGTCGGACAGCACATATTGCAAGGGTTCGCGGGCATCGTGGGGAACGGTATAGGGCAGCACGCTCACGTCGCCGATCGCGACGGCTTCGTCGCCCCACAGCACGTGCAGGTCGACGTCGGCCTCGTCCGCGCCTACTGCGCGCGCGGTGCCCCAACTCATGTACAGCGGAATCGACGCCTTGCGCGCCAGCGTCAAGGCGCTGCCGATGTGGTCGCTGTGTTCGTGGGTAATCAGAATGGCGTCGAGGGCCTCGACGCCCAAGCCGAGCCGCAGCAGACGGCGCTCGACTTCCTTGGCCGAGAAGCCGCAGTCGAGCAGGACGCGCGTGGTGGTCGCGCCGCTTTGCACTTCGACGAGCAAAGCATTGCCTTCACTGCCGCTTCCCAGGCTGGCAAACCTCACGGTCCGCCTTAGTTGAGTTGCGCGTGCAACAGGGAGACGATGTGCTGCGCGTCCGACGAGGTATCGATCTGCCCGTTGGCATCGACCACCGCCACCTGGGTCAGCGAGTCGCCCTTCGAACGCACGTTCACGAGGAATTCCTGGGCCGGCTTCTTGGAATTACCGCTGTAGAACAGCCTGCCGAACAGGCCTTCCTTCTTCAACTCTTGCATCGAGTCTGCGTAGCGCACGTAGTAGATGCCCTTCTCGCGATCGCGGTTATCGACCGCGAAGTTGGTGCGGTCAAGCGCGAGGCCCACGCGCAGCCAGGCGCGGTCGAAGGATTCCTGCAGGTCGAGCGTCGCAGCGCCAGCGGCCATATCGATCGTGACCGGCGCAGTAGCCGGACGGGCGTCCGTCAGCAACTGCTTCGACTGCGCGTCCGTCAGGCCAAATTTCTGCATCAGCTTCGCGAGGAACAGCGCTTCGAGCGCCGGGTCGCGCGGACGCTCCACCCAGCGCGACGACGTCTTGTCCTGGCCAGTCAGCATTTCTTCCATTGCGCTATGCGTGATGGAGATGTCCGTCACGTCGTTCGAACCGCGCGACACCAGGGTACGGAAGCTGTCACGCGTGCCCGACGAATAGGCGAAGTCGATCACCTTGCCGACCGTGCGGCGGAACCAGTCGTCCGGAATGTTGGCGCGGTTCTCGGCCCAGTCGGTCGTCATGATGCCGGTGGTCGGCGCATCGGTCTTCAGCACGAAGCCGTTTTCCTGCCAGAATTCCTGCAACTGGGGCCACAACTGCTCGGGCGTACGGCCGTCGACGACCAGCCAGCGGTGGTCGCCGTCGCGCTCGATGTGCATGCCGAGCGGGTCTTGCGCACTCGGAACGCCTTCGGTGGCGTTGCCGGCGGCCGTCACGGCACGCGTCGGCGCGCCGCCAAGCGCCAGGTTAGCCGGCGGCGCCACGTATTTCTGCTGGCTCTGCGTAGCCTGCAGGTCGCTCGGCACATTGAGCGGCGGCGCGCTGCCGGCGCCCTTGTAATTGACGCGGTCGGAGGCAAACCAGTCGTTCAGCGTGTCACAGCCGGCGAGCGTCACCAGGGCAAGCGCCAGCGCCGCCATGCGGGTTGCGTGGAGGGAAAGTGCGGAACGTTTCATGAGGTCCTTCGTGAAGCTGGAACGCGGTGCCTGGTTCAATGCCGGGAACGCGGGCGATATCGACGTCGGTTAAGGAAATGCCGGTGACGGGCTGCTCGGAGCTGAAACCACTCAGCCCAAGAGGCCCGCTTCGCGCAGCGCCGCACGCACCACTTCGTGGTAGCGCGCATCGAGCGGGGTGAGCGGCAGGCGAATACCGCCTTGCACACGCCCCAGTTGCTGCAACGCCCACTTTGCCGGAATCGGGTTCGATTCGATAAAGAGGTTCTTGTGCAGCGACAGGAGTTTCAGGTGAATCTCGCGGGCGGTTTTCGCGTCGGCCGCCAGTGCGGCCTTGCACAGCGCGCTCATCGCGCGCGGCGCCACGTTCGCGGTCACGGAAATATTGCCGTGGCCACCCAGCAGCATCAGGGCGATCGCGGTCGGATCGTCGCCGCTGTAAATGCCGAAATGGGCAGGCGCCGATTTGATCAGGTGCGCGGCGCGGTCGATATTGCCCGTCGCTTCCTTCACACCAATGATGCCCGGCACCTGGGCGCAACGCAGGATCGTCTCGTTGGACATATCCGCGACCGTGCGGCCCGGCACGTTGTACAGGATCACCGGCAGATCGACGGTCTCGGCGATCTTCGTGAAGTGGCGGTAAATGCCTTCCTGGGTCGGCTTGTTGTAGTACGGCACCACTTGCAGCGTGGCATCCGCGCCGACCTGCCTGGCCTGCTGGGTCAGCTCGATCGCCTCGGTGGTGGAATTGCCGCCCGAGCCAGCGATCACCGGAATGCGGCCTGCCGTATGTTCGACAGCGGTCTTGACCATCAGCACATGCTCTTCGACCGACAGGGTAGCCGATTCACCGCTCGTGCCAACCACGACGAGCGCGTCCGTACCCTCTTCGATATGCCAGTCGATCAGTTTGCGGAACGCCGGCAGGTCGAGGCTACCGTCTTCGAGCATCGGGGTGATGATGGCGGGAATGCTGCCGCGAATCTGAGGGCCGTCGTTGCCGTGAGTACCGCTGTGAGTGCCGTTAGTCATGAAACGCCATGAATTTAATCAGTAAACCGCGATTGTAGCGGATTAGCCAGCCAACCCGTAACAAGACGGGGGCGCCGCCTGTCCCTGACCGGCGGCTGGCTCCGCCTCCAGAATTGCGCAGATCCGCTGGACGTAAGCCGGACGCGGCTGCGCGAGAAAACCGTCTTGAAACGCGACCACCCGCAGCCGCGGACGCACGACGTCGAGCAGTTCACCAGGCGCGAGCAGGAACGCTGGATTGGACGGCTTGCCGACGGTCTGGTTGCCGTGCGCAAAGGTCTCGTAAATCAGCACGCCCGCCGGCGCGAGCGCCTGCAAAAGCTGCGGAAACAACGGGCGATGCAGGTAGTTCGTTACCACCACCGCGGCGAATTTCGCGTCCTCAGACAGTGGCCAGGGCGCGCCTTCGAGGTCGGCGGCGAGCGTCGAAATACGCGCGTCATCGCACATCGTGGCGAGCGCTACCGCATCGCGGTCGAGCGCGGTCACCGGATGGCCATGCGCGGCGAACCAGCGGGCGTGCCGCCCCGCTCCCGAGGCGACATCGAGCACGTTGCCACCGGGCGCGACCAGATGCGCCCACTGTCGCACCCACTGCGACGGCTCGCCGAGCGGCGCGTGGGCGGCGGCAGAGGACTGCTCACTCATGATCGCGGTAACCGGTTGCCCGTGGCGCGTCCCAAATGCGTCAATTGTACGAGAGGCCCATCGCCTCACGCACATCGCGCATCGCTTCGGTGGCGAACTTGCGGGCCTTGTCGCAGCCATCGGCGACGATCGCGCGCAGGAGCGACGGATCGTCCATGTATTTCTGCGCGCGCTCGAGCATCGGCTGCTGTTCGCGCAGGATGCCTTCGATCACCGGCTGCTTGCACTCAAGACACCCGATACCGGCCGAACGGCAGCCCTTTTGCACCCACTCGTGAGTGGTCTCGTCGGTGTAGACCTGGTGCAACTGCCACACCGGGCACTTGTCCGGATCGCCCGGATCGGTGCGGCGCACGCGCGCCGGGTCGGTCGGCATGGTGCGGACTTTCTTCGTAATGGTCTCCGCGTCTTCGCGCAGGCCGATCGTGTTGCCGTAAGACTTCGACATTTTCTGGCCGTCGAGGCCCGGCATGCGCGACGCCTCGGTCAGCATGACCTGCGGCTCGACCAGAATGATCTTGCGCGAGCCTTCGAGGTAACCGAACAGACGCTCGCGATCGTTCATCGACAGGCTTTGCGACTCCTGCAACATCGCCCGCGCCTGTTCGAGCGCTTCGTCATCGCCTTCCTGCTGGTAGGCGTTGCGCAGTTCGTGGTACAGCTTCGAGCGCTTGCCGCCGAGCTTCTTCGCCGCTTCGTTCGCCTTCTCTTCGAAGCCCGGTTCACGGCCGTACAGATAGTTGAAGCGGCGCGCGATTTCCCGCGTCATCTCGACATGCGGCACCTGATCTTCGCCCACCGGCACCAGCGACGCGCGGTACAGCAGGATGTCGGCCGCCATCAGCACCGGATATCCCAGGAAGCCGTAGGTGGACAGATCCTTGTCCTTCAGCTTCTCCATCTGCTCCTTGTAGGTCGGCACCCGCTCGAGCCAGCCAAGCGGCGTGCTCATGCCGAGCAGCAGCGACAGCTCCGCATGTTCCGGCACCCGGCTCTGGATGAAGAGCGTGGCCTGCGCCGGATCGATGCCCGAGGCGAGCCAGTCAATCAGCACTTCCCAGACGTTCTTTTCGATCACCTCGGGCGTTTCGTAGTGCGTCGTGAGCGCGTGCCAGTCGACCACGCAGAAAAAGCACGGATATTCGGACTGCAGCCGGACCCAGTTTTTCAGCACACCGTGATAGTGGCCGAGGTGCAGGGAGCCGGTAGGCCGCATGCCGGAGAAGATACGGTCAGGGAACATGGTTTTATTGAAAAAGCGAAACGAGAGGGGTCAAGATGACGTTGACCGCATCGTAGCCAAGATTGACGAGCGGGTTCAGCCAATAGCGGGTCAGGACGCCTGTCATCACCAGCGCCATCACGATGAAAAAGCCATATGGCTCGAGGCGCGACAGTGCAATCGCCTGACGCGGCGGCAGCAGCGCGGTCAGCACGCGCCCGCCGTCGAGCGGCGGCAGCGGAAACAGGTTGATCACGCCAAGCACCAGATTGACGAGCACGCCGGCCTGGGCCATGCGCGTAAAGAACGGCTCGTCGATACCCAGCACCGCCAGCGCGATGCGAAACACGCCCCACAACAGTGCCTGGACGAAATTGCACATGGGCCCCGCCAGCGCGACCCACAGGCTGCCCCAGCGCGGATTGCGCAGATTGCCGAAGGCTACCGGCACCGGTTTGGCGTAACCGAACATGAACGCACCGCTGGTCGCAAAGTAGAGCAACAGCGGAATCGCGATCGTGCCGAGCGGATCGATATGACGCATCGGATTGAACGAAACGCGGCCGAGCGCGTAAGCGGTGTTGTCGCCGAGGAGCCGCGCCACATAGCCGTGAGCGGCTTCGTGCAGCGTAATGGCAAAAATGACGGGCAACGCGTAGACCGCGATGGTCTGTATCAGGGAAGAGTCCATAGCCTGCTATTGTAACAACGCGATTGCGCGCGTCAGTCCGCTTTCGCTCATGCGGGCTGTTCGAGACCAAAAGGGGCGAGGCTGCCGCGCCCTGCCCGCACCAGCACCGGTTCTTCCCCCGTCAGGTCGACGATAGTCGACGGCTCGCACGGACACGCGCCGCCGTCGATCACCAGATCGACCTGTTTCTCGAGCCGTGCGCGGATTTCTTCCGCGTCGTTCAGCGGCCGGGTTTCGCCCGGCATGATCAGGGTCGTGCCAAGCAGCGGCTGGCCGAGTTCTTCCAGAATCGCAAGCGTGATCGCGTGATCCGGCACCCGCAGGCCAATGGTCTTGCGCGACGGGTGCGACAGGCGCCGCGGCACTTCTTTGGTCGCCTGCAGCACGAACACGTAGGGGCCTGGCGTGACCGATTTGATCAGCCGGTACTGACGGTTGTCGACCATGGCGAAGTTTGCCAGCTCGGACAGGTCGCGTACCAGCAGGCCCAGCAACTGGCGTTCGTCGAGGCCGCGGATGCGCCGCAGGCGCTCGACGGCGTCCTTGTCGTCGAGATGGCAGGCGAGCGCGTAACTCGAATCGGTCGGCAGCGCGACGACACCGCCGTCATTGATGATCTGCGCGGCCTGCGTGATGAGGCGCGGCTGCGGATTATCCGGATGGAGCCGAAAGAATTGGGACATGGTGATTATCCGAGGGACTGGACCGGCCCGGCCGGCCAGGAGGCCGGCGATGGCCCGCGCGCGAGGCGCGCCGCCGTGGCACCGTGCGCCGTCACAGCCAGCGTTCCCAGACGGGCGTCAGATCGGACGGCAGCGGCGGCAGGCCGCCCAGCTCGACACGGCCCTCGCCGACGGCGTGGAAATCGGAGCCGCGCGATACTTCGAAACCAAAGCGGCGCGCGACGTCCGCGTATTCGCGATACTGGTCCGGCGTATGGCTGCCGGTCACGACTTCGATGGCCTTGCCGCCGAGGTCGATGAACTCGCCGAAAAACGCATCGAATTCAACCGGCGTGTAGTCATAACGTCCCGGATGGGCGATCACGGCTTCGCCGCCCGCCGCCTGAATCCAGCGCACGGCGTCGCCCAGCTTCGACCAGCGGTGCGCCACATAACCCGGCTTGCCGTCGCCGAGATAGCGCGTGAACACGTCCTGGGTCGAGGCCGCGTAACCGCTTTCGACCATGAAGCGGGCGAAGTGCGTGCGCGAAATCATGTCCGGGTTGGAGACGAACTTCAGCGCGCCCTCATAGGCATTCGGAATGCCCAGCGTGGCGAGCTGCTCGCCGATAGCTTCGGCGCGCGCGGCGCGGCCGTTACGGGTGCGCGCCAGACCGTCGATGAGCGTCTGGCAGGCCGGATCGATGTGCAGGCCGACGATGTGCACCGTGCGCGAGGCCCACGTCACCGAGATTTCCACGCCGCCCAGATAGCGCATGCCGAGTTCCTCGGCGGTCTTGCGCGCCTCTTGCTGGCCACCCACCTCGTCGTGGTCGGTCAGCGCCCACAACGTGACGCCGCCCGCGTGCGCGCGACGCGCGACGTCGGCAGGCGCAAACTGGCCATCGGAAACGGTGGAGTGACAGTGCAGGTCGGCGTTCATCGGCGTCTTAAGAAGGTTCTGTAGTCATTTTACTGCAACGCAGTAAGGCAACGCAGACGATTCGCTGACGCGCGATCCTTTGCGGAAATCTCAGGCGGCGAAAATAATTTACGCGCAGAACGCTTCGACCAGCGCAGCAACCTGCTCCGGCTGGTCGTGATGCACCATGTGGCCGGCGTCGTCGATAATCTTTTCGCGCCAGTCGGGGAAGGCACTGAAACGGGCCTTGAACTGGCCGAGCGGCACCTCCCCGGCAATCTGCGCGAGCGTCGGCGAGGCGGCGGCCTCGACGTGCAGCACCTTGGCGCGCACCCTGGCCCACACCGCCATGACTTCGTCGAGCCGGTACAGCAACGGGCCACGCAGCTTGTGGGCCGGATCGGCGAGCAGCATGAAGCGGCCCTCGCCGTCCGGCTTCGACCAGTGCTCGGCGAGAAAGCGGGCGCGTGGGGGAGCGAGACGCGGGTTGGTCCTGGTAAGGCGCGCCACGACCTCATCGAGCGACGCGTAGCGTTTCAGTTGCGGCGGCTCGCGCAACTCGTCGAGCCAGTTGCGCAAACGGTGTGGCGACTGGCTGGCCTTCGCCGCCGCGATGCCGAAGCCTTCCAGATCCACCACCCGCCGCACCCGCTCCGGACGCACGCCGGCGTACAGGCACACCACGTTCGCGCCCATGCTGTGGCCCACCAGATTGACTTCGCCGGACGGCGCGTAATGATCGAGCAGCGCATCCAGATCGGACAGATATTCCTGAAACCAGTAGCCTCCGCCGCCCCGCTCGGCCGCCGGCCAGTCGGACAGTCCGAAGCCGCGGGCGTCCGGCGCGATCACCTGCCAGTCGCCACCCAAAGCATCCACGACGAACTGGAACGACGCCGCCACGTCCATCCAGCCGTGCAGCATGAAAAGCGCCGGAGCGTCCGGGTTGCCCCAGCGCCGCACGTGCAGACGCACGCCGCGCACGGATACGAAGTCGGACTTGGAAGTGTTCATGAACGCAGCGCACCTGAAAAAGAATGGTCGTTCGATTATAACGAGATGGACCGGAGAATGGGTGCCGCGCCGTGTGGAGGAACGGCTCAGCCGGTGGCCGGCGGGCTGTCGTCGAGCCCGGCCAGTGCGGCCAGCTCCGCCTCGTCGAAACCGGCGTCGCGGCGCGCTTCGAAATTGAACGGACCACGCAATTTCGGTGCGTGATACTGGTCGGCGAGCCGGACGTAGGTGGGATGCGGATCGAGCCCGCCTTGCTCGCACAGGTGGCGGAACCAGCGGTTGCCGATCAGCACGTGCCCGATCTCGTCGCGCAGGATCACGTCGAGAATCGCCGCCGACGCATGGTCGCCCGCCTGCTGCAGCCGAGCGCGGATTGGCGGCGAGGCGTCGAGGCCGCGCGCCTCCAGCGTGCGCGGTACCAGCGCCATGCGCGCCAGCACGTCGCCGCGGGTGCGCTCGCACATATCCCAGAGGCCGTCGTGAGCGGGAAAATCGCCGTACGTGTGCCCAAACTCTGCGAGCCGGGCGATCAGCAGCGAGAAATGATGCGCTTCTTCCGCCGCCACTTTGAGCCAGTCCGTGTAGAACGTGGCGGGCATGCCGGCAAAGCGCCAGACCGCATCGAGAGCAAGGTTGATCGCGTTGAATTCGATGTGCGCGAGCGCGTGCAGCAGCACCGCGCGCCCTTGCGGGGACTGCATGCTGCGCCGCCCGAGCTTGCGCGGCTCGACCAGCTCCGGCCGCTCCGGGCGCCCCGGCAAGCCGGGTGGCTCCCCGATCAGGGCAGCAGGCGAGCAGGCCGAACTGCCGCCGAGCACGGCCGCATATAGCGCGCGCACGACGGCGGCCTTCGCCAGCGGATCGCGCTGGCATAGCGCCTCCAGCGCCTGGGTGCGCGCGCAAGACGGTTGGGACGTCATGGAAAGGCCGGCGAAATTCATCAGGACGTAAGAAAAAATGCAGGAAATAGACGCAAGCGCTCGCGAACAGGCTCGCGACGCGTCGCCCGGGAGGATCCCCCCGCAAACCGGGGGCGCCACGCGGCCCATCCACACAACCGTTTACAATACGCGATTCGACCATACGGCGCGCCTTTTGCGCTGCCGCCGCGCCTGAGACCGGAGGCGCGGGCGACCGATCAACAGCAACCATCTTGCATGGGATCGGAGTAAGCGCTAAAGCGCTACCTCCGATCAACAGGAGACACCGTGGCAATCTACAAGCTTGGCGAGGCAGCCCCGACCATTCATGAAAGCGTGTTCGTCGCGGATACGGCGACCATCATCGGCAAAGTCGCGCTCGAGGAAAATTCGAGCGTGTGGTTTGGCGCGGCGATTCGCGGCGACAACGAGCTGATTTCGGTCGGCGCGGGAAGCAATGTTCAGGAAGGCGCCGTGCTGCATACCGATCCGGGCTATCCGCTGACGATCGAGGCCAACGTCACGATCGGCCATCAGGCGATGCTGCATGGCTGCACCATCAGGGAAGGCGCGCTCGTCGGAATTCAGGCGGTGGTCTTGAATGGAGCGGTCATCGGCCGCAACTGTCTGGTCGGAGCCGGCGCCGTCGTCACCGAGGGCAAGGTATTTCCCGACAATTCGCTGATTCTGGGCGCGCCCGCCAAGGTTGTCCGTGAACTGACGGAAGCCGAGATCGCCGGCCTGCGCCGCAACGCCGCCAATTACGCGGAACGCCGGGCCTATTTCAAGGCGCAGCTCGTGCGCATCGGCTAGCCAAGCCGCTGCGCACACTGCGCACGCGCAGCATTGTGCTGCGCCATTCGACCGAGGAAGAGTTGTGAACGACCAGTTGCAAAAATTCATGTTCAGCGCGGCGCCGGTGCGCGGCGAAATCGTTTCGCTGCGCAACACGTGGCAGGAAGTGCTGACGCGCCGCGCCTACCCGGCGCCGGTGCGCACCGTGCTGGGCGAAATGATGGCCGCGTGCGCGCTGCTGTCCGCGAACCTGAAGTTCGATGGCACGCTCATCATGCAGATTTTCGGCGACGGCCCGGTCAAGATGCTGGTGGTGCAGTGCAGCTCCGACCTGTCGATGCGCGCCACAGCCAAGTTTTCGGGTGAGGCGGACAGCACGATCGGCGACGACACGACCCTCATCGAGCTCGTCAACTCGAGCGGTTATGGCCGCTGCGTGATTACGCTCGACCCGCGCGTCAAGCAGCCCGGCCAGCAGCCGTACCAGAGTATCGTGCCGCTGTCGGGCGTCGACGGTCCGCTCAAGTCCATGGCGGAAGTGCTCGAGCACTACATGCACCACTCGGAACAGCTTGATACGCGTCTGTGGCTCGCCGCCAACACCGAGCGCGCGGTCGGCATGCTGCTGCAAAAGCTGCCCGGCGACGGCGGCATCGTCCCCCATCCGGGCGATCTCGACGCCGACACATGGGAGCGTGTCTGCACGCTCGGCAGCACGCTGTCACAGGACGAACTGTTGAAGGAAGAACCGGAAACCGTATTCCGGCGCCTCTTCTGGCAAGAAAACGTCCAGCATTTCGAGCCGGCACTGGCGCGTTTCGAATGCACCTGCTCGCGCGAAAAAGTCGGCGCGATGCTAAAAATGCTGGGCCGCGACGAAGTCGACGGCGTGCTCGAAGAGCGCGGCCATGTCGAGATTCACTGCGAGTTCTGTAATCAGCGGTACGAATTCGATCCGGTCGATGTGGCGCAACTTTTTGTCGCCAGCGGGCTCTCAGAAGGAGTCACTCCCGCTGCCGAGCAGCGGCATTAAAACGCGTCGATCGCGCCGCCTACGGGGCTGGTCAGCCGGCCGGCGGCGCGGTATCGTGGATCATGGGCGGCGCCTTCTGCTTCATCTTTCCTTAGGCGTCCGACCGATGGAGGTCAAGAAAAAGTGAAGAACCCTGCTCCGTTGCGGCACACCCTGCGCAGCGCCGCTGCGCTATCGCTTCTCGCGGGCAGCGCCATGCTGGCCGGTTGCACGATGGACCCGCCGGGTCCGTCGCCGATCTACAGCCGCTTGCCGGCCGACCAGTCGGGCCTGCCGAACGGCACCCGTCCCCTGACTGAAGAAGAGCGCCAGCGCTACGACGCGATCGACAAACAGGTGATGAGCGAGCAGAACCAGGCCATTGCGGCCGATGCCGCCGCACAGGCATGGGCGCGTTATTACACCCCGCCTGTCACCGTGTACGGCGGCTACTATGGCGGCGGCTGGGGACCGGGCTGGGGCGCCGGTGTGGGTTATGGCTACGCGCCCGGCTGGGGATGGGGTTGGTAATCCGCCGCTGAGCCGCTTCGCTGGGGCGGTTTTGACGGATGGTGCGATGGTGCGCAGGCGCCATGCTGTCGCGCCTAGTGTGCAGGCTTCTTGTCCTTCGAACTCGTATCCTTCGCGTTCTTGCCGCCATGCTTGCGATCCGGCTTCGCTCGCGACTCCGGATTCGGCACGACGCGCACCGGCGCGGCTGACATCTCGCCGCGCGTCGAGGTCGTGACCGGCGGCGTATTCGGCGCGGGCAACGGTGCGTTAGGCGACACGAACTGCACGAACACCTCGCCGTCCTTGAGCATGCCCATCTCGTAGCGCGCGCGCTCTTCCACCGCAGCCGTGCCGTTCTGCAGATCCTGCACTTCGCCGGCAATGCGCTCGTTGCGCAGCTTTTCGTCCGCGTTCTTCTGCAGTTGCTGCGCCAGCTCCCCTTGCAGCTCGTGGACGCGCAGCCAGCCGCCATGCCCCCACCAGAGCGGGTACTGGATCAGCGCCAGCAGGGCGATCAGGACAGCAGTGACAATCCGCATGAAGTAAGCACAATAAATACACGCCGCCCTGCGCTATACGCAGGGCGGCGGGCCGAATCAGAAACGAAGGGTAACCGGCTCAATGGTCAAAACCAGCGGTCAGCGCCAACGTCAACGCAGGTTGTAGAACGCCGACTTGCCCGGATAGCTTGCGATATCGCCGAGATCCTCTTCAATACGCAGCAACTGGTTGTACTTCGAGATGCGGTCGCTGCGCGACAGCGAACCCGTCTTGATCTGACCGGCATTCAGGCCGACCGCGATGTCCGCAATCGTCGAATCTTCGGTCTCGCCCGAGCGGTGCGAAATCACGGCGGTGTAGCCTGCGCGCTTGGCCATTTCGATGGCGGCGAAGGTTTCCGTCAGCGTACCGATCTGGTTGATCTTGATCAGGATCGAGTTGGCGATGCCCTTGTCGATGCCTTCCTTCAGGATGCGTGTGTTGGTTACGAACAGATCGTCGCCGACCAGCTGGATCTTCTTGCCGAGCTTGTCGGTCAGGATCTTCCAGCCAGCCCAGTCGCTTTCGTGCATGCCGTCTTCGATCGAGACGATCGGAAACTTGTCGGCAAGCGCGCCCAGGTAGTCGGCAAATTCCGTCGACGACAATTGCAGGCCTTCACCCGCCAGCTGGTACTTGCCGTCGTGGTAGAACTCGCTCGCTGCGCAGTCGAGTGCCAGCAGCACGTCTTCACCGGCGCGGTAGCCCGCCTTTTCAATCGCTTGCAGGATGGTAGACAGGCATTCGTCGTTGCTGCCGAAGTTCGGCGCGAAGCCGCCTTCGTCGCCCACTGCCGTGCTCATACCGCGGTCGCTCAGGATCTTCTTCAGCGCGTGGAACACTTCGGCGCCGCAGCGCAGTGCTTCGCGAAAGGTCGGCTGGCTGACCGGGACGATCATGAATTCCTGGATGTCCAGGCTGTTGTTCGCGTGCGCGCCGCCGTTGACGATGTTCATCATCGGCACCGGCAGTTGCATCGCACCCGAGCCGCCGAAGTAGCGGTACAGCGGCAAGCCGGCTTCTTCAGCCGCTGCCTTGGCGACGGCCATCGACACGGCCAGCATGGCGTTCGCGCCCAGACGCGACTTGTTGTCGGTACCGTCGAGCTCGAGCAGGGTCTTGTCGAGGAAGGCTTGCTCGGAAGCGTCGAGGCCCATGATCGCTTCGGAGATTTCAGTATTGATGTGCTCAACGGCCTTCAGCACACCCTTACCGCCGTAGCGGCCGGTTTCGCCGTCGCGCAGTTCGATCGCTTCGCGCGAACCTGTCGATGCACCCGACGGCACCGCAGCGCGGCCCATTGTGCCCGATTCGAGCAGCACGTCGCATTCGACAGTGGGGTTGCCTCGCGAATCGAGAATCTCCCGACCGATGATATCTACGATAGCACTCATGGTTTCCTCAAGAAATGGCGTTGGATTCTGACGGTGAAACGGTGTCTGGCGTGCGCAACGACGCCTCTAACCAGACACTTTTGACGACCATTGGGTTCAAATCGGATTCAGACGCGCCGCGCCGGTGAAGGGGCAGGCACAGCGCGCGCACTTGCATCAGTTGAAATTGCTTTCGAGGAACGGCGTGCGCTTCACAGCCTGATCGAGCGTCAAGAGCGTCTCGAGCAGATCGGCCATGCGATGCAACGGCACCGCGTTCGGACCGTCCGACTTTGCTTCTGCCGGGTTCGGATGGGTTTCCATGAAGAGTCCGGCCACGCCCGTCGCGACGGCGGCACGTGCGAGGACCGGCACGAATTCGCGCTGGCCGCCCGAACTGGTGCCCTGCCCGCCCGGCAGCTGCACCGAGTGGGTGGCATCGAACACCACCGGCGCGCCGGTTTCGCGCATGATCGCAAGTGATCGCATGTCCGATACGAGGTTGTTATAACCGAACGACACACCGCGCTCGCACGCCATGAAACGGTCTTCCGACAAGCCTGCTTCGCGTGCCGCGTCGCGCGCCTTGTCGATCACATTCTTCATGTCGTGCGGTGCCAGGAACTGGCCCTTCTTGATGTTGACCGGCTTGCCCGAACGCGCGCAGGCGTGAATGAAGTCCGTCTGACGGCACAGGAACGCCGGCGTTTGCAGCACGTCGACCACCGAGGCGACCTGCTCGATCTCGTGTTCTGCATGGACGTCGGTCAGGACCGGCAGGCCAAGCTGACGCTTCACTTCCGACAGGATGCGCAGGCCCTCGTCCATGCCCAGACCGCGGAACGACTTGCCGCTGCTGCGATTGGCCTTGTCGTAAGACGATTTGTAGATGAACGGGATGTTCAGCTTCGCGCAGATTTCCTTGAGCCGGCCGGCGGTGTCGATCGTCATCTGTTCGGATTCGACGACACAGGTGCCCGCGATCAGGAAAAACGGCTTGTCCAGCCCGATTTCGAAATCGCCCAGTTTCATGCTTTCTCCTCGACGCGCGACAATTGAAGCTGGTGCGCGAGCGCCGCCTCGACAAACGACTTGAACAGCGGATGCCCGCCACGCGGCGTGGACGTGAATTCCGGGTGGAACTGCACGCCGACGAACCACGGGTGCATATCGCGCGGCAATTCCATCATTTCCGGCAGATCTTCGCTCGGGGTACGGGCGCTGATGATAAGGCCGCCCGCTTCGAGCTGGGGCACGAAGCGGTTATTGACTTCATAACGGTGACGATGGCGTTCGTTCACATCCTTGCCATAGATCTCTTCGGCCATCGTGCCCGGCTTGATCGGGCAGCGTTGCGAACCGAGGCGCATCGTGCCGCCGAGATCGGATTCCTCGGTGCGCTTCTCGACGTGGCCGTCGCGGTCGTACCACTCGGTGATCAGCCCGACCACGCGGTTCGGCGTGGTCTGATCGAACTCGGTGCTGTTCGCGTCTTTCAGGCCGACCACGTCGCGAGCGAATTCGATCACGGCCAGTTGCATGCCGAGGCAGATGCCGAGGTACGGCACCTTCGCTTCACGCGCATAGCGGATCGCAGCAATCTTGCCTTCGGTGCCGCGACGCCCGAAGCCGCCGGGAACCAGCACGGCGTCGAGATGCTTCAGGCTCTCGACACCTTGCGTTTCGACCTCTTCCGAGTCGATGTATTCGATGTTAACCTTGGTCGACGTGTGGATCGACGCATGGCGCAGTGCTTCGATCAGCGACTTGTACGACTCGGTCAGGTCGACGTACTTGCCGACCATGCCGATGGTGACTTCGTGCTGCGGATGTTCGAGCTTGCCGACCATCTCCGACCAGATCGACAGGTCAGCGGACTTCGGCGTGAGCTTGAGCTCTTCGCAGACGATCGCGTCCATGCCCTGGTCGTGCAGCATCTGCGGAATCTTGTAGATGCTGTCGGCGTCCCACACGGAGATCACCGCGTCTTCCGGCACGTTCGAGAACATCGAGATCTTTGCGCGCTCGTCGTCCGGAATGGGGCGATCGGCACGGCACAGCAGCACGTGCGGCGAGATGCCGATTTCGCGCAGCTTCTGCACGCTGTGTTGCGTAGGCTTGGTTTTCAACTCGCCTGCAGTGGCAACCCAGGGCACCAGCGTCAGGTGCACGAAGCACGCGCTGTTGCGGCCAAGGCGCAGGCTCATCTGACGTACGGCTTCGAGGAACGGCAGCGATTCGATGTCACCCACCGTGCCGCCCACTTCGACGATGGCGACGTCCGGCTCACCGCACGTCGCAGAGGCTGCGCCGCGCTCGATGAAAGCCTGGATTTCGTTCGTGATGTGCGGGATCACCTGCACGGTCTTGCCCAGATAGTCGCCGCGGCGTTCCTTGCGGATCACCGATTCGTAGATCTGGCCCGTGGTGAAGTTGTTGGCCTTGCGCATCTTCGTGCTGATGAAGCGCTCATAGTGGCCGAGATCGAGGTCCGTCTCCGCTCCGTCTTCCGTCACGAACACTTCGCCGTGTTGAAACGGACTCATCGTGCCGGGGTCGACATTGATGTAGGGATCGAGCTTGAGGAGGGTGACTTTCAGACCGCGCGATTCGAGGATCGCGGCGAGGGAAGCGGCGGCAATACCCTTGCCGAGGGAAGATACTACGCCGCCGGTGACGAAAACATATTTGGTCATCGCTGGATGCTCGCGGGAAAAACGGATTATACCGTAAAGCAGGGTCTCAACCCAGCAAAATGCGCGGCATCCGCGCCGATCCTGCACCGTTTTCTGCACCGCCTGCTGCTGTACTGCTTCTGTCCTGCTTTCGTCCTGGTACCCCCCTGCGACTGCTGTGATGCGATCCTGCTTCGGCGCGGCGTGGCATGTACATGCAACCCCGTCCCATGCCGCGAGACCCTATGCCAGGCGGGTAGCCACCGCCCCTGCTGCAAAGAGACGCATGCCGAGCCCGCGTCAGGCGCGGCGCTCCAGTTCACGCAGCATCCGCTGCACCGCCCGCGCGGTTTCCAGCGGCTTTTCCATCGGATACAGATGACTGCCCTCGATCCATTCGAGGTGCCCGCCGGTGGCGCGGCGCGTCGCATCGAGCCCGGCCTGGCGGATCTCCTTCGAATGCGTCCCGGCGATGAAGCCCACGGGCACCGGCGCACCGCGCGCGAGCCGCGAGCCGAGCGTGTGCGGCAAGGTCTTATAGATCCTGTATTCGGTGCGGCGGTCGAAGGCGAGCGAGCGGGCGCCGTCGGGCGAGGTCTGCGGAATGCCGAAGTCAATATAGTCGGACAGCATCCGCTCGTCCCAGCGGGCGAACGCCGGCTTCGAGTAAAAGTGCCGCCAGACCTCGTCGCGGCTCGCCCATTGTGTGCGGCGCGTGCGGGTGGCCGCCGCGGGCGAGAGCCGCTCGTCGAGGCCGGTCCATTGCGACACCCTTAGCATGCTGCTGCGCCAGCCGGCGATCACCGGCGAATCGAGCATCACCACGCCCCTCACCCACTGCGGCTTCTTCAACGCGGCCATCATCGACAGATAGCCGCCGAGCGAATGGCCCACCAGCCAGACCGGCTGCTCATAGGACCGGCTGATGTCGTCGAGCAGCTGTTCGACCAGATGAGGCCAGTCCTGCGTCACCGGAAAGCGCGCGTCGTGTCCGATGCGTTCGATGAAACGCACCTCGTAGTCGTCGGCGAGCTCGGCGAAGATGGTCCGGTAAGTCGACGCGGGAAAACCGTTGGCGTGCGAGAAGTGAATAATGTTTTTCAAGTGCTGCTGTCTCCGTTCCTGATTCTGTTACCCAAGGCGCACGGCCGGCTGGCACGCATGCGGCCTTCATCGATGCATCCAGTACCGGTGATGCGCGGTGCGATACCGTTCGAGCGAGAGCGTCGCGCCTTGGGCGGGTGTGCCCTGCGCCACGATCTGTACCGCGCCGTCCTCGTCGCTGCGCGTCAGTTCGATATGCCGCGCCAGATAGCGCTCGAACACACCCGGGTTCGGCTGATGAAAACGGTTGCGATAGCCTACCTGAAATACCGCCACAAGCGGCTCGATAGAGTCGAGGAACGGCTCGGTGGACGAGGTCTTGCTGCCGTGATGCGGCACGACCAGGACCTGCGCAGACAGGGCGCAGCGCTCGCGCGCAAGCAGGATGCGTTCGACCGGTTCTTCGATGTCTGCTGTCAGCAGGGCCGTGAGGCGTGAAGCTGTGGGAGCGCCCGTTTGATTGTGCTCGATCGGCTGAGACGGCGCTGGGCTGTGGGTTGTTACGTCAACTGCGCCATCTCTGCCGGCCGCGCCCCGCAGGCAACGCCGCCTGCTGCTGCAATATGATTACGCCTGACGCAAATCCACACCACACCGCGCGCATCCGCCCTCCGCCTGCTTGCTGCCCAACCGACCGACTACCATTCAACTGCGGCCGGGCATCGCAAACAGTTCAGGCGCCATCGCAGACGCACTGCGGGACGCGTGTTCCGCCCGGCGCGAATCACCGGATCGATGATGCAGACGAAAGCGCGAGGCGCGGCAACGCAGCGTGAGCGTTAGCCGTTGTACCTATGGCAAGCTCGTCTACGCCGATGCCGCGCAGTTGCGCGAGGCCCGCGCCGATGGCGGGAATCTGGTCCGGCGTATTGCGTTGCCGGTAAAGCCAGGAGGGAGGGATATCTGGCGCGTCAGTTTCGACGACGAGCGCATCGAGCGGCAATTGCGCCGCAAGACGCCGGATCTGCAAGGCGCGTTCGAAGGTCAGGTTGCCGCCGAAGCCCAGATGCATGCCCTGATCGATGAACGCCTGGGCCTGCTGAAAACTGCCGTTGAACGCATGCGCGATGCCACGATGCACGCCATGCTTGCGCAGCCCTTTGAGCACCTGATCCTGCGATTTGCGTACGTGGCAAATCACCGGCAGCGCGAATTCGTGCGCAAGCTCGAGCTGCTCATTATAGAAAAACTGCTGGCGCGCATCGTCGAGGCCCGGCACGAAATAGTCGAGACCGATCTCGCCCAGGCCGACAAACAACGGATCGTCGAGACTCGCTTCAATCTCCATGCGCAGGGCGTCGAGATCCGCGTCCTGTGCGTGCGGCGTGAAGAGCGGATGAATCCCGAGGGCGTACGCGCCGCCTGCCACGCGATGGGCCAATTCCCGCACCGTCACGAAGTTCTCGCGCGCGACGCCCGGAATCACGATGCGCCCCACCCCGGCCTCGCATGCAGCCGCCGCGACGACGTCGCGATCCGCGTCGAACTCGGACGCGTCGAGATGGCAGTGCGTATCGATCCACATGCGCGACTCAATGAAGCGGGTTACACGGGAACCGTCGGCTCTTCGTACAGCACCCCGTCGCGCAGACGCATGGTGCGGTCGCAGCGCGCGGCCAGATCCGGATCATGCGTGACGATCACAAAGCTGGTGTCGAACGTGCGCGACAATTCGAGCATCAGGTTGAACACCGTGTCGGCAGTGCCGCCGTCGAGGTTGCCGGTAGGCTCATCGGCCAGCACGCAGGCCGGGTTGGTGACGAGTGCACGTGCAATCGCCACGCGTTGCCGCTCGCCACCCGAGAGCTCGCCCGGACGGTGCTTTGCCCGGTGCGCGAGGCCCACCCGCTCCAGCGTCTGGAGCGCGGTACGGCGTGCCTCGTCGGTCGGCACGCGGCGGATGCGCAATGGCATCGCGACGTTGTCGAGCGCGGTGAACTCCGCCAGCAGATGATGGAACTGATAGACGAAACCCAGCGCGCGATTGCGCAAGTCATTGCGCTCGCGCTCGGAGAGTTGCGTAAACGGCTTGCCGAGCACGGAGACCGCGCCGGCGCTCGGATCGTCGAGGCCGCCCAGCACGTGTAGCAGCGTGCTCTTGCCCGAGCCCGACGCGCCGACGATTGCCAGTTTCTCGCCGCGGCGCACCGACAGTTGCGTATTGTTCAGCACCTGCACGTTCAGGCCGCCCTGCACGAACGACTTCGAGATGCCGGTGGCTTCGAGGACGTACGGATGAAGCGCGCTTTCTGGCATGGACTGGGACATGGAACGATCATTCATAGCGCAGCGCCTCCGCAGGACGGACCTTAGCACCACGCCAGCTCGGGTACAGCGTTGCCAGTGACGACAGCACGAACGCGATCAGACCGATCTTGACCACGTCGCCCGGCACCAGCTCCGACGGCAGTTCGCTGATGAAATACACCGACGGCGGCAAAAACTGCACGCCGAGCAGGTGCTCGATCATCGGCACGAGCCATGGAATGCTCCAGGCGATCAGGCAACCGAGCGCCACGCCCGTCGCCGTGCCGATAAAGCCGATCGTCACGCCCTGCACGACGAAGATCTTCATGATAGAGCCCGGCTGCGCGCCGAGCGTGCGCAGAATGGCGATATCAGCCTGCTTGCTGGTCACCGTCATCACCAGCGACGACACCAGATTGAACGCCGCTACCGCAATGATCAGCGTCAGGATGATAAACATCATGCGCTTTTCGATCTGCACGGCCGAGAACCAGGTCTTGTTCTGCTGGGTCCAGTCACGAATATAGAGGTCGCCCGAGAGGGTGCGCGCCAGCTCGTGCGCGACCGCCGGTGCGCGCTGCATGTCTTTCAGGCGCAAGCGCACGCCGGTCGGCGCGGGCACCCGGAACAGCACCTGCGCATCCTGAATGTTGATCAGCGCAAGCGTGCTGTCGTATTCGTAGTGGCCTGACTCGAACAGGCCCACCACGGTGAACTGCTTGAGCCGCGGCAGCATGCCGGCAGGCGTGATGGTGCCCTCGGGCGCCACCAGCGTGATCTTGTCGCCGACCAGCACACCGAGATTGGCTGCCAGGTCCGCGCCGAGCACGATGCCGAAGTCGCCCGGCGTCAGGTCGCTCAGCTTGCCGCCTTTCATTTCCTTATAGATATCGGACACCTGCGGCTCGAGCGCCGGATCGACGCCGCGCAGCGCAACCCCGCTCACCGCATCCTGGCGCGTCAGCAGCGCCTGCGCATCGACATACGGCGCCGCGCCGATCACTTGCTTGTTCTGGCGCGCTTCCTGTGCGGTCAGTTGCCAGTTCGGCATCGAGCCGGTCGGCGAAAAGATTTCGACGTGCGCAAGCACCGACAACATGCGGTCGCGCACCTCTTTCTGGAAGCCGTTCATCACGGAGAGCACGACGATCAGCGCCGCGACGCCAAGCGCGATGCCCGACATCGAAACCAGCGCGATGAACGAAATGAAGCCGTTACCGGTCGTGCGTTTGCCGGCGCGCGTGTAGCGCCAGCCAATCTGCCATTCGTAGGGAAATTTCAAGCGAATCCTTTCTGCGTTCTTCGGCCTCGTGCTTCGACCTCGTTGTTCGACCATGGTGCAGCGCATGACGGCGGCAATCCCGCACCCCACGCGGCTCGACGGTCGTGACCGTTGGTCTCGGATCGGGGCGGATGGTTCCGGTGCGACGCGCGCGACCCGCAGCCGCTGCCGGCAGCGCTTCCATCCGCCTGTCCGGCAACACATCCGCCACCGATCAAGCGCGAAGTTTGCCATACAATGCGCAGCATCATGCGCGCCAACCGTCTCCACCTCCTCCTGCCCTTCGCGCTGCCCGCCGCAGCCGACGCCTCCACCGCACTGCACAATATCCAGAGTCCGGCGCTCGACAGGCTGCTGGCGCGGGGCACGCTGGTCGAGCGCGTGGTCGGCGAGGACTTCCAGCGCACGCTGCCGCATGAACGCTGGGTGGCCCGCCAGTTCGGCACGCTCGCAAGCGGCGCGGCAGCCGCCGACGAAGCGCCGCTCGCGCCCTACATGTTGCGCGCCGACGGCGGCGATCCGGGCACCTCGACCTGGGCATGCGTGCAGCCGGTGCACGTGCGCATCGCGCACGATCATCTGGTGCTGATCGACCCCGCCTCGCTCGCGCTGACGGATGACGAAGCCGCCACCTTGCTCGAGGTCGCCCGCCCGCTGATCGAGGAACTCGGCGTGCGCATCGTGGCGCCCAAACCAGTGCGCTGGTACCTGTCGAGCGACGCGTTCGGCACGCTGGCGGGTGCTTCGCCGCTGCGCGCAAGCGGGCGCAACATCGAGATCTGGCTACCGCACGAGGCCCACACCGGCGAGCGCTCGCGGGCGTGGATGAAGCTGCAGAACGAAGTGCAGATGGCGTGGTTCGAGCACCCGGTCAACGAGGCGCGCGAAGCGCGTGGACTGCCCACGGTCAATTCCATCTGGTTTCATGCCCAAGGGGCGGCGCAACCGCTCAAAAGCCCGTTCACGCACGTGCTGTCGGACGCAGCGGCCACCCGTGGCCTCGCGCTTACCGCAGGGGTGGCGGCCGGCGCGGCACCGGCGTCGTTTGCGGCGCTTGCGTCTCACGGCTCCGATGCGGCCGGCGCGACGCTCGTCGAACTCGATCCGTTTTCCGCGCCTTTCATCGAGCAGGACTGGGCCCGCTGGAATGAGGCGTTCGCCGCGCTCGAGACCGAATGGTTCGCCCCGGCCCTCGCGGCCTTGCAGGCGGGGCAACTCGGCGAGCTCGGTGTCACGCTGTGCGGCGACACCGGTTCGGTGACGCTCGCTATTACACGCAGCGATCTGCGCAAGTTCTGGCGGCGACGCGTGCTGGCCTCGCTCTTTATCGAATGACTGATTACATGACCCGACGCATGATGCAACACACGACCCAGCGCATGATCCATTGCATGTTTTCCGGCCTTTCCGCATGACTCGAATCGTTACGCGCGCCTGCTCCCCCGTCGACGCCGAGGTGTTGACCCGTCACGGCCTGCATCCGGTGCTGGCCCGCCTGTACGCATCGCGCGGCGTCTGCCAGCCCGATGAAATCGAAACCGGCCTCGCGCGCCTCGTGCCGCCCGCCCAGCTCAAAGGCTGCGAGGACGCCGCGGCGCTGCTCGCAGATTCGATCGAGGGCAAGCGCCGCATGCTGGTGGTGGCCGACTACGACTGCGACGGCGCGACCGCGTGCGCCGTGGCGGTGCGCGGCCTGCGCATGTTCGGCGCACAGATCGGCTATCTGGTGCCGAACCGCTTCGAATATGGCTACGGCCTCACGCCAGAAATCGTCGCGCTGGCGGCGCGCGGTGCATCCGGCAAGCCGGATCTGCTGATCACCGTCGACAACGGCATTGCCAGCGTCGACGGCGTCGAAGCGGCCAACGCGCTCGGCATCGACGTGCTCGTCACCGACCACCATTTGCCTGGCGACGAGCTGCCCGCCGCGCGCGCCATCGTCAATCCGAACCAGCCCGGTTGTGCGTTCCCGAGCAAGTGTATCGCCGGCGTCGGCGTAATGTTCTACGTGCTGCTCGCGCTGCGCGCCGAACTACGCCGGCGCGGCGTGTTTAACGACGCACGCCCCGAGCCGCGCCTTGACGGCCTGCTCGACCTGGTCGCGCTCGGCACGGTGGCCGACGTCGTCAAGCTCGACGGCAACAACCGCGTGCTGGTTGCGCAAGGCCTGCAGCGCATCCGCAAGGGCAAGATGCAGCCGGGCATCGCGGCCCTCTTTCGCGCCGCTGCGCGCGATGCCCGCAACGCCTCCGGCTTCGATCTCGGCTTTGCGCTCGGGCCGCGGTTGAACGCGGCGGGACGGCTCTCGGACATGTCGCTCGGCATTGAATGCCTCACCACCGACGACATCGGCCGCGCCTGGGAGCTCGCGCAGCAGCTCGACACCATCAACCGCGAACGGCGCGAAATCGAAGCCGGCATGCAGCAACAGGCGCTCGCCGATCTGTCGACGGTCGACCCGGCCGGCTCGGCCACCATCACGCTGTTCAACCCAGGCTGGCATCAGGGCGTGATCGGTATTGTCGCGGGGCGGCTCAAGGAGAAATTCCACCGGCCCGCGTTCACCTTCGCGCCGGCTGACGAAAGCGGTGTGCTCGTCAAGGGCTCGGGCCGCTCGATTGCGGGCTTTCATCTGCGCGATGCGCTCGACCTGATCTCGAAGCGCGAGCCAGGGCTGATCGTCAAATTCGGCGGCCACGCGATGGCCGCGGGCATGACGCTCGCCGCCGCGGATGTGCCCCGCTTTACCGCCGCATTCGAGGCGGTCGGCCGCGAGTGGCTCTCCGACGATGCGCTCGCGCGCGTCGTCGAAACCGATGGCGATCTGGAAGACGCCTACTTCACGCCGCAATTCGTCGAGATGCTCGACGCCGCGGTCTGGGGCCAAGGGTTTCCGGCGCCGGTGTTCGCTGGCGAGTTCGACGTGGCCTCGCAGGCGCTCGTGAAGGACAAGCATCTGAAACTGCAACTGCTGCGCGGCCGGCAGCGTTTCAACGCGATCTGGTTCAACCACACCGACTCGCTGCCCGCGCGCACGACCATTGCTTACCGGCTGGCGAGCGATACGTGGAACGGCGTGGCGCGCGTGCAGTTAATCGTGGAGCACGCGGTGAGCTGAGAGGTTGATCGCCAGGGGTCGGCCCGCTCGCCCAGCAGCATCGGCCCCAACTGCGCGACACGCCCGGCGCCCCTAAAAACTGCCCGAAAACACCGGTAAAACCGCCCCAAACAGCCGCCGGATCGCGCATTAGCCTCCGGTGGCCAACGCCGATCGGCTATAATTTCCCCTTTTTACGAAGCGATAAAAGATCGACATGGAAGCGGAACGTCTCAACGCGATCGAAGCCTCTCTGGCCGACCTGCGCCGTCGCGCGGGCGAGCTACGGGGGTATCTTTGACTACGACGACAAGGCACTGCGTCTAGTCGAAGTCAACCGGGAACTCGAAGACCCCAACGTCTGGAACGACTCGAAGCACGCCCAGGCGCTCGGCCGGGAAAAGAAGCTGCTTGACGACGTCGTCGGCAAGCTCACGTCGCTCGACAACGACCTGCGCGACGCGCAGGACCTGTTCGGGATGGCCCATGAAGAAAACGACGAGGACACCCTCCTCTCCTGCGAAAGCGATGCAGCCGGCCTCGAGCAGCGCGTCGCGGACATGGAATTTCGCCGGATGTTCTCGAACCCGGCCGACCCGAACAATGCGTTCCTCGATATTCAGGCCGGCGCCGGCGGCACCGAAGCGTGCGACTGGGCCTCGATGCTGCTGCGCCAGTACCTGCGCTACTGCGAACGCAAGGGCTTCAAGACCGAAGTGCTGGAACAGACCGACGGCGACGTCGCCGGCATCAAGAACGCCACGATCAAGATCGAAGGCGAATACGCCTACGGCTTCCTGCGCACCGAAACCGGCGTGCACCGCCTCGTGCGCAAGTCGCCGTTCGACTCGTCAGGCGGGCGCCACACATCGTTCTCGTCGGTGTTCGTGTACCCGGAAATCGACGACTCGATCGAAGTGGACATCAACCCGGCCGATCTGCGTATCGACACGTACCGCGCGTCCGGCGCGGGCGGTCAGCACATCAACAAGACTGACTCCGCCGTGCGGATTACGCACATGCCGTCGGGCATCGTCGTGCAGTGCCAGAACGACCGTTCGCAGCACCGCAACCGCGCCGAAGCGATGGCCATGTTGAAATCGCGCCTGTACGAAGCGGAAATCCGCAAGCGTCAGGCCGAGCAGGACAAGCTCGAAGCCGGCAAGACCGATGTGGGCTGGGGCCACCAGATCCGTTCGTACGTGCTGGACAACAGCCGGATCAAGGATTTGCGGACCAACGTCGAAATCAGCAATACCAAGAGCGTGCTCGATGGCGATCTCGACCCGTTCATCAGCGCCAGCCTGAAACAAGGCATCTAGACGTAACCAAGCGCACCTGGCGCGGCAAGGTTTGCCGCGCCGCCTCTTTCTAGCGCCTGCCTTACGCAATCCGATTGGCAGGCTACCGAGTGCGGGCCACCCGCATTGCAGGCTACCCGAATACCGACCCATCATGACCGAACCGATCCAGACGAACGCTGCGCCCGAGGGGGACGAAAACAAGATCATCGCCGAGCGCCGCGAAAAGCTGCGCGCGTTGCGTGAGCAGGGCGTCGCCTTCCCGAACGACTTCCGTCCGACGCACCACGCGGCCGATCTGCAGGCGCAGTACGCCGACACCGACAAGGAAACGCTCGAAGCCAATCCGCTCGAAGTCGCCCTCGCCGGCCGCATGATGCTCAAGCGCGTGATGGGCAAGGCAAGCTTTGCGACCGTGCGCGACGGTTCGGGTCAGATCCAGTTCTTCATCACGCCGGCCGACGTCGGCGAGGTCACCTACGAGGCCTTCAAGAAGTGGGACATGGGCGACATCATCGCCACGCGCGGCGTGCTGTTTCGCACCAACAAGGGCGAACTGTCGGTGCGCTGTACCGAGCTGCGCCTGCTGTCGAAGGCGCTGCGCCCGCTGCCGGACAAGTTCCATGGCCTCGCGGACCAGGAAGTGCGCTACCGCCAGCGCTATGTCGATCTGATCGTCACGCCGGAAGCGCGTCAGACGTTTGTCGCGCGCACCAGGGCCGTCGCCTCGATCCGCAGGTTCATGGCGGAGGCCGACTTCATGGAAGTCGAAACGCCGATGCTGCACCCGATTCCGGGCGGCGCGGCCGCCAAGCCGTTCGTCACGCACCACAACGCGCTCGATATGCAGATGTTCCTGCGCATCGCGCCGGAGCTGTATCTGAAGCGGCTAGTGGTAGGCGGCTTCGAGCGCGTGTTTGAGATCAACCGGAATTTCCGTAATGAGGGCGTGTCGGTACGCCACAATCCGGAATTCACGATGATCGAGTTCTATGCGGCGTACACCGATTATCAGTGGGTGATGGACTTCACCGAAAAGCTGGTCCGCCAGGCTGCGATCGATGCGCGCGGCACCGCGACGATCACCTACCAGGGCCGTGAGCTTGACCTGTCGAAGCCGTTCCATCGCCTGACGATCACCCAGGCCATCCAGAAGTACGCGCCGCAATACACCGACGCGCAACTGGCCGACGGCGCGTTCCTGCGTACCGAACTGAAGAAGTTCGGCGTGGATGCTTCGCAGCCGCATTTCCTGAACGCGGGAGTGGGTGCGCTGCAGCTCGCGCTGTTCGAAGAGACGGCCGAATCGCAATTGTGGGAGCCGACCTACATCATCGACTATCCGGTCGAAGTGTCGCCGCTCGCGCGCGCGTCGGACGCGGTGGAAGGCATCACCGAGCGCTTCGAGCTGTTCATCACCGGCCGTGAAATCGCCAACGGTTTCTCGGAGCTGAACGATCCGGAAGACCAGGCCGCCCGCTTCAGGAAGCAGGTCGACCAGAAGGACGCCGGCGACGAAGAAGCCATGTTCTACGACGCCGACTACATCCGTGCGCTCGAATACGGCATGCCGCCGGCAGGCGGCTGCGGCATCGGCATCGACCGTCTGGTCATGCTGCTGACCGACAGCCCGAGCATCCGCGACGTGATCCTGTTTCCGCATCTGCGTCGCGAAGACTGAGCGAACTGATCTGAGCGAACGCATCGCATCGTTGAACCCGACGCCCGGCGCAACGCCGGGCGTGTTGCATGCGGGCGCCATCCACGGCCCGGCGGGTCCGAAGGTTTGTAACTATCGGTAAAAGATGCGCGGTTTCTGCCGGTCGGTCGACCCACACGATGGCCGCCTTCCCCCCAGCAACTCAGGCTCAGCGTTTACCCTCCCCGTTTCGGTGCATCGCGCGGCCTCAGGACGGGTTCAGAATTGGTTACAAATTGAAACCTTGGGTCTGGCGGACTGTCGGACACTACATCTCGATAAAAGTCGACTCTGCCTGAGACGGAGGCCCAATATGAACAACCCGGACAACACGCAACCACGCCGTATCCATCCGCTTGTCGCGACCGCGGCAGGCGCAGTGATCATCGCCAGCCTCGCCGCCACGGCCGCCATAACGGGCATGTTCCCGAAGGCGTCGAGCAGCGGCGCGCAAACCGATCAGACTCAGGCCGCCCAGGTCGCCTCGCAAGCGGTGGTCGATTCGTCGCAGCCCGCCAATCCGGCTACGTACGCGCAGCAGGAGCAGCAGCCGCAGGCGGGTCAGCCTGTGCCGTCCCAGGCCCAGGCACAACCTGCGCAGCCGGTGCCCGTTCCCGCGCCGTCGCAGCAATACGGTCAACAGCAATACGGTCAACAGCAATACGCCCAACCGCAGCAGGCTCAACCGCAGCAGGCTCAACCGGCGCAGTACGCGCAGCAACCGGCGCCCCAACAGCCGGCGTATTGCGCTAGCTGCGGCACCGTGGTGGGCATTTCGGAGGCGCGTCAGGAAGGTCACGGCACCGGCATCGGCGCGGTCGGCGGTGCAGTGGCAGGCGGGCTCGTCGGCAACCAGTTCGGTGCCGGTACCGGCCGGGCCGCGATGACCGTGCTTGGCGCGGTCGGCGGTGGCTTCGCGGGTAATTCGGTTGAAAAGCACCTGCGCAGCACGACCACCTACTCAGTGCACGTGCGCATGGAAAACGGCAAGACCCGTTACTTCACGTACCACGAAGCGCCGCCGTTCCAGCAAGGCGAGCGCGTGCACGTCGAGAACGGCACGCTCGTCGCGGGCTAGGCGAGCGACCACCGCGCAAGCGCATAACAAGGCACCGCCTCAACAGGCGGTCTTCGATGCCGCAAACGTAAAGAAAGGCGATTCCGGAATCGCCTTTCTTTTTGCTCAAGCCGTGGGCACAGCCAGCGCAGCGCCCTGCTCAATAGTCCGCGTCCTCGATCCATGCGGCCTGGATCGCCTCGAGGATTTTCTCGTTCGAACGGTTAGGATCGTCGTCGAAGCCTTCCAGCTCCATCACCCAGCGATGCAGATCGGTGAACCGCACCTGCTGCGGGTCGATTTCCGGGTGCTTGTCGGTGAGGGCCATCGCGATGTCTTGCGTGTCGGTCCACTTCATGGCTGCGCGCTCCTGTTAGTGATTTTCCTTCGCGTGGTTGATCGAGTAACGCGGGATTTCAACGACGAGATCCTGGTCGGCGGGCACCGTCGCCTGGCACGACAGGCGCGATTCAGGCTCGAGGCCCCATGCCTTGTCGAGCAGATCGTCCTCGTCCTCCTCCGACGGCGTGAGCGTATTGAAACCTTCACGCACGATCACATGGCACGTCGTGCAGGCACACGATTTCTCGCATGCATGCTCGATCTCGATGCCGTGCTCCAGCAGACTGTCGCAGATGCTTTTGCCCGGCACAGCATCGATCACCGCGCCTTCCGGGCACAGTTCGACGTGGGGCAGCACAACGATTTGAGGCATACAATTTCCGTTTGGTCTGGGGCGCGGCCGCCGGCGAACTGGCTCCGTACCATTTTACTGGTGGCGCGCGCTTTTTTGACACGCGCCACGTGATTCGTCGCGAGGTTCCCGGGTTTAGCAGGCTTAGGGGCCGCGACGGGTCAGATCTCGTCGAGCTTGCGGCCAGCCAGCGCGCGGCGAATGCCCTTGTTCATGCGGCGCGCCGCGAACTCGTCGGTGCCTTCCGCCAGCGTCTTGGTCGCGGCTTCGATGGCGTGGACATCGCTGCTTTGCGCAACCGCACGCAATGCGCTCAGCAGCGTGTCGAGTTCCGCGCGTTCGGTCCCGTCGAGCAATTCGGCGTCGGCAGCAAGCGCCGCGTCCGTCGCTTCGACGAGGCGTTGCGCTTCGACCTGGGCCTCGCGCAGCGCGCGGGCGCGCATGTCGACTTCGGCCGTGTTGAAGCTGTCTTCCAGCATCTTCGCGATGTCGTCGTCGGCGAGGCCGTACGACGGTTTCACCACCACCGACGCTTCCACGCCCGAGTGCTGCTCGCGTGCAAACACCGACAGCAAGCCGTCCGCATCGACCTGATAAGTCACACGAATGCGCGCCGCGCCGGCCGCCATCGGCGGGATGCCGCGCAGCTCGAAACGCGCGAGCGAGCGGCAATCGGACACCAGTTCGCGCTCGCCCTGCACAACGTGAATAGCCATCGCCGTCTGGCCGTCCTTGAAGGTCGTGAAATCCTGCGCACGCGCGACCGGAATCGTCGAATTGCGCGGGATGATCTTCTCGGTCAGGCCTCCCATCGTCTCAACCCCAAGCGACAGCGGGATGACGTCGAGCAGCAGCCAGTCGTCGCCGTCGGCGCTGCGGTTGCCCGCCAGCAGATCGGCCTGGATCGCCGCGCCGAGCGCCACGACCTGGTCGGGGTTGAGGTTGGTCAGGGGCGGCTGGCCGAAGAACGCTTCCACCGCACGGCGGATCACCGGCATGCGGGTCGCGCCGCCCACCAGCACCACGCCCTTGATTTCCTTCGTCGTCACCTTCGCATCGCGCAAGGCCTTCTTGGTCGGCCCAAGCGTGCGCTGCACGAGTGCCTGCGTGATGGCTTCGAAGGTGGCTTCCTCGATCGTCAGATCGAGCCTGGTGCCGTTCGAGAGTGTCGTTTGCAGCCTCGCCTCAGATGCATCTGACAACGCTTCCTTGGTCACGCGCACGCTGTCTAGCAGAAGACGCACATCTTCCGGCGCGAGCGTTTGCGGCGCAATGCCGGCCTGCTCGAGCACATGGCGATACAGCGCATGGTCGAAATCGTCGCCGCCGAGCGCGGAATCGCCGCCTGCCGCGAGCACTTCGAACACGCCCTTGGTGAGCTTGAGAATCGACAGGTCGAAGGTGCCGCCGCCGAGGTCATAGACGGCGTAGAGGCCCTCCGAACCGTTGTCCAGGCCGTAGGCAATCGCCGCAGCGGTCGGCTCGTTGAGCAGGCGCAGCACGTTCAGGCCGGCCAGACGCGCGGCGTCCTTGGTCGCCTGGCGCTGCGCTTCGTCGAAATAGGCCGGCACGGTAATCACGGCGCCCACCAGATCGTCGCCGAGCGTGTCTTCGGCAAGCTGGCGCAGCGTCGCAAGAATTTCCGCCGACACTTCGACCGGGCTCTTCACGCCGTCGACGGTGCGGATCTGCACCATGCCCGGCGCGTCGACGAAATCGTACGGCGCGTTTTCGGCGCCTTCCACTTCGCTCTTGCCGCGGCCCATGAAGCGCTTGACGGAGACGATCGTGTTACGCGGATCGCTCGCGGCTTCGGCCTTCGCCGCGCGCCCGATGCGGCGCCCACCCTTCTCCAGGTAACGGACCACCGACGGCAGCAGCACATGGCCGTCGGCGTCGGGCAGCACGTCGGGTACGCCACTGCGCACGGCAGCGACGAGGGAATTGGTGGTGCCGAGATCGATGCCGACCGCGAGACGCCGCTGATGCGGCGCGGGCGCCATGCCGGGTTCGGAGATTTGCAGTAAAGCCATCTGAGATCTTCTTCGGGGACCGTTCGACCCCGTCCTGAATGGTTCGCGTTGCTAGGTGGAATGCTACGGCTTGCTGTCGTGGCGTCCGGTTGCGTTGGGTTGCTTCACGTTACCAAGGGTACGTCTCGCGGTCGTTGCCGCGCTAGTTCTCGAGCCGTTCGATCTGCGTGCCGATTTCGCCCGCCACCCGCTCGATGAACATCAGTTGCCGCACCGCCTCGCCCGCCGCCTGGTTCGCACCGCTATCGAGCAGCGCGCCGAGTTTCGTAAAACGCACCCGCTCCTCGTCGCGCAGTTCGGCGAGCAGCGCGTCGAGCGCGTCGACATTCTTCGCGGCCGCTGCATCTTCGATGCCCTCGCGCCATTCCATCTGCTGCATCAGGAACGCCGGCTCCATCGCCGTATTGTTCGCCGCGCCGACATCGATGCCACGCAGCGACAGCAGATAGGCGGCGCGCTTTAACGGATCGCGCAAGGTCTGGTACGCCTCGTTCGCCCGCGTCGCCCATTGCATGGCGATGCGCTTTTGCGCGTCGCCCGCGGCGGCAAAACGGTCGGGGTGTACCTGCGACTGCACCGTGCGATACGCATGGTCGAGCGTCTGCGCGTCGAGCGTATATTGCGCCGGCAGGTCAAACAGGTCGAAGTGGCTGTCGTTCAGCGAGGCCATCGAATGATGTCGTCCGTTCAAGGGGCGCACCTAAGGTGATCCAGGCGGTAACCGAAGGTGCGACATGAAATTAAAAAGGCGGCCCGCGCCGCCTTTTTTCCGCTTCACGCGGACTGAACCAACTCAGACGCGGAACGATTCGCCGCAGCCGCACTCGTCCTTCACGTTCGGATTGTTGAACTTGAAGCCTTCGTTCAACCCTTCGCGTGCGAAGTCGAGTTCCGTGCCGTCGATATAGGCGAGGCTCTTCGGGTCGACAATGATCTTCACGCCGTTGCACTCGAAGATCTGGTCCTCAGGCGCGAGTTCATCCACGTACTCGAGCTTGTAGGCCAAACCCGAGCATCCGGTCGTGCGCACACCGAGCCGCAGCCCGACACCCTTGCCGCGTCGAACCAGATACTTCTGGACGTGCTGTGCTGCCTTTTCGGTCAACGTAATTGCCATAGCGTTTCTCATTGGGCTGCGCCGCATGTTTCATACGCGCTGCCACCCTGCCTGCATCAAATGTCGCTCATGCCGCGCAACGCGCTTGTGCGTCGCTGCCCGCTGCCTTGCTTGTTCGCGCTTTCAGCGGTCTTCAGACAGGACCGCCGGCAGGCGTCAAGCAGCTTGCTGCTTCTCGCCCGCTTCTGCCGTCTCGCCGCCGTGACGCTGCTTGTAGTCAGCGACCGCTGCCTTGATCGCGTCTTCCGCGAGGATCGAGCAGTGGATCTTGACCGGCGGCAGCGCGAGTTCTTCCGCGATCTGCGTGTTCTTGATCGTCATTGCCTGGTCGAGCGTCTTGCCCTTCACCCATTCGGTGACGAGCGAGCTCGAGGCGATGGCGGAACCACAGCCGTACGTCTTGAACTTTGCGTCTTCGATGATGCCGTCCGCGCCCACGCGGATCTGCAGCTTCATCACGTCGCCGCAGGCCGGCGCGCCGACCATGCCGGTACCGACCGCATCGTCGTCCTTCGCGAAGGAACCGACGTTGCGCGGATTTTCGTAGTGGTCCAGGACCTTTTTGCTATAAGACATGATTAAACTCCTTGTTTCGTTTCAACCTGCATTCGGTGCGTTTTCGACGCTTACGTGTTGGCGCGTCAGTGCGCAGCCCACTTGATCGTCGAAATATCGATCCCGTCCTGGTGCATTTCCCAAAGCGGCGACAGATCGCGCAGCTTCGAAATCTTGGTCTTCAGCAGGTTGATGACGTAATCGACGTCCTGCTCCGTCGTAAAGCGGCCGACCGTGAAGCGGATCGAGCTGTGTGCCAGTTCGTCATTGCGGCCCAGGGCGCGCAGCACGTACGACGGCTCGAGCGAGGCCGAGGTGCACGCCGAACCCGACGACACCGCCACGTCCTTCACTGCCATGATCAGCGATTCGCCTTCGACGAAATTGAAGCTGATGTTCAGGTTGTGCGGCACACGCTTTTCCATGTCGCCGTTCACATAGGTTTCTTCCATCTGCGACAGGCCGCGCAGCAGACGGTCGCGCAGCATGCGGATACGCTCGTTTTCCGTCGCCATTTCTTCGCGTGCGATGCGGAAGGCTTCGCCCATGCCCACGATCTGGTGCGTGGCCAGCGTGCCCGAACGCATGCCGCGCTCGTGACCGCCGCCGTGCATCTGCGCTTCGATACGTACTCGCGGCTTGCGGCGCACGTACAGCGCGCCGATGCCCTTCGGGCCATAGGTCTTGTGCGCCGAGAACGACATCAGGTCGACCTTCAGCTTTTGCAGGTCGATCTCCACCTTGCCAGTCGCCTGGGCGGCGTCGACGTGGAAAATGATGCCTTTTTCACGGCAGATTTCGCCGATCGTCCCGATGTCCTGGATCACGCCGATTTCGTTGTTCACCGACATGACCGACACGAGGATGGTGTCCGGACGCAGCGCGGCCTTGAACACGTCGAGGTCGATCAGACCGTCGTCCTTCACATCCAGATACGTGACTTCGAAGCCTTCGCGCTCGAGTTCGCGGCAGGTGTCGAGCACAGCCTTGTGCTCGGTCTTCACCGTGATGATGTGCTTGCCCTTGCTCTTGTAGAAGTGCGCGACACCCTTGATGGCGAGGTTGTCCGACTCCGTGGCGCCCGAGGTCCAGATGATTTCGCGCGGGTCGGCATTCACCAGCGCGGCGACGTTCTCGCGCGCTTCTTCGACTGCACGTTCCGCATCCCAGCCATACGAGTGGCTGCGCGATGCCGGGTTGCCGAACTGCTCGCGCAGATACGGAATCATCTTGTCCACCACGCGCGGGTCGACCGGGGTCGTGGCGCTGTAGTCCATGTAAATGGGCAGGTGGGGAATGTCGTTATTCATGAATCGCTCCGGGGGACATCATTGCTCTGGCTTCTGGATTCCATGTGCGGCTGCGGGACCTGCAGCGCTCTATGAACCGGCCATGTTGAAAACGGAATTCGGCCCTTTCGGTGCCACGCGGGCGGGTTCGACCGCCGGCGCCTCGCTGCGGCGGTCGCGCAGCACGGCCGGCGCGCCTTCGCGCGAGCGTTGCTGATCGACCAGATCCTTCAGGGAGACCGAATCCAGGTACTCGACCATTTTCTGGTTCAGGGTGGACCACAATTCGTGCGTCATGCAGTGGCCGTCGTGCTGCTTCGTGCCTTCGCACGTGCCCTTGCCGCCGCATTGCGTGGCGTCGAGGGGTTCGTCGACAGCAATGATGATGTCGGCGACGGTCACGTCCTCGGCGCGGCGGGCCAGATTGTAGCCACCGCCGGGCCCGCGCACGGATTCAACGATCTCGTGGCGACGCAGCTTGCCGAACAGCTGCTCGAGATACGACAGGGAAATATGCTGGCGCTGGCTGATACCCGCAAGCGTCACCGGGCCCTGCTCCTGGCGCAGTGCCAGGTCAATCATCGCCGTGACGGCGAAACGGCCTTTTGTGGTGAGTCTCATGATGTATGGGGGTCGCAATTCTCGACAAGTTTTGTCAAGTATAAATACATGAGCGATTTAGTCAAGTATCCCTGTCGCCATATGGGTCATTTGCTTAATTGAACTGGCGCGCTCAGAACGCCATTCAGGGTACCAACTGGCAATGCAGCGCCGCGATCAGGCCGCGGCAGGCGGCTTCGCACTGGTCGAGCACCTGCTCGAAGCCGGCTGCGCCGCCGAAATAGGGATCGGTCACTTCACGCTCGCCCGTCCAACGGTTGTCGGTCTGCGGCACGAACTCCATCAAGAGACGGATCTTGTCGCGTTGAGCCGGCGGACAGATCCGGCGCAAGGCGGCGACATTGGCGTCATCCATCGCAAGCAGCAGATCGAAGCGCTCGAAGTCGGACGCGCCGATCTGCCGGCCGCGCAGATCCGACAGGTCATAGCCGCGCTGGGCTGCCGCGCGCTGCGCACGCTCGTCTGGCGGCGCGCCGATGTGCCAGTCGCCGGTGCCGGCCGAATCGATCGTGATGCGCTGTTCCAGCCTTGCCGCTTGCACCTGATGCCGCATCACCCCCTCCGCGGTCGGGGAACGGCAGATGTTCCCGAGGCAGACAAAACAGATGGAGATGGTTTTCATCAAGGGCACTGGATGCGATGCATCCGGGTACGGTTAGCAAGCGGTGCCGCGATTATACAAAGGCGGCGCAAATCACGCCGGGCGCGTGCACGGCGGACGCGGCGGGCGCCGCTGCAAAGCAGCTCCTCGCGCCGCAGCGCCGCAGCGGCAGGCGACCCTCGCCGGGCGCAGAGGCGCTGGCCATCTTATGTCGCAACCAGAGCTGCGCTTCAGGACGCTTCGGGCGCCGGCATCGCCACGACCGCGCGCATCGGCTTAGCCGGCACAACGGTATCGTCGCTCACGAAGCCATACGAAACGGTGCGCGCCAGCTCGGCGGTAAGCTGATCGGCGGCGAGCGGCGACTGCACCACCCGCGAAGCGGCCTCGCTGCACACGTGCAGATAGGCTGCCGCTGCGAGCAGCACAAACACGGCCAACGGCCAGTACATCGATATTGTCTTTTTCATGATGTCGTTCTCTTCCGATTGAGGCACTCGGAGCTCGTGACCCACTATGCCCAGTCGAAATGGTATAGAACGAATCAATCGGGATAAACCCACCTTAACGAGATACAGCGTTGCGTTGGGAAGAACAGTGAGCCCCGCACCGGCGGCGCTCACGGCTCACTGTCCATTGGCCCAACGGCTCAGTGTCCCAGTGCCTCAGCCGAGATGGCTGCGCTGCGCCGCATACAACTCGCGGAAGGTCCGTCCGACCGGTGCCGGCATGTCGCGGGTGTTCGTCCAGCCGCCCCCGAGCGGCAGGCGCGCAATGGCACGCTTCCGTCCGCCCATTTGTTCGAGCACACGCACGGCCAGCTTGGTAAAGAGCGCGTAGGCGTCGGGATGCAGCGCGAGAAAGCCCCACACCGCCAGCCCCGCGCGCTCGCGCCACGGCCGCAGGTGCCGTTGCACCTGCTTCTCGCGCAGCTTGCGCAGCAGATCGGACAGCGGGATACCCACCGGACAGACGCTGTTGCATTCGCCGCACAGGGTGGCGGCTTGCGGCAGGTCGAGCGCCTTGTCGAGCCCGACGTAACTCGGCGTCAACACCGACCCCATCGGCCCCGGATACACCCAGCCGTAAGCATGACCGCCGACTTTCTGATACACCGGACAGTGGTTCATGCAGGCGCCGCAGCGGATGCAGCGCAGCATCTCCTGGAAGTCGCCCCCAATCAGGCCCGTGCGGCCGCCGTCGACCAGCACCACATACATATGCTCCGGCCCGTCCTGATCGCCCGATCCGCGCGGACCGGTCAGCACCGAGAAGTAGTTCGAGGTGGCCTGCCCGGTCGCGGAACGCGGCAGCAGACGCATCGCGGTGGCGAGATCTTCGAGCGTCGGCAGCACTTTCTCGATGCCGGTCACGGCCACGTGCACGCGCGGCATCACCGTACACATGCCCTCGTTGCCCTCGTTCGTCACGAGCGCAACCGAGCCGGTCTGGGCAATCACGAAGTTGCCGCCTGTCACCCCCATGTCCGCGGTCATGAAGTGCGGGCGCAGCACCTCACGGGCCTCGCGCGTCATCTCGGGAATTTCGGTCAAGCGCGGCCGATGGTGGACCCTGGCAAACAGGTCGGCGATCTCGTCCTTGTCCTTGTGGACGACCGGCGCAATGATGTGGCTCGGCGGCTCGTTGTCATTGATCTGCAGGATGTACTCGCCAAGATCGGTCTCGATCGACTGCACGCCCATCTGGCCGAGCACCTCGTTCAGGCGCATTTCCTCGGTGACCATCGACTTGGTCTTGATCACCTTCTTCACGTCGTGCCGGCGCGCGATATCCGCGACGAGCCGGGCCGCTTCCTGCGTCGTCTCGGCGTACAGGACCGTCACGCCGCGCCGGGTCGCCTCGCGCTCGAAGGTCTCGAGCCAGACGTCGAGGTTGTCGAGCGCTCGGTCGCGGCGCTCCTTGAGCGCGGCGCGCGTAGCGGCGAAGTCGATCGCGGTGATCGCGGCCGCGCGGGCCGAGACGAACTTGGTCGACAGCTTGGTGAGGTTCTGCTGCAAGCGCTGATCGGCGAGCTTCTGGCCGGCGCGCGCCTTGAACTGCATCGTTTGAACTTGCATGGCGGCCTTTGGGATTCGCTTCCGGATTCAATGAGTGACGGCGTTGGGCGCGGCAGCACTACCCTATGCGATGCCTTCTACGGTGTCCGCGATGGCGTCTTATGCGTCGCCTGCGAGCACCTGCGCGATATGCAGCACGCGCGTCGTGGTGTCGCCCTTGCGGCGCAGCCGGCCCTCGATATTGAGCATGCAGCCGAGGTCGCCGAGCACCACCGCGCCCGCGCCGCTCGCGCCGATGTTCGCGCATTTTTCATCGACGATCGCCGTCGAAATGTCGCCGTACTTGACGGCGAACGTGCCGCCAAAGCCGCAACAGTGCTCGCAATCCTTCATCTCCGTGACCGCCACGCCCGCCTGCGCGAGCAGCGCACGCGGCTGCGTTTTGACGCCGAGCTCGCGCAGCCCCGAGCAGGAATCGTGATAGGTGACCGGTCCCGCGAACTCTCCCGGCGCCAGTTCTACCCTGGCGACGTTGACGAGAAAGTCGGTCAGCTCGTACACCTTCGGACGCAGCCGCCCGAAGCGGGTCATCATCTCCGGATCGTCGCCGAACAGATCGCCGTAGTGCACGCGAATCATGCCGCCACATGACCCCGACGGCACGACGAGGTAATCGAACTGCTCGAATTCGCGCAAGGTCTTCTCGGCCAGATCGCGCGCAAGGCCCCGCTCGCCGGAATTGTAGGCAGGCTGCCCGCAGCAGGTCTGCGCAGGCGGCACGACGACCTCGAAGCCGGCGCGCTCGATCAGCTTGATCACTGAGAAGCCGATTTCGGGACGCATCAGGTCGATCAGGCAGGTGACGAACAATCCGACTCGCATGGGCGCTCCTCCGGGAAAACGCCCCTGATTATCCGCTGTTTGCCGAACAATACCAACGCCAGCCGGCCCTTGCCAGGCACGGCGGCAAATTCGAAGGCCGCCTCGACCGGCGTTCGCTTTTTTCACAATACGATATACAATCAATTCTCCGCTGTTTGACGCGTCAACCGATTCCTCCCCATGAGCGATAAGAACCCGGATCCCAAGACTTCGATCCAGGTGATCGAGCGCATGATGCGCCTGCTCGACGCCCTTGCTGCGCATAGCGACCCGGTCAGCCTGAAGGAGCTCGCGCTACGCACTGAGCTGCATCCTTCCACCGCCCACCGCATCCTGAACGACATGGTGACGTGCCGTCTCGTCGACCGTTCGGATCCCGGCACCTACCGCCTCGGCATGCGTCTGCTGGAACTCGGCAATCTGGTCAAGGCGCGCCTGTCGGTGCGCGACGCCGCGCTGATGCCGATGCGCGAACTGCACCGCCTGACGGGCCAGACCGTCAATCTGTCGGTACGCCAGGGTGACGAGATCGTCTATATCGAACGCGCCTACTCCGAACGCTCCGGCATGCAGGTGGTGCGCGCCATTGGCGGGCGGGCGCCGCTACACCTGACCTCGGTGGGCAAGCTGTTCCTCGCCGCGGACGAATCGCCCCGCGTGCGCGCCTACGCAACGCGCACAGGCCTCTCCGGGCATACGCAGAACAGCATCACCGACCTCGCCAAGCTCGAACGCGAACTGAGCCACGTGCGCCAGCAATCCTGCGCGCGCGACAACGAAGAGCTCGAACTCGGTGTGCGCTGCATCGCTGCCGGCATCTATGACGACACCGGCAAGCTCGTCGCGGGCCTGTCGCTGTCGGCGCCGGCCGATCGCCTGCAAGACTCGTGGCTAGGCCAGCTCAGCAAGACCGCGCTGGTGATTTCCGAATCGCTAGGCTATCAGCCTGAGCCGTCGCAACACGGCAGCGCGCATCATCAGCATGCGTGATTGAACGAGTGCGGCGAGGCCGCAGATGCGAAAAGCCCCGCGAATGCGGGGCTTTTGCCTGGTGCTGCAGATACGGCCCAACGGCCGCTCTGACGTGCTCAGGTTCCCGGACCGCCGGCGTCGGCACTGGTGATGTGCTGATCGCCGCCGTTGTCGAGCCACGTGCGCAGGCGCGTCGCGTCTGCGAAGCGCGAGTACTTGCCCGACGAATCGAGCAGGACCACGATCAACGGACGGCCGTGAATGGTTGCCTGCATCACGAGGCACTCACCCGCTTCGTTGATGAAACCGGTCTTCTGCAGGCCGATGTCCCATGTCGGGTTGCGCACCAGCGCGTTGGTGCTGTTATACGCAATCGAACGCTTGCCCGTGTACACCTCGTAGCTGCGATCGGTCGAGAACTGGCGGATCATCGGGTACTGGTAGGCCGCGTTGACCATCTTCACCAGATCGCGCGCGCTCGAGACGTTCTCGCTCGTCAGGCCCGACGGGCTTTCGAAATGCGTGTCGGTCATGCCGAGTTGCTTGGCCTTCGCGTTCATGGCCGCGAGGAAGCCCGGACGGCCACCCGGGAAGTAGCGCGACAACGCCGCGGCAGCGCGGTTTTCGGACGCCATCAGCGCGATGTGCAACATGTCTTCACGCGAGAGCACCGAACCGACGGCGAGACGCGAGCCGGTGTTCTTGATGTAGTCGCGGTCTTCATCCGTCACTTCGATTTGCTCGGTCAGCGGCGCCTTCGAGTCCAGCACCACCATTGCCGTCATCAGCTTGGTGATCGAGGCGATCGGCACCACGGCGCGCGAGTTCTTGTCGAACAGCGGGTCGCCCGTATTCTGGTCGACCACGTAGGCGACGCTCGAACGCAGCATCAGCGCGTCGGGCGTGTCATGCAGCCCAAACGCCTGGCCGGCCGACGGCTGGCGCGGTTCGAACGCAACCTTGCGCACGACCGAACGGTGATGGCCGTTCAGGGTGTACGAGACGCGGCGTTTGCGGCCTTCCACCTTGGGCGCGTCGTCGGCAGCGTCCACGGTCGTCGCGGCGTTGGTCGACGTGGCCGCTACGGCGGAACCGGCCTTTCTGGCCGATTTCGCCGTCTTGACGGTCTTTTTGCTGGCTTTGGCGGGGGCGGTGGTAGCCGCCGCAGCGAAAGCGTCCACAGGCGCGGCAAACGCGGCTGCGATGACCACCGAGGCGGCCACCGACACAGCGGTGCTGAGGGCCACGCCGTGGATCACTTTGAGCGACGAAAACATGTCGGTTTTCATTGGTGTTCTGTCTGGGGCGGCGAGAGTTTTACGCAAGTGTAGTAAAACCACGAAAAATTAGCAATATTAAGCACTTATCGACGCTCCTTAAACCGGCTTGTAAGCTCCGGTTGCAAAAGGCCTATAAGTTTCGCGAACTCAATCGAAAAAAACGATCGATCTCGCGGACGTTGGTCGAGGCCGTTACGCGCCGGATTCGGATGATCCCTTCAGCATAACGGCAATTTAAGGCGAACCTTGATCAGGGGAAATACGGTCGCTCCACAAGCTGCGAAACGCCGCACACCGCTGCCCAGCGGGACTTGCTTCAGGGCGACAGCCAACGTTCCGGGCGCCAGACAGTTAAGCGTCTGCCGGGGATCGGACCATCGCGCATTCGACCGAGATGCAGGATTAACGTTCCGTGACAGATTCCGGTTTACATCGATTGTCTATTTGAGCGCATCAGAGCGTCGGAATGTGTTCTGGCCGGGACCGGTCACGCCGCCACAATCACGTTAACCGGACCTTCCAGGGGTCCTTCCTCGCGGTAAAAAATACTGCTTCGGTGAGCACCAGCACGGTGCGGCGGTCATTCCGACATGCGTCATGACTATGTCATACGTGCTCCATAACGTATTGTTTCATCGAGAATTTCCAGGGATTGTGCGGCGCACAAAAAATGCTTGACATTCATCGCCATCATCCTAAAATGATAAACATTGCTGCGATGCACCATGCATTGCGGCCCGGTGTGTGATTCAAAGTCTTGCCATTAACCCAACACGGCCCGCACTTAGACGGACCGTAATCCAGGAGCGTAACCATGACTCTGCTGACCCCTGAGCAAATCGCTGCAGCACAGAAAGCCAACCTCGAAACCCTCTTCGGCCTGACGACCAAAGCTTTCGAAGGCGTTGAAAAGCTGGTTGAGCTGAACCTGCAAGTCGTGAAGTCGACGCTCGCGGAAAGCCAGGAAAATGCACAACGGGCCCTGTCGGTGAAGGACGCCCAGGAATTCTTCGCGCTGCAGGCTGGCCTCACGCAGCCGATCTCGGAAAAGGCGCTGTCGTATGGCCGTCACGTGTATGAAATCGTGTCTGCTACGCAAGCCGAATTCGCCCGCGTTGCCGAAGCTCAGTACGAAGAGCAAAACCGCAAGGTGCAATCGCTGGTCGAAAACGTCGCCAAGAATGCACCGGCCGGTTCGGAAACCGCTGTCGCCGTGATCAAGTCGGCTATCACCGCCGCCAACACCACGTACGAAACGGTTCAAAAGGCGACCAAGCAAGCTGTCGAAATCGCTGAAAGCAACTTCAACGCAGCCGCCACGGCCGCGTCGAAGGCTGCAGCACAAGCTTCGCGTTCGGCGAAGAAGACTGCCTAAGGTTTCACTGAGGCTCCAACGCCTCGAGCTTCAACAAGCGCCGGCCGGTTCGTCCGACCGGCGTTTTTCGTAGCAACAGCGCCGTGCAGCCTCGCGTTGAACGCGTTCACTGCCCGGCCTAACGCTCCGATACGTTGAAAGCGTATCGTTTGCCCGGCGAAGGCCGGGATTTTTTTGCCCCGTCTGCGGCCGTCCCGCGAGCCGCGGCAGGCGAACGAAACGAGGCGGATGCCCTGCCCCGCTGCAAATGGAAACGGCGCGCCCCGCAAAGGGCGCGCCGTTTTTCTTTTGACCCTTGTTGGTATGCGCACCAAGGCGCTCGCGCAGACGTCGCGCGAGCGTGCTTGCGGCATTACTTCTTTTTCTGCGGCGGCAAGTCGGTGCAGACGCCCTCATACAACTCAGCAGCCATCCCGATCGATTCGCCGAGCGTCGGGTGCGGATGGATGGTCTTGCCGATGTCGGTTGCGTCCGCGCCCATTTCGACCGCGAGACACACTTCGCTGATGAGGTCGCCGGCGTTCAGGCCCACGATGCCGCCGCCGATCACGCGATGCGTTTCTTCGTCGAAGATCAGCTTGGTGAAGCCTTCGTCACGGCCATTGGCGATGGCGCGGCCCGAAGCGGCCCACGGGAACACGGCCTTGCCGTACTTGATGCCTTCGGCCTTGCACTGGTCTTCCGTCTTGCCGGCCCAGGCCACTTCCGGATCGGTATAAGCCACCGACGGAATCTGCAGCGCGTCGAAGTAGGCCTTCTCGCCGTGCGCGACTTCGGCGGCGACGTGAGCTTCATGCACGGCCTTGTGCGCGAGCATCGGCTGCCCGACGATATCGCCGATCGCGAAGATGTGGGGCACATTCGTGCGCATCTGCTTGTCGACTTCGATGAAGCCGCGATCCGTCACGGCGACGCCGGCCTTCTCGGCGCCGATCTTCTTGCCGTTCGGGCTGCGCCCCACAGCGACCAGCACGAGGTCATAGCGCTGCGGTTCGGCCGGCGCCTTCTCGCCTTCGAACGACACGTAGATGCCGTCTTCCCTGGCTTCTGCGCCGGTCGTCTTGGTCTTCAGCATGACGTTAGCGAAACGCTTGCTGTTGTACTTCTCCCAGACCTTGACGAGATCGCGGTCGGCGCCTGCCATCAGAATGTCGAGCATTTCGACGACCTCGATCTGCGCGCCGAGCGTCGCGTACACCGTTGCCATTTCGAGCCCGATGATGCCACCGCCGATCACCAGCATGCGCTGGGGGATCTGGCGCAGTTCGAGCGCGCCGGTGGAATCGACCACCCGCGGGTCTTCGGGAATGAACGGCAGCTTCACCGCTTCGGAACCCGCCGCGATGATGGCCTGCTTGAACTTGACGACCTTCTTGCCGCTGTCGGTCTGCACTTCCATGTGATACGGATCGACGAACGTGCCGGTGCCGGTGACGACTTCGACCTTGCGCATCTTGGCCATGCCGGCGAGGCCGCCGGTGAGCTTCTTGACGACGCTGGACTTGAAGTCGCGCAGCCTGTCGAGATCGATCTGCGGCTTGCCGAACGTGATGCCGTGTGCGCCGAGCGCTTCGGCTTCGTCGATGACGAGCGCGGTGTGCAGCAGCGCCTTGGACGGAATGCAACCCACGTTCAGACAGACGCCGCCGAGCGTCGCATAACGCTCGACGAGCACGGTCTTCATACCGAGGTCGGCGGAACGGAACGCAGCCGAATACCCGCCGGGTCCTGAACCGAGCACGAGCATGTCGCACTCGACATCGACGCTCCCGGAGAAGCTGCCGGCCTGAGGTGCGGCGGCCGGTTGCTTCGGCGCGGCGGCTGGCGCCGCTTGAGGCGTTGCTGCCGCCTGCGCGGGTTCTTTAGCGGCCTCTTTAGCCGGCTTGGCGGCGGCAGAGGTTTCGACGAGTGCGATGATAGTGCCTTCGGACACCTTATCACCTGGTTTGACGCGGACTTCCTTGACGGTGCCGGCGATATCGCTGGGCACCTCGATGGAAGCCTTATCCGACTCGAGCGTCATGAGAGCTTGTTCGTTCTCGATGACGTCGCCCGGCTTGATATT
>DASZIR010000005.1:0-33172 GCA_035948995.1 Paraburkholderia sp. | reverse complement strand
CCAGTGGCGCGACAACTGCCCACCCTGCGCCGGCCTGCGCAAGCATTCGATCCCGGCATTGTGCCAGAGCGCAACCCCTGATCGCAGTGAATTGGCGGCTACCGGGGACTCGTGCGGCTGTACCGGACGGCGCCGTCCCGTCCCCCCCGTTTGCGACCGCCTCGCCTTTTATGGTCTAATGACCTTTCGACGAAACAGGGGTGCTTTGCGCGCGGGCTGCACGCCGCGGTGAGGCTGAGAGAGACCCTTTGCACCCGATCCGGGTAATACCGGCGCGGGAAGTTTCCGGAAGTCAGGCATTCTTCCATTTCTCCGCCGGGCGGCGTCCGTCACTGGATGCGCATTTCGCCCGGCCGGCCTCACCCGCCGGTTTCGTCCTTGGGTACGTGCGCCTGTTGCCGTACGGAAAGGATACGATGACCGCTCATTCTTCAGTTTATTGCTTCGCTCGTTCCCATGCCTTCAAGGGCGCACTGCACGCATTGCGCGCGCCGACGGGACGGTGATGAACACGTTCGCTCAAGCGGATTTCGCCGTCATCGGCGGTGGCCTGTGCGGCCGGCTGGTCGCATGGCAGCTCGCCGGCGCGGGGCATCGCGTTGCGTTGTACGAGCGCGGTGACGCCGCCGGTTCGCAAGCCGCCGCGTGGGTCGCGGCCGCGATGCTCGCGCCGCTCGCTGAAGCGGCCAGCGCCGAGTTGCTGATCACCCGTCTTGGCGCCGCCTCGCTCGACACCTGGCCCCGGGTATTGGCCGAATTGCCCGAGCCGGTGTTTTTCCAGCGCAATGGCACGCTGGTGGTGTGGCATCACGCCGACCGCACCGAGGCGCCGCTGTTCGAGCGCCGCGTGCGTTCGAACGCGCCGCCGGAGTTGCTGGACGGCGGCTTTATCCCGCTCTCGGGCACCCAGGTTGGCGCCACCGAGCCCGCGCTGGCCGGCCGCTTCACGCAAGGCTGGCTGTTGCCGCACGAGGGGCAGCTCGACAATCGCCAGGTGCTCAGCGCGCTGGCCGCGGGCCTTGCCGAACGCGGGGTGGAGACGCACTGGAACACGCCGGTGGACGATCATGCCCTGCCGCCCGCGCGCGTGACGATCGATTGCCGTGGTCTTGGCGCCAAAGCGGTCCTGCCGACCTTGCGCGGCATCCGTGGTGAAGTGGCCCGCGTGCACGCGCCCGGTATTGGGCTCACTCGCCCGGTGCGCCTGCTGCATCCGCGCTATCCGCTCTACATTGCGCCGAAGCAGGACGACCTCTACGTGATCGGTGCAACCGAAGTGGAGGGCGAGGACATGTCGCCCGTGAGCGTGCGATCCGCGCTGGAGTTGCTGAGTGCGGCCTTTTCGGTCCATCCAGGCTTCGGCGAGGCGCGCATACTGGAATTGAACTCGCAGTGCCGCCCGACCTTGCCGGATCACCGTCCGGCGCTGGTGTGGGACGGCGCGCAGACCTTGCGCGTGAACGGCCTGTACCGGCATGGCTACATGATCGTGCCGGAAGTCGCCGACGAAGCCGCCCGTTTCGCCGCCGCGCTGCTGGATGGACGCATCGGCGATACCGACGCCTTCGCCGAGTGGCAGTGCGATGCCCGCTGGAGCGAGCTGTTTCAGCTTGCCCGGCTCGACCCTCAGGATCGTTCGCAGGTGCCGGCGTGAGCGTGGCGAACTGCGTCGCACGGACCGTTACCCTGGCTACCCGCGCCATCGATTGAACCGTATCTGAACACCATGGACATTCATATCAATCAGAAGCAGTTGTCGCTCCCCGACGGGGCGACCGTCGCCGACGCGCTCGCCGCCTTCGGCGCGCGTCCGCCGTTCGCGGTTGCGCTGAACGGCGATTTTGTCGCTCGCACCCAGCACGCGGCCCGCGCGCTGCAAACGGGCGACAGGCTCGACGTCGTGCAACCGGTCGCCGGCGGCTAGGTGGGCAACCAGGTGGGCAACCAGGCCGGCGACCAGGCCGGCGACCAGGCGACCGCGCATTGCCAGAGACGCAATGCCAAAGACAAGGATTTCCAGATGACTTCTCCCAGCCCCGCCGACGCGCTCACGCTGTACGGCGAAACTTTCGCCAGCCGCGTGCTGCTCGGCACGTCGCGCTATCCGTCGCTGCAGTCGCTGTCCGATTCGATCGATGCGGCGAAGCCCGGCATGATCACCGTCGCGCTGCGCCGCCAGATGAACGAGGGCGGCGCCGAAGCCGGTTTCTTCGACCTGCTCAAGCGCCACGGCGTGCCGCTCCTGCCGAACACGGCCGGCTGTCAGAGCGTCAGCGAAGCGGTCACGACCGCCCATATGGCGCGCGAAGTGTTCGAAACCGACTGGATCAAGCTGGAGCTGATCGGTGACGACTACACGCTGCAACCCGACCCGGTCGGCCTGATCGAGGCGGCTGCGCGGCTGGTGAAGGACGGCTTCAAGGTATTGCCTTACTGCACCGAGGATCTGGTGATCGGCCGCCGTCTGCTCGATGCCGGCTGTGAGGCGCTGATGCCTTGGGGCGCGCCGATCGGCACCGGCAAGGGCGTGATCAATCCCTACGGCTTGCGGGTGCTGCGCGACCGCCTGCCGGACGTGCCGCTGATCGTCGATGCGGGGCTCGGCGTGCCGTCGCATGCTGCGCAGGTGATGGAATGGGGCTTCGACGGTGTATTGCTGAATACGGCGGTATCGCAGGCGACCCATCCCGAAGCGATGGCCCGCGCGTTCGCGCTGGGCGTCGAGGCGGGACGCCAGGCTTACCTCGCCGGGCCGATGGCCGAACGTGAAACCGCCCACGCGAGCACGCCGGTGGTCGGCATGCCGTTCTGGCATCAGGATGGGAGCGCCGCATGAATCGGACCTTGACGCAGACTTTGCCGCTCTCCGGCCGTGACCTGTTCTGGCCGCCCGCCGACGAATTGACCGAAGCCGCGGAGCGCATCCGCGCGCGCCTGGGCGACTGGCCGCCGACCCACGCGCCATGGCGCATCTGCCTGACCGCACCGGATGACGCGAACGGCGGCGACCTGATTATCGTCGCCGATGCGCAGCATCACGGCGAGCAGGTGGCGCGCTGGCAGGTGCAAGGCGCGGGCGTGATCGAAGCCGCTGCCGGCCGGGCCACGCTGCATCTGGGCGGCGAGCGTTACCGGCTGGAGGGCCATCTGGCCGAAGACTGGATTGCGGCGCTGGCTGCGTTCCTCGACTGCGGTTTCGCGCCGCACGACGCACTGGTGCTGGCGCTCGCATGGCGCGACGGCGATGAGAAGAGCGCCGCCGACGACTCATGGCCGTCGGACCTGTCGCGTTTTCCGCGCGTTGCCGGCTTGCCCGCGGCGCCTGCTCAAGCGTTCGTGCGCTGCCCGGAGCGCCTCGGTCTTTACCCGGTTCTGCCGACCGCCGAATGGGTCGAGCGGGTCGTCGGGTACGGTGTGAAGACGGTCCAGTTGCGCCGCAAGACGGCCGGGCCGGTCGAACTGGCGCAGGAAATTGCCCGCTGCGTCGCGGTGGGCCGCCGGCACGACGCCCAGGTGTTCATCAACGATCACTGGCAGGCCGCGCTCGAGGCCGGCGCGTATGGCATCCATCTCGGCCAGGAAGACCTCCACCAGGCCGATCTCTCCGCTTTGGCTACGGCGGGCGTGCGTCTTGGCCTGTCGACCCACGGCTACTACGAAATTCTGACCGCGCTGCATTTCCGGCCCAGCTACATCGCGCTCGGTGCGGTGTTTCCGACTACCACCAAGGTGATGCCCACCGCGCCGCAGGGTCTGGCGCGGCTCGCCCGCTACGTGCGGCTGCTCGAAGGCGTGGTGCCGCTCGTGGCGATCGGTGGGATCGACCGGCAGGTGCTGCCGCAGGTGCTGGCGACCGGTGTCGGCTCCGCCGCTGTGGTGCGGGCCGTTACGGAGGCCGCCGACGCTGCCGAAGCGGTTTCTGCTATGCAACAAGGGTTTACGCGATAATCGCGTTGTCTTCGGTTATCGGGGACAGGGCGCGTCACGGCAGCTTTTGCACGATGGCCCTATAATTCGGCCTTCTGTGTAAAAGGATCGTCAGCTTCGTGCCTTCCTCCTCCGAGACCCTTCTCGAGCTACGCGACGTCGACTTCGGTTATGGCGACCGGCTCGTCCTGTCCAACCTGAACCTGCGCTTTCCGCGCGGCCAGGTGGTGGCGGTCATGGGCGGCTCGGGCTGCGGCAAGACCACGGTGCTGCGGCTGATCGGCGGCCTCGTGCGCGCCCAGCGCGGGCAGATCCTGCTCCACGGGCAAGACATCGGCGTGCAAACGCGCGAGGGTCTCTACGCGCTGCGCCGCAAGATGGGCATGCTGTTCCAGTTCGGTGCGCTGTTCACCGACATGTCGGTGTTCGAGAACGTGGCCTTTGCGCTGCGCGAGCACACCGACCTCCCCGAAGAACTGATCCGCGACCTGGTGCTCATGAAGCTCAACGCGGTGGGGTTGCGCGGCGCGCGCGATCTGGCACCCTCGGAGATCTCCGGCGGCATGGCGCGGCGCGTGGCGCTCGCCCGGGCGATTGCGCTCGACCCCGAGCTGATGATGTACGACGAGCCGTTTGCCGGTCTGGACCCGATTTCACTGGGCATCACCGCCAACCTGATCCGCGCGCTGAATCAGGCGCTCGGCGCAACCTCGATTCTGGTGACGCACGATGTGCCGGAATCGTTCGCGATTGCCGACTACGTCTATTTTCTCGCCAACGGCGGGGTTCACGCGGAAGGCACGCCCGACCAGTTGCGGGCCTCGACTGATCCGACCGTGCGCCAGTTCATCGACGGCGCGCCGGACGGTCCGTTCAAATTCCACTATCCCAGCAACACGCCGCTTGCGGCAGACTTCGGCATCGGCGGGGGACAGGCATGATCGGTACGATCGGACGTTCGGTGCTCGACGGCCTGGAAACGGCCGGCTACGCCACGCGGCTGTTCCTGCGCCTGGTGCTTGAAATCTTCCCGTTGCTGCGCCGCCCGCGTCTTGTCACGAAGCAGATCCACTTCGTGGGTAATTATTCGCTGGTGATCATCGCGGTGTCGGGCCTGTTCGTCGGCTTCGTGCTGGGGCTGCAGGGCTATAACACGCTCAACCGTTACGGCTCCGAGCAGGCGCTGGGGCTGCTGGTAGCGTTGTCGCTCGTGCGTGAACTCGGGCCGGTAGTCACGGCGCTGCTGTTCGCGGGGCGCGCCGGCACGTCGCTCACGGCCGAAATCGGTCTGATGAAGGCCGGCGAGCAATTGACCGCCATGGAAATGATGGCGGTCGATCCGATCAAGGTCGTGGTGGCGCCGCGCCTGTGGGCGGGCATCATCTCGATGCCGATTCTTGCCGCCATTTTCAGCGCGGTCGGGATCGGCGGCGGTTATGTAGTGGGCGTACTGATGATCGGCGTGGATGCCGGCTCGTTCTGGTCGCAGATGCAGGGCGGCGTCGACGTGTGGACTGACGTCGGCAACGGGGTGATCAAGAGTATCGTGTTCGGCTTTGCGGTGACGTTCATCGCGCTCTTCCAGGGCTACGAAGCCAAACCGACACCGGAAGGCGTCTCGCGTGCCACGACCAAGACGGTCGTGTACGGGTCGCTCGCCGTGCTCGGCCTCGATTTCCTGCTGACCGCATTGATGTTCGGCTAAAAACTGCGCGACACGTTTCCCGCCGCGGGCGTCGACTCCCCGCGTGGTGCGGGAGGCGTCGCCGGCGCGACGGATTCTCTTTGGGATGACGATGAAAAAGACTGTTCTCGACTTCTGGGTCGGCCTGTTCGTGGTGCTGGGTTTCGTGGCGTTGCTGTTTCTGGCGCTGAAAGCCGGCAACATGAGCTCGTTGTCGTTTCAGGCAACCTACCCGGTCAAACTGAAGTTTGACAATATCGGTGGCCTGAAGGCGCGCGCGCCGGTGAAAAGCGCGGGCGTGACGGTTGGCCGGGTAGAGTCGATCGACTTCGACACCAACACGTACCAGGCGTCGGTGACGATCGATCTCGACAGGCAATACCAGTTTCCGAAGGACACCTCCGCCAAGATCCTGACCTCTGGCCTGCTCGGCGAGCAGTACATCGGCCTCGAACCGGGTGGCGATAGCGAAATGCTGAAGGCAGGCGACACGATCTCGATGACGCAGTCAGCCATCGTGCTCGAGAACCTGATCGGACAGTTCCTGTACAGCAAGGCGGCGGACTCAGGCGCATCCAAGCCTGGCGCAGCCGCCTCAGCCCCCGCGCCGGCGGCACCGGCACCAGCCGCGCCCGCCTCGGGCGCGTCGGGTCAATAAGGAGAACAAGACTGCAGACCATGCGCGTCCGTATTTCGGCGCTGGCGCTGGCCGCGACGATGCTGGCCGGCTGTGCAACCGTGCAGACTCCGACCAAGGGCGATCCGCTCGAGGGCTTGAACCGTACCATCTTCACCTTCAATGACAAGGTGGACCGGTACGCGCTGAAGCCGGTCGCGAAGGGCTACGTATACATCACGCCGCAGCCCGTGCGTGACAGCGTGACCAACTTCTTCTCGAACATCGGCGACGTCTACATTGCGGCGAACAACCTGCTGCAGTTGAAGATCACCGATGGGGTCGAAGACATCATGCGGATCGTCATCAACACGACGTTCGGTGTCGGCGGCCTGTTCGACGTTGCAACGCAGGCGAAGCTGCCCAAGCACGACAACGACCTTGGCCTCACCCTCGGCCACTATGGCGTGCCTTCCGGTCCGTACCTGGTGCTGCCACTGTTCGGGCCGAGCACGGCGCGCGACGCGGTGGGCTCGATCGGCGCCTACTATGTCAATCCGCTGTCGTACATTCAGCCGAACGGTCTGAGCTGGGCGTTGTACGGGGTGAACCTCGTCAACACGCGGGCCAACCTGTTGAGCGCGAGCGACGTGCTCGAAGGCGCCGCGCTCGACAAATACTCGTTCGTGCGCAATGCGTATCTGCAGCGCCGCAACTATCTGCTGTCGGACGGCAAGGGGAAATCGGCGGCGCTGCCGGACTACGGCGACAATGCCGCGCTGCCGAAGTATGACGAGGTAGAGGGCGGCGCAGCAGCACCGGCAGCGGGTGCCGCTTCCGCCCCGGGCGCGGCTTCTGCGCCGGCCGCCGCACAGGCGCCCACCGGCGCTTCGGCGGCAACCGCTGCAGGTGCAACGCCGGCATCCGGCACCACAGGGACGCCGCCGCTCGATATGAACGGGGGGCCGGAGAACGACCAGGTGCCGGCCGACCAGGCCGTACCGCCCCGCCTGAACTTTCCCTCATTCAAATTGCACTGAGGGTGCGACCGTAACACCTGGAAACGACTCTAGCAGCTTGCACGTGGATTGCTGATGAACTCGCGTGCTATTGTCGGTTCCAAGGTTTGCACTGCACTATTCTTTCTGCCAGGCTCGATATGAAAAAATTCTTCCTCATTCCGTTTTTTGCAGCGTTGTTTTCGTTCGGTAATGCCGCATTCGCGCAAGGTGTCGATTCGAGCGCGCCGGATGGCCTGGTCAAGACCGTCACCCAGCAGGTGATCGACGCTATCCATGCGGACAAGTCGATCCAGCAGGGCGACATCACCCATATCACGCAGCTCGTCAACGAGAAGATCCTGCCGTACATCGACTTCCGCCGCACGACGCAGCTGGCAATGGGCCGCAACTGGCGCACCGCGACGCCGGATCAGCAAAACGCCGTGGTCGAGCAGTTCAAGATGCTGCTGATCCGCACGTATGCGGGCGCGCTCGCGCAGGTTCGCGATCAGCAGATCCAGTACAAGCCGTTCCGCATGAATCCGGACGACACCGATACGGTGGTGCGCTCGGTCGTGATGAACAACGGCTCGCCGATCGAACTGGACTACCGCCTGTACAAGACGCCGCAAGGCTGGCGTGTGTACGACATCAACGTGCTCGGCGCGTGGCTGATCCAGGCGTATCAGCAACAGTTCAACGAGCAGATCCAGCAGCACGGCGTGGATGGGCTGATCCAGTTCCTCACGCAGCGTAACCAGCAGCTCGCTGCGGGCAAGCAGTCGTGAGCACAGCGGTGAACGCCGAGGTCGGCTCAGTCGCGGGCCGCTTCGAAACCGGCACGACGCTGACTCACGCAAGCGCGACGGCTGCGCTTGAAGCGGGTCTGCAACGTATCGCGGCGGGCGCGACTGGGGTCGATTGCGCACCGCTCGCGCAGTTCGACTCGTCGGCGCTCGCCGTGCTGATTGCATGGCAGCGGGCCGCCCAGGCACGCGGCGCCAGGCTCGAGATCGTTAACCTGCCGGCTGGTCTCGCCAGCCTCGCCCAGGCCTACGGCGTCGACACCCTCCTTTCGGCGCGACATTGACGCTCCACTGACGCTTCGGGCGTCGCCTCCCAATGCCCCCTCGCAAAGTCGGGGTTCCCGACTTTGCCCTATAATCAAACGTTTTTTGGGGCTCGGTGGGGGTTTCAAGCCGGCCCCATTTCCGTTTCTTCCAGCACTTTGCGCACCTTTCAGGCGCCGTGATCCAAAGCGGCGCACAGTCATGCCAGCCATAGAAATTCGTAACGTCAAGAAGCGCTATAAGGATCTCCTGGCGCTCAAGGGCGTCAGCTTCACGGTGGAGGAAGGCGAGTTCTTCGGACTGCTCGGTCCGAACGGCGCGGGCAAAACGACGCTCATCAGCATACTTGCCGGTCTCGCGCGCGCCGATGAAGGCAGCATCGCGGTGCGCGGTCATGACGTCGTCACCGATTTCCGCAACGCGCGCCGCGCGCTCGGGGTCGTGCCGCAGGAGCTCGTGTTCGACCCGTTCTTCACCGTGCGCGAAACCTTGCGCATCCAGTCCGGCTATTACGGGCTGCGCAACAACGACGCGTGGATCGACGAGGTGATGGCCAATCTCGATCTCACCGAAAAAGCCGATGCCAATATGCGCGCGCTGTCGGGCGGCATGAAGCGCCGCGTGCTGGTCGCGCAGGCGCTGGTGCACCGGCCGCCAGTCATCGTGCTCGACGAGCCGACCGCGGGCGTCGACGTTGAATTGCGTCAGACACTGTGGAAATTCATCTCGCGCCTGAATCGTGAGGGTCACACGATTGTCCTGACCACGCACTATCTGGAAGAGGCCGAGTCGCTCTGCGATCGCATCGCCATGTTGCGGCGCGGCGAAGTGGTCGCGCTCGAGCGCACCAGCACGTTGCTGCAGCGTTTCGCCGGCATGCAGCTGTTCCTGCGTTTCGCGCAGGGTGTGCTGCCGGCCGAGCTGCGGCCGCTCGAAGTCGAGTCAGGTACCGGTAACGGCAACGGCCGGCAACATCTGCTGCGGCTGTCGAGCTATGACGATGTCGAGCGGATACTCGCGCAATGCCGCAATGCGGGTTGTACATTCGAAGAAATCGAGGTGCGCAAGGCCGACCTCGAAGATGTGTTCGTTCAGGTGATGAACGGTCCGGAAGTGATCGAGGGGCTTGCATGAGCGGCTTTAGTGGATTTGGTACGCTGTTTTATAAGGAAATCCTGCGTTTCTGGAAGGTCTCGTTCCAGACGGTTCTCGCTCCCGTGATCACCGCGCTGCTGTACCTGACGATTTTCGGCCACGCGCTGCGCGGTCACGTCGAGGTTTACCCGGGCGTCGAATATACGAGCTTCCTGATTCCAGGGCTGGTAATGATGAGCGTGTTGCAGAACGCCTTCGCCAACAGTTCGTCGTCGCTAATCCAGTCGAAAATCACCGGCAACCTGGTGTTCGTGCTACTGCCGCCACTGTCCCACTATGAGATGTACTGCGCGTATGTGCTGGCTTCGGTGGTGCGTGGGCTCGCGGTGGGGTTCGGCGTGTTTATCGTGACGATCTGGTTCGTGCCGGTGAGTTTCAGCGCGCCGCTAGTGATCATCGCGTTCGCGGTGCTGGGCGCGGCGATTCTCGGCACGCTCGGCCTGATCGCCGGGATCTGGGCCGAGAAGTTCGACCAGCTGGCCGCCTTCCAGAATTTCCTGATCATGCCGCTCACGTTCCTCTCGGGCGTGTTCTACTCGACGCACACGCTGCCGCCGGTGTGGCGCGAAGTGTCGCGGCTCAATCCTTTTTTCTACATGATCGACGGCTTTCGCTACGGTTTCTTCGGGTTGTCGGATATCGATCCGCTCGTGAGCCTGGCCATTGTCGCCGGTTTCTTCGTGGTGCTGGCCGTGGTGGCGATGCGCATGCTTGCCTCCGGCTACAAACTGCGCCACTGACAAGGAGCGTTCCATGTTGCCGACTCCCGAACAGGTCAAGCAATACATTGAGACTGGACTCGCCTGCCAGCATCTCGAAGTCGAAGGCGACGGTCAGCATTTCTTTGCGACGATCGTCTCTCCGAGCTTCGAAGGCAAGCGGCTGATCCAGCGTCATCAACTCGTTTATGCGGCGCTTGGCGACCGCATGCGCGAAGAAATTCACGCGCTCAGCATGAAGACGCTGACGCCCGCCGAATGGCAAAACGCGTAATCTGGAACGTTAGTGCGAATTACACAAGACAGGCGCGAGGCCGGCAGCGGCGCCGCCGCAGCAAGCAAGGCAGCCCCGGCACCGGGCCGGGTAGATCAGGAACTGACAGGTATGGACAAACTCGTCATTGAAGGCGGCCAGCGGCTGGCCGGTGAGATCGTCGTGTCGGGGGCGAAGAATGCCGCCCTGCCGATCCTGTGCGCCGGCTTGCTGAGCGCGGAGCCGGTTCAGCTCGAGAACGTGCCCGACCTGCAGGACGTGCGCACCACGCTCAAGCTGCTCAACCAGATGGGCGTGCGTACCGAATCGGGCGCCGGCCGCGTGTCGCTCGACGCGTCGCGGGTCGACAATCTCGTCGCGCCGTATGAGCTGGTGAAGACGATGCGCGCCTCGATTCTCGTGCTCGGGCCGCTGCTCGCGCGCTTCGGCGAGGCGAAGGTATCGCTGCCGGGCGGTTGCGCAATTGGCGCAAGGCCGGTGGACCAGCACATCAAGGGCCTGCAGGCGATGGGTGCGGAAATCACCATCGAGCACGGCTTCATCGAAGCCCGCGCGAAGCGCCTGAAGGGCGCGCGCATCGTGACCGACATGATCACCGTCACCGGCACCGAAAACCTGCTGATGGCGGCGGTGCTCGCCGAGGGCGAGACCGTCATCGAGAACGCCGCGCGCGAGCCGGAAGTGGGTGATCTGGCGCACCTGCTCGTGGAGATGGGCGCGCGGATCGAAGGTATCGGCACGGACCGGCTCGTGATCCAGGGCGTCGAGAAGTTGCACGGCGCGAAGCATACGGTGATTCCGGATCGCATCGAAGCCGGTACGTTCCTGTGCGCGGTCGCCGCCGCGGGCGGCGACGTGATCTTGCGCAACGTGCGTCCGCTGATCCTCGAAGCCGTGACGGAAAAACTGCGTGAAGCCGGCGTGACGATCGAAGAGGGTGACGACTGGATGCGTGTACGCATGGACCAGCGTCCGCACGCCGTCAGCGTGCGCACCTCCGAGTACCCGGCATTCCCGACCGACATGCAGGCGCAGTTCATGGCGCTCGACGCGATCGCCGGCGGCACCTCGCAAGTGGTCGAGACGATCTTCGAAAACCGCTTCATGCACGTGCAGGAACTGAACCGTCTGGGCGCGAACATCACGATCGACGGCAATACTGCGCTCGTGACCGGCGTCGGCCAGCTGTCCGGCGCGAAGGTGATGGCGACTGACCTGCGTGCTTCGGCGAGCCTTGTGATTGCAGGCCTGTGCGCCGATGGCGAAACGCTGATCGACCGCATCTATCACCTGGATCGCGGCTACGACCGGATGGAATCGAAGCTGACGGCGGTCGGCGCGAAAGTGCGCCGCATTGCAGGGAGCCAGGCATGAGCGCGGTGCCGCAAACCTCGGCGTCGCCGGCAGTGAGCGCGCCGCTCACGCTCGCGCTGTCAAAAGGGCGAATCTTCGAAGAGACGCTGCCGCTCCTCGCCGCAGCGGGCGTGCAGGTCGCCGAAGATCCGGAAACCTCGCGCAAGCTGATTCTGCCGACCACCGACGCCAACCTGCGCGTGATCATCGTGCGGGCCACGGACGTGCCGACCTACGTCGAATACGGTGCGGCCGACTTCGGCGTAGCCGGCAAGGACGTGCTGCTCGAACATGGGGGCAGCGGCCTGTATCAGCCGGTCGACCTCGACATCGCGCGTTGCCGGATGTCGGTCGCCGTGAAGGCGGGTTTCGATTACGCGAACGCGGTGCGCCAGGGCGCGCGTCTGCGGGTCGCGACCAAATACGTGGAAACCGCGCGCGAGCATTTTGCCGCGAAGGGCGTGCACGTCGACCTGATCAAGCTGTACGGCTCGATGGAACTCGCGCCGCTGGTAGGCCTCGCCGACGCGATCGTCGACCTGGTCAGCTCGGGCGGCACGTTGCGTGCAAACAATCTTGTCGAGGTGGAAGAGATCATGCAGATCTCGTCGCGCCTCGTCGTGAACCAGGCGGCGCTCAAGCTCAAGCGCGCCGCGCTGCGGCCGTTCCTCGACGCGTTCGAACGCGCGTCGCAACGCGGCAACGTGGCGGCCTGACAGCGCTTGTTGGCGCCTGAGCTTGCCCGTGGGGCTGCTGCAGGCGCGCCTTACCGAAACGGATACCAGCATGTCTATCAAGATTCGCAAACTCGACTCCAGCGCGCCTGACTTCCAGAAGGCGCTGCACGCGGTGCTCGCGTTCGAGGCGAGCGAGGACGAAGCGATCGAGCGATCGGTCGCGCAGATTCTGGCTGACGTGAAGGCTCGCGGCGACGCCGCGGTGCTCGAGTACACCAACCGCTTCGACCGGCTGGAGGCGCCGAGCGTCGCCGCGCTCGAATTGCCGATGGCCGAACTCGAAGCCGCGCTGGAAGGGCTCGACCCGCGCCGCCGGGCGGCGCTCGAGGCCGCCGCCGCGCGCGTGCGGGGTTTCCACGAAAAGCAGAAGATCGAATGCGGTAGCCATAGCTGGCAGTACACGGAATCCGACGGCACCGTGCTGGGCCAGAAGATCACGCCGCTCGATCGCGCGGGCATCTATGTGCCGGGCGGCAAGGCGGCTTACCCGTCGTCCGTGCTGATGAATGCGATCCCGGCGCGGGTGGCCGGCGTGCGTGAAATCGTCATGGTCGTGCCGACGCCGGATGGCGTGAAGAACCCGCTGGTGCTGGCTGCGGCCTTGCTGGGCGGCGTGGACCGGGTGTTCACGATCGGCGGCGCGCAGGCAGTCGGCGCGCTCGCCTACGGCACCGCCACCGTGCCGGCCGTGGACAAGATCTGCGGTCCGGGCAACGCGTATGTCGCGTCGGCCAAGCGTCGCGTGTTCGGTACGGTCGGCATCGACATGATTGCAGGTCCGTCGGAGATCCTCGTGCTGTGCGACGGCACCACCGATCCGCGCTGGGTCGCCATGGACCTGTTCTCGCAGGCCGAGCACGACGAACTCGCGCAATCCATCCTGCTGTGCCCGGACGACGCCTTTATCGCCCGCGTGCACGACGCGATCAACGAACTGCTGCCCACCATGCCGCGCCAGGACGTGATCCGCGCGTCGCTCGAAGGCCGCGGAGCGTTGATCAAGGTGCGCGACATGGCCGAAGCCTGCGCGATCGCCAACGACATCGCCCCGGAACACCTCGAAATTTCCGCGCTGGAGCCGCAGCAATGGGGCAAGCGGATTCGCCACGCGGGTGCGATCTTCCTCGGCCGCTACACCAGCGAAAGCCTCGGCGACTACTGCGCGGGGCCGAACCACGTGCTGCCTACGTCGCGTACCGCGCGGTTTTCGTCGCCGCTCGGCGTCTATGATTTCTTCAAGCGCTCGAGCGTCATCGAGGTCAGCGCGGAAGGCGCGCAGACGCTCGGTGAGATCGCGGCGGAGCTGGCGTACGGTGAAGGGCTGCCGGCGCACGCTCGCAGTGCAGAGTACCGGATGAAGCAGAACGGTTGAGCGCGCGACCCGCGCACCGATCGGCATAAAACGGCATCAACCGGCATAAAACCATAACATTGACCAACCGGGGCGGTTCTCGCGCCGCCCCTGCATGACCGGTGCCCCGTGCGGGCCGGTCCGCCCATCCATGACAACACCTCAAGACATCATTCGCCGCGACGTGCTCGCCATGACGAGCTATCCGGTTCCGGACGCCACAGGCTTCGTGAAGCTCGACGCCATGGAGAACCCGTTCCCGCTGCCGGCGCCGCTCGCGGCGCAACTGGGCGAGCGGCTCGCCGGTGTCGCGCTGAACCGCTATCCGGCGCCGCGTCCGGAAGCGCTGCTCGAGAAGATCAAGCGCGTGATGAATGTGCCGGTGAACTGCGAGGTGCTGCTCGGCAACGGTTCGGACGAGATCATCAGCATGGTGTCGATGGCCTGCGCCAAGCCGGGCGCGAAGGCGCTGGCGCCGGTGCCGGGTTTCGTCATGTATCAGCTCTCGGCGAGGCTGGCGAATCTGGAATTCGTCGGCGTGCCGCTGAAGGCGGATTTCACGCTCGACACCGACGCGATGCTCGCGGCTATCGCCGAGCATCAGCCGGCCATCGTCTACCTGGCCTATCCGAACAACCCGACTGGCACGCTGTATGACGACGCCGGCATGGAGCGCATCATCGCCGCCGCACACAGGAGCCTGGTGGTGATCGACGAGGCCTACCAGCCGTTCGCGCAGCAAAGCTGGCTGCCCCGCGCCGACGCGTTCGACAACGTGGTCGTCATGCGCACGGTTTCCAAGCTCGGTCTGGCCGGCATTCGCCTCGGCTACCTGGTGGGACGCGCGGCCTGGCTCACCGAGTTCGACAAGGTGCGCCCGCCCTACAACGTGAACGTGCTGACCCAGGCGACGGCCGATTTCCTGCTCGATCACCTCGACGTGCTCGACGCGCAGGCCGCACGACTGCGCGAAGAGCGCACGAAACTGGCGCAGGCCGTCGGCCAGTTGCCCGGCGCCGAAGTGTTCCCGAGCGCGGGCAACTTCCTGCTGGTGCGGGTGCCGGACGCGTCCGTTATGTTCGAAACCCTGCTGACCGCGCGGGTTTTGATCAAAAACGTGAGTAAAATGCATCCATTGCTGGCGAACTGCGTGCGTCTGACGGTCGGTTCCCCTGAAGAAAACGCGCAACTGCTGGCCGCACTGAAACTCGTGCTGCATTAAGCGGCGTGCCGTCATGCCGCGCTCCGCATAGCGGGCGCGGCGTTCGGCGTTCCCCCAACTCCCTTTCTTTCATAGTCTGATTCGAGGAATTACCATGCGCCAGGCGGAAGTCGTTCGCGACACTAGCGAGACGCAGATCCGTGTAAAGATCAATCTGGACGGCACCGGTCAGCAAAAGCTGGCCACCGGCGTGCCGTTCCTCGACCACATGCTCGACCAGATCGCGCGGCATGGATTGATCGATCTCGACATCACGGCGCATGGCGATCTGCATATCGACGACCACCACACGGTGGAAGACGTCGGCATCACGCTGGGGCAGGCGGTCGCGAAGGCGGTCGGCGACAGGAAGGGCATCCGTCGCTACGGCCATTCCTACGTGCCGCTGGACGAAGCCCTGTCGCGCGTCGTGATCGATTTCTCCGGGCGTCCGGGCCTCGAATTCCATGTGCCGTTCACGCGCGCGCGTATCGGTACCTTCGACGTCGATCTCTCCATCGAATTCTTCCGCGGCTTTGTGAATCACGCCGGCGTGACGCTCCACATCGACAACCTGCGCGGCCTGAACGCCCATCATCAGATGGAAACCGTGTTCAAGGCCTTCGGGCGCGCCTTGCGCATGGCAGTGGAGCTGGACGAACGCGCGGCGGGGCAGATTCCGTCGACCAAGGGTAGCCTCTAGGCAGACTAACCGGACCGGGCGCGCGCCTTGCGTGAGCCCGGCTTGCGATGGATATCCTCAAGTCGTTCATCTCGCTGCTGGCGCTGATCAATCCGGTCGGCGCCATTCCGTTCTTTATGAGCCTCACGGCGCAGCAGTCGGACGGCGAGCGGCGCAGGACGATTCGGGTCGCGGCGGTGTCGGTATTCTGTGTGATTGTGGTGACGACGCTGCTCGGGCAGCAGATCATCAGCTTCTTTGGCATTTCGGTCGGCTCGCTCCAGGTGGGCGGCGGCATCATCATGCTGCTCATGGCGATCAATATGCTGAATGCACAGATTGGCAACAGCCGTTCGACGCCGGAAGAGCGTCACGAAGCCGAGCAGAAGCAGAACGTCGCGGTGGTGCCGCTCGCGATTCCGTTGCTCACGGGGCCGGGCGCGATCAGCACGGTCATTATCTATTCGGCCCACTCGCCACATTGGTACGACCGGGTTAGTCTGATCGTGATTGGCGCGGTGCTGGCGGCGATCTGCTTTTTTTCGCTGCGTCTCGCCGAGCCGATCGCCCGCTGGGTGGGACAGACGGGTATCAATATCGGCACGCGGCTCATGGGTTTGATGTTGTCGGCGCTGGCGGTGGAATTCATCGTCGACGGTCTGAAGGCGTTACTGCCTAACTTGAAATGAAAACTTCGATTGCGATTGTGGATTACGGAATGGGCAACCTGCGTTCGGTCGCCCAGGCGTTGAGGAAGGCTGCACCGGAGGCGGAGGTGGCGATCGTCGGCCAGCCGGAAGCGATTCGCGCGGCCGAGCGCGTCGTTCTGCCCGGCCAGGGCGCGATGCCCGACTGCATGCGCAGTCTTGGCGAATCCGGCTTGCAGGAGGCGGTTATTGAAGCGTCGCGCAGCAAACCGCTGATGGGCGTGTGCGTCGGCGAGCAGATGCTGTTCGACTGGAGCGCCGAGGGCGACACGCGCGGCCTCGGGCTGTTGCCCGGCAAGGTGGTGCGCTTTGACCTGGAAGGCCAGCTGCAGGACGACGGCTCGCGCTTCAAGGTGCCGCAGATGGGCTGGAACCGCGTGCGGCAGGCCCGGCCGCATCCGCTGTGGGACGGCGTCGCGGACAACAGCTTCTTCTACTTCGTGCACAGCTACTACGTGGTGCCGGAGCATGCGGCGCATACGTCGGGCGAGACCGTGTACGGCGTGCCCTTTACCTCGGCGGTGGCGCGGGATAACATCTTCGCAACCCAATTCCACCCGGAAAAGAGCGCCGAAGCGGGGCTGCGCGTGTATCGCAACTTCGTGCACTGGAACCCGTGAGCGCCTACCGTCCCCCGTTCTGTTCCGTCCCATGCTGCGTGACGGTTCCGCGGCAGCGGGCCGGCGTGTGTCCCGGTACCCGATTCACGTCAGCCGGGGTACTGAAAGAGTTGTACTAAACTAGCGGAACGGCGCTCCAGCAGGCTCAACCGCTTGCGCGCCGCCGGCCCTTAAACCTTCTTCCCTGACACCACCCGATTGCTATGCTGCTGATTCCCGCCATCGACCTGAAAGATGGTCAGTGTGTACGCCTCAAACAGGGCGACATGGACCAGGCGACGATTTTTTCCGAGGAACCGGCGGCGATGGCCCGACATTGGGTCGACCGCGGCGCCCGGCGCCTGCATCTCGTCGACCTCAATGGAGCATTCGCCGGTAAGCCGAAGAACGAAGACGCGATCCGCGCGATCATCGATGAAGTCGGTGGTGAGATTCCCGTCCAGCTGGGCGGGGGCATCCGCGACCTGAACACGATCGAGCGCTATCTGGACGACGGCTTGTCGTACGTGATCATCGGCACGGCGGCGGTGAAGAATCCTGGCTTTCTGCAGGACGCGTGCACGGCGTTCGGCGGCCACATCATCGTCGGCCTGGACGCGAAGGACGGCAAGGTCGCGACCGACGGCTGGAGCAAGCTGACCGGTCACGAAGTGGCGGATCTCGCGCGCAAGTTCGAGGATTACGGCTGCGAGTCGATCATCTATACCGACATCGGCCGTGACGGCATGCTGCAAGGCATCAATATCGACGCCACCGTGCGCCTTGCGCGCGCGGTGAAGATTCCGGTGATCGCGAGCGGCGGCCTGTCGAACCTCGCGGACATCGAGGCATTGTGCGAAGTCGAAGTCGAGGGCATCGAAGGCGTGATCTGCGGCCGGGCCATCTATTCGGGCGATCTGGATTTCACTGCTGCGCAGACGCTCGCCGACAGGCTGCGCGAGTCGGACGACGCCTGAGCGCGGGCGCGCGATCGGGCGCGCTGCGCCGGCGCCGGGGCGCAGGGTTTGGGGCGCGCTCCGGGCGGCCCGGGTCGCACAGGCCAGCATGGCCAGCCCGGCGGCAACGCGCACCGGCATTGTGCCGCTCGCCTCTGAGCGGCCTCATCAGCGGTATTGGCAAGAATTTGCAAGATCATGGCTCTAGCTAAACGCATCATCCCTTGTCTCGACGTCACGGCGGGACGCGTGGTCAAGGGCGTCAACTTCGTCGAGCTGCGCGATGCCGGCGACCCGGTCGAAATCGCCCGCCGCTACGACGAGCAGGGCGCCGACGAACTCACCTTCCTCGACATCACGGCGACGTCCGATCAGCGCGACCTGATCCTGCCGATCATCGAAGCGGTCGCCTCGCAGGTGTTCATTCCGCTGACGGTCGGCGGCGGCGTGCGCGCGGTCGAAGACGTGCGCCGCCTGCTCAACGCCGGTGCGGACAAGATCAGCATGAATTCGTCCGCGGTGGCGAACCCGCAACTGGTGCGCGACGCGACCGGCAGGTACGGTTCGCAATGCATCGTGGTGGCGATCGACGCCAAGCGCGTTTCCGCCGATGGCGAGCCGCCGCGCTGGGAAGTCTTTACACATGGCGGGCGCAAGGCAACCGGGCTGGAAGCGGTCGGATGGGCGCGCAGGATGGCCGAACTCGGCGCCGGCGAAATTCTGCTGACGAGCATGGACCGCGACGGCACCAGGAGCGGCTTTGACCTCGCGCTCACGCGTGCGGTGTCGGACGCCGTGTCCATTCCGGTGATCGCCTCGGGCGGCGTCGGCTCGCTGCAGCATCTGGTGGACGGCATCAAGGACGGTCACGCGGACGCGGTGCTCGCCGCGAGCATCTTCCACTACGGCGAACACACGGTTGGCGAAGCCAAGCGCTTCATGGCCGATCAGGGCATTTCGGTGAGGTTGTGACGTGGTGAACCCAACAGGTGTCGACTGGCTCGACAAGGTGAAATGGGACGCGAACGGCCTCGTGCCGGTGATCGCGCAGGAAGCGTCGAGCAACGACGTGCTGATGTTCGCGTGGATGAACCGCGAGGCACTGGCAAAGACGGTCGAAACCGGCCGCGCGGTGTATTTCTCCCGCTCGCGGCAACGCTTGTGGTTCAAGGGCGAAGAGTCCGGCCACGTGCAGCATGTGCATGAAGTGCGGCTCGATTGCGACGAAGACGTCGTGCTGCTGAAGGTGGAGCAGGTGTCGGGCATTGCGTGCCACACCGGCCGCCACTCGTGCTTTTTCCAGAAATTCGAAGGGACGGCCGACGATGGCGACTGGGTCGCTGTGGAGCCCGTCCTGAAAGACCCCGAACACATCTACAAATGACGCAAATCTCGCAATCGACGCACGATACGCTGCTACGGCTCGCAGCGATCATCGACAGCCGCAAGGGCGGTGATCCGGACGTATCGTATGTATCGCGCCTGTTTCACAAGGGCGACGACGCGGTCCTCAAGAAGATCGGTGAAGAAGCGACCGAAGTCGTCCTCGCCGCCAAGGACGTGCGCCAGGGCGGCGCGCCGACCGCGCTGGTCGGCGAAGTGGCCGACCTGTGGTTCCACTGCCTCGTCATGCTCTCGCACTTCGATCTGAGCCCGGCCGACGTGCTCGCCGAACTCGAGCGCCGCGAAGGCACCTCGGGCATCGAAGAGAAAGCGTTGCGCAAGAGCCGCGAGCGCGAGCAGAACGGCGACTGAACGTATCGTCGCGCTGGCCGTTGCCTCGCGGCCTGCCGCAATCGCCTGTCGTACGCCCATTGAGCCGCACCCCGCATCATCAGGAGGACGCAAGCATGGAACAGTCGCAAGGTGGATACCCGCCGCCGTCTTACCGTAATGCCGTCGAATCCGACCGGGAGCGTAGCCTGCGCACGCTCACGCATGTGCTGTACGCGCTGTACGCGGTCTACTGGCTGACGGGCGGCATTTCGGTGCTGATCGCCATCATCATCAACTACGTGAAGCGGCCTGACGTGGCGGGCACGCCGTATGAGGCGCACTTCCAGTGGCAGATGCGCACATTCTGGTGGTGCATGCTCGGCTACCTGATCGGCGGCCTGCTCTTTTTCGTCGTGATCGGGATTCCGATCCTGTGGGCTGTCGGCATCTGGATGTTGTACCGTATCATCAAGGGCTGGCTGTATCTGTACGATAACAAGCCGCTGCTGGATCCGCGGGCGTGGTTCTGAGCTTCGACCCGACCGCCTCGCATGCTTGCGCTTCAGGACGACCATGAGCCACGACTCAAATTGCCTTTTCTGCAGGATCGCCTCGGGCGAGATTCCGTCGACCAGAGTCCATGAGGACGATGAGTTCGTCGCTTTCCGCGACATCCGTCCGGCGGCCGCGACCCATGTGCTGGTGATTCCGCGCAAGCACATCGCCACGCTGTCGAACTGCAGCGAAAGCGATGCCCCGCTGCTTGGTAGAATGCTTGTACTGGTGGCGCGTCTTGCCGAACAGCTGGGCGTAGCCTACACGGGCGGCGAAACCGGCTTTCGCACGGTGGTCAACACTGGACCGGGCGGCGGTCAGGAGGTGTATCACCTGCACGCGCACATTCTGGCGGGGCCGCGTCCGTGGCTACGCATGGGCTGAGTGCATGGTGAAGCGCATCGTGAGCGTATCGTGAGCATTCAGGCGCCGCGAACGCAGCCGGCGCCGTTGCGTTCGGCGGGTATTTTGGGCTGCGCATCATGGCGGGCGGTTGGGCGAGGGCGTTTTTGTGCTGCACTGTAATGACGCCGTCGCGATGACCTGGACACAATCATGCGCAGGGCCGCTGGCCGGATCTGAAGCAGCGGCGGCAACGTATAGATGAGGCGTACGCGCCTCGATTCGAGCCGTAAGGCGCTGATGTTCGCCGCGTAGAAACGCGTCGGCGGGGTTAAGGAGAGTAGTCATGGGTTCGTTGAGTATTTGGCACTGGCTGATTGTTTTGCTGATCGTTGCACTGGTGTTCGGCACGAAGAAGCTGCGCAATATCGGTACCGATCTGGGCGGCGCAGTGAAGGGCTTCAAGGAAGGCATGAAAGAGGCGGAGACACCGGCCGGTGACGCGCAGCAGCGCGAACTGCCGCGCACCGACACGGTCGACGTCGATGCAAAAGAAAAGACGCCGCGCTCGGGCGATTACCGCTAGGCCGGGTACAAACCGCGTACTGACGGGGACGACAATTCATGCTGGACCTTGGTCTAACCAAGATGGCGCTGATCGGCGTCGTCGCGCTGGTCGTACTCGGGCCGGAGCGTCTGCCGCGCGTCGCCCGCACGGCAGGGGCGCTGTTTGGCCGCGCGCAGCGTTATATCAACGACGTGAAGGCCGAAGTCACGCGTGAAATCGAACTCGACGAATTGCGCCGCATGAAGACCGAGTTCGAATCGGCGGCGAGCAACGTCGAAACCACGATCCACGACAATCTGCGCAAGCACGAAACCGAACTGAACGATGCGTGGCACTCGGGCACGCCGGTGAGCCCAAGCATTGCCGGCGGCGCGCTGGAAGGCGATGCGGGCAGCTCGTCCGGTTCGTCGTCCTGGCACCGCACGCCTGCCGCGGCACCGAAGCGCAAGAACTGGCGCGTCAGGCAGACGGCGATGCCGGCGTGGTACAAGCGTGCCACCGCACGCCGCACGCGCGTGCAGTCGGGCGCTGCGCGCGTGGCGCGTCATACGCCGGCCACCCTGCGCCGGCCGACGCGCTTCTTCTGATGACCCTAGCGTTAATCTCCTACCGAGGGCCGGTGTGAGCGACCCCCAGCAAACCCAGGGCGAAGGCACTGAAGAGACCTTCATCTCCCACCTCGTTGAACTGCGCGACCGGATCATCCGCGCCGGCATCGCCGTCATCGTGGTGTTTCTCGGGCTCGTCTACTGGGCGCCGGACATCTTCCGGCTGCTCGCGCGGCCCTTGATGATGAATCTGCCGAAGGACGGCAAGCTGATCGTGACCGACGTCACCGGCTCGTTCTTCGTGCCGATGAAAGTGACCATGCTGGTCGCCTTCGTGATCGCGCTGCCGATCGTGCTGTACCAGATCTGGGCGTTTGTCGCGCCGGGTCTTTACCAGCATGAGAAGAAGCTGGTCGTGCCACTGGTCGGCAGCAGCTACACGCTGTTTCTGTGCGGCATGGCGTTTGCGTATTTCGTCGTGTTTCCGACCATCTTTCGCGTGATGGCGCACTACAACGCGCCACTCGGCGCGGCGATGAACACCGATATCGACAATTACCTGAGCTTCGTGCTGACCATGTTCATCGCGTTCGGGGTGACCTTCGAGGTGCCCATCGTCGTCGTGCTGCTGGTCCGCATGGGCCTGCTGACGGTGAAAAAGCTGCGGCAGATTCGTCCGTATGTGATCGTCGGGGCATTCGTGGTTTCCGCGGTCGTGACCCCGCCTGACGTGTTTTCGCAGCTGATTCTCGCCATTCCGCTGATCGTGTTGTACGAAGCGGGGATCATCGCGGCGCGGCTGATTGTCGGCAAGCAAAAGGAAGTGGCCGAGGAAGAGCGCGCGCCGAGCTGAGCGCGGGTGAGCGCCGCGGCGGCGTCCCTGGCGCGATCCGACCGGGGGGCGCTTCCGGAAGCAAAAAAGGGCAGTCCGCGTTCGGACTGCCCTTTTTGGTTTGCTGGCGGGTTGGCTTCCTGTTGTCCGCCACCTAACCGTTACCTAGCCGCCATCGTCATTCTGGTCGCCGCCGCTGTCGTCGGCCGGCTGCTTTGGCGGCGGCGGGCGCTTGCCGATCATCACGGCGAGGTCCAGTTCGTGGTTCTTGCGTACGAGATGGATCTTCGCGTTGGTGCCCGGCTTGATCTGCGCGATCAGGTTCAAAAGGCGCGTCGTATCGGTGATGTCCTGGCCGTCCACGCTGACGAGAATGTCGCCTGGCTTGATGCCGGCGCGATCGGCCGGCCCGTTCTTCAGCACACCGGCGACAATGGCCCCGGACTTCTGGTCCAGCCCGAACGATTCGGCAATCTCCGGCGTCACGTCCTGCGGCTCGACGCCGATCCAGCCCCGCGTCACCGAACCCGTCGTAATGATGCTCTCCAGCACGCTGCGTGCCGTCGACACCGGAATCGCAAAGCCGATCCCCAGCGAGCCGCCCGAGCGCGAGTAGATGGCGGTATTGATGCCGAGCAGATTGCCGTTGACGTCGACCAGCGCGCCGCCCGAGTTGCCCGGGTTGATTGCAGCGTCGGTCTGGATGAAGTTTTCGAACGTGTTGATGCCAAGGTGATTGCGCCCGAGCGCGCTGACGATGCCCATGGTGACCGTCTGGCCGACGCCGAACGGGTTGCCGATCGCCAGCACCACGTCGCCCACGCGCGTCTGCTCCATGCGGCCGAGCGTGATGGTAGGCAGGTTGGTGAGGTTGACCTTGAGCACCGCCAGATCCGTCTCCGGATCGACGCCGATGACCTTGGCGGTGGTCGTGCGGCCATCGGCGAGGGCGATTTCGATCTGATCTGCGCCGTCGACGACGTGCTGGTTCGTTAGAATGTAACCTTCCGAACTCACTATGACACCCGAGCCGAGATTGGCGGCGGGTTGTTCCTGTTGCCGGCGGTTGTTGTTCTTGTCTCCGAAGAAATAACGAAACAGCGGGTCTTTCGCCCGAGGGTCGGGCGGCAGAGACCCGTCCTTGCTCGAGAACACATTGACGACCGCAGGCGAGGCCTTCTGCGCGGCGTCGGCATAGGAAGCCTGTGCGGGACCGCTGCTACCGATGCCAGGCGCTACCTCCCGCAGTGCGACGATCGGTTCGGTGAGCTGCTTGCCGAACTGTCCTTGTCGCTGCAGCCATTGCGGTTTGAGGGTCGCAATGATGAACATCAGCGCCAACAGCACGGTCACCGCTTGGGCAAAGAACAGCCAAAAGCGTCTAAGCATCTGAAGATTAGAGGTTTATATGGATCGGATCGAACTTGAATTGTACTTGAACAAAGTTCTTGAAACCGCGCGCTTCAAGGACTACTGCCCGAACGGCCTGCAGGTCGAAGGGCGCCGCCGGGTCAACAAACTCGCGACCGGCGTGACCGCTTCGGTTGCCTTTCTGGAGGCGGCGCTGGACTGGGGCGCCGACGCCGTGCTGGTCCATCACGGCTACTTCTGGCGCAACGAAGCGCCGCAGATCACGGGCCGCAAGTATCAGCGCCTGAAACTGCTGCTGGCCAACGACCTGAACCTTTTCGCCTATCATTTGCCGCTCGACGACCATTCGGAATTCGGCAACAACGCGCAGCTCGGCGAGAAGATGGGCTGGATCGGCGACATGCGCTTCGGCGAAAACGACATCGGCTGGATGACCACGCTGCCCATGCCGATCACGCTCGCCCACTTCACCGCCCAGGTCGAGCAGACGCTGGGCCGCACACCGCTCGTGTTCGGCGACCCGGACCTCGAATTGCGACGCGTGGCGTGGTGCACGGGCGCCGCCCAAGGCTATTTCGACGCGGCGATCGAAGCCGGCGCGGACGTCTACCTGACCGGCGAGGTTTCCGAGTCCACCATGCACACGTCGGCTGAGAGCGGCGTGGCCTTCCTCGCCGCCGGCCACCATGCAACCGAGCGTTTCGGCGTGCAGGCACTTGGTGCGCATCTGTCGGAATCGTTCGATATCGAACACCTCTTTATCGATATCCACAATCCCGTCTGATTACCGAACTAAAAAGCACGAAATACACAGGGCCCGCTTAAAACGAGATACAAAAAAGTTTCTTATTGGTCGGGGGAAACCCTTGGATATCAAGGACTTCGCACGGTTTTTGGCATTCGGGCCTTGTAAATGGCGACTCCATTCGAGCAAACTAGCGTCGGTAGAAGCGACGTGAAGGAAAAATCCAACTCAGAAGTGGGGCGTGTGATGCGAGACAAGGAAGATGAGCTCGTCGACGGCGGCCGGCGTACCTGGCTGATAGCGACGACCGTAGCAGGTGGCATAGGAGGCGTTGCCACTGTCGTACCCTTTGTTAGTTCGTTTGCACCATCTGAAAAGGCCAAGGCGGCCGGCGCGCCGGTCGAGGCCGACATTAGCAACCTGAAGCCCGGCGACATGATGACCGTCGCCTGGCGTGGCAAGCCCGTCTGGATCATCAACCGCACTGACAGGATGCTCGCCGATGTCCAGAAAGCCGATAACGAAGTAGCCGATCCCCATAGCGAACACCCCTTTTCAATGCCGTTGCCGGAATACTGCAACAACGAATTCCGCTCGCGGCCGGATCGCAAGAACCTTTTCGTCGCCGTCGCCGTGTGCACCCATCTGGGCTGCACGCCGACGCCACGCTTCCAGGAGGGCGCACAGCCCAATCTTCCCGACGACTGGCCCGGCGGCTTTCTGTGCCCGTGCCACGGCTCGACCTACGACATGGCCGGGCGCGTCTTCAAGAACAAACCTGCACCGCAGAACCTGGATGTCCCGCCTTACATGTTCACGTCGGCTACCCAGCTCGTGATCGGTAAGGACGAGAAAGGAGAAGCGTAAATGGCGATGGACCACGAGGTAGGGACGACCGGGCTGGTCGGCTGGATCGACCGCCGTTTTCCGATGACGGCGACGTGGAAGAAGCACGTCTCCGAGTACTACGCGCCGAAGAACTTCAACTTCTGGTATTTCTTCGGCTCGCTGGCGCTGCTGGTGCTGGTCAACCAGATCGTCACCGGCATTTTCCTCACGATGAACTACAAGCCCGATGCGACGCTCGCGTTCGCCTCGGTCGAGTACATCATGCGCGAGGTGCCGTGGGGCTGGCTGATCCGCTATATGCATTCGACGGGCGCGTCGATGTTCTTTGTCGTGGTGTACCTGCACATGTTCCGCGGGCTTCTGTATGGCTCGTATCGCAAGCCGCGCGAACTGGTGTGGATCTTCGGCTGTGCGATCTTCCTGTCCCTGATGGCCGAGGCGTTCTTCGGCTACCTGCTGCCGTGGGGCCAGATGTCGTTCTGGGGCGCGCAGGTGATCGTGAACCTGTTTTCGGCGATTCCCTTCATCGGCCCGGACCTGTCGCTGTGGATTCGCGGCGACTACGTCGTGTCCGACGTCACGCTGAACCGCTTTTTCGCGTTTCACGTGATCGCGATCCCGCTGGTGCTGATCGGACTGGTGGTGGCGCACCTGGTGGCACTGCATGAAGTGGGCTCGAACAACCCGGACGGCGTGGAGATCAAGGCGAAGAAGGACGCGAACGGTATTCCGCTCGACGGCATCCCGTTCCACCCGTACTACTCCGTGCACGATTTCATGGGCGTTTCGGTGTTCCTGATAATCTTCGCGGCGATCATCTTCTTCGCACCGGAGATGGGCGGCTACTTCCTGGAGTCGAACAACTTCATCCCGGCCAACCCGTTGCAGACGCCGCCGGAAATCGCGCCAGTGTGGTACTTCACCGCGTTCTATGCGATGCTGCGCGCCACCACCGATCCGTTCAAGATCGTCCTGATGATCGTGATCGCACTGCTGGGCGTGCTGGCGCTGGTGCGGGCCCGCGGCAGGTGGAAGGTGGGACTGCCGGTGCTGGCCGTGCTGGTGGTTCTGGCGATGTTCTTCACCGAATCGAAGTTCTGGGGCGTGGTGGTGATGGGCAGCGCGGTGATCTCGCTGTTCTTCCTGCCGTGGCTGGACCACTCGCCGGTGAAGTCGATCCGCTACCGGCCCTTCTTCCACAAGGTTTTTTACGGGATTTTCGTGCTGGCCTTCCTGACGCTGGCGTTCCTCGGAACCAAGCCGCCGTCGCCCGCCGCGACCCTGATTGCGCAGATCTGCGCGCTGGTCTACTTCGCGTTCTTCCTTGGCATGCCGTTCTGGACGCCGCTTGGCAAGTTCAAGCAGCCACCCGAACGGGTGCGGTTCAAGCCTCACTAATCGCGAGCCAAGGAGAACACGAAATGAAAAGACTGCTTTCGAGGCTTGCGGTGATCGGGGCCGCATCGCTGACTGTTGTGCTGGCGCTGCTGGCCGCGCCGGCTTATGCGGACGAGAATTTCCCGCTCGACCGCGCGCCCGATAACGCGGAGAATTTTGCTTCCTTGCAGCATGGCGCCAAATTGTTTGTAAACTACTGCCTGAATTGCCATAGCGCGAATCTGATGCGCTACAGCGGATTGACGAGTTTGGGCATCTCACCGCAGGAAATTCAGGCAAACCTGCTTTTCACGACCGATAAGATCGGCAACACGATGATGGTGGCAATGAAGCCCGACGACGCGAAGGCGTGGTTCGGCACGGCGCCGCCGGATTTGTCGGTGGAAGCGCGGGCGCGCAGCCGCGACTGGCTGTACACGTATCTGCGCAGCTTTTACCGCGACGATACGCGTCCAACCGGCTGGAACAATCTGGTGTATGAAAACGTGAGCATGCCTCATGTGTTGTGGCAGCTTCAAGGGGAACGTACCGCGAAGTTCGAAGACGATGTCGACGAAAGGACCGGGGAAAAAGTCCGTAAATTCGTCGGCTACCAGCAGGTCACGCCTGGGACGCTGTCGCCGGTGGATTATGATTCGGATGTGGCCGACCTCGTGTCGTACCTGGCCTGGATGTCCGAACCGACGCAGCAGACCCGCCACCGCCTTGGCGTGTGGGTGCTGCTGTTCCTCGGCGCCCTGAGTTTTCTCGCCTGGCGATTGAACGCTGCGTACTGGAAAGATATCAAATAATCACGCCGTAACCGGCGTGGGGCCGGCGCAAGGAAAAACCTGCAGGACGGTTTTTCCGCGTGCTGGCCCTTCAGCTTTTTGAGGAAACGTAAACATGATGGTTCTGTATTCCGGCACAACTTGCCCGTTCTCCCAGCGTTGCCGGCTGGTGCTGTTCGAAAAGGGCATGGACTTCGAGATCCGCGACGTCGACCTGTTCAACAAACCGGAAGACATCGCTGTGATGAATCCGTATGGTCAGGTGCCGATTCTTGTCGAACGGGACCTGATTCTGTACGAATCGAACATCATCAACGAGTACATCGACGAGCGCTTCCCGCATCCGCAACTGATGCCGGCCGACCCGGTGCAACGCGCCCGCGCACGCCTGTTCCTGCTCAACTTCGAGAAGGAACTGTTCGTGCACGTCGGCACGCTGGAAAACGAAAAGGGCAAGGCAGCCGAGAAGAATCACGAGAAGGCACGTCTCGCGATCCGTGATCGCCTGACGCAGCTCGCACCGATCTTCCTGAAGAACAAGTACATGCTCGGCGAAGAGTTCTCGATGCTCGACGTGGCGATCGCGCCGCTCCTGTGGCGTCTGGATCACTACGGCATCGAACTGTCGAAGAACGCCGCGCCGCTGATGAAGTACGCCGAACGTATTTTCAGCCGTCCGGCCTATATCGAAGCGCTGACGCCGTCGGAAAAGGTGATGCGTCGTTGAGTTTGGCTTGTGAGGGCGAGGGCGTCGCGCGCTGATCGTGATGACAGTCGGCGCTTTCAGACGCGACGCCGCGCCCAGTAAGAGGACTGTTGATGCAAGAGATTTCCACGAAGCCTTACCTGCTGCGCGCGCTGTACGAGTGGTGCACGGATAACGGCTATACGCCGCACATTGCGGTACGGGTCGACAACCAGACGCGGGTGCCCCGCCAGTTCGTGCGGGACAACGAGATCGTCTTGAACATCAGTTTCGAGGCAACCAGCCAGTTACAGATGGGCAACGAGTGGGTCGAGTTCAGCGCGCGGTTTTCGGGCAAGTCGCACAAGATCGAGGTGCCGGTGGCCAACGTGCTGGCGATCTACGCACGTGAGAACGGCCAGGGCATGGCGTTCCCGGTCGATTCGGCCGGCGGCGAGGCGACGGATTCCGGGGCGGATGAGGGTGCCGCGGATGAATTGGAGCCGCCGGCGGCAGCGGGTGCCGCGGGTGGTTCCGGGCCTAGGGCGGTCGAGGCTGAGCCGGTGTCCGAAGCGAAGGATGATGATGCCGACGAGACGCCGCGGCCTGACGATGATGGATCGAAGGGCGGTGGCAGAGGGCACCTCAAGGTTGTGAAGTGAGATGAAGCGGCACTCCCCGTGCCGGCCTGCCCCGGTTCTCACCGCCCCGGTTCTCAGCAGTTGGCGGCGGCTTCGAGTGTGGTAGCGGACACCAGTGGGATCAACGGTTACGCGACGTTTGCGTAGCCCGTTTGTTTTTCCCGGTACGCCTTTGGCCCCAAACCAGAACCCTAAAACCCTTTGGCCCAAGACAAAACGGGCTACGCAAACCTCACGTAGCCCGTCATCTTTATCTGGTGCCCCCTGTCTGATTCGAACAGACCACCTCATGATTACAAGTCAAGTGCTCTACCAAATGAGCTAAGGGGGCGAAAGCAGCGCGTCATTATAAGCCAAGACGGACCATACTGCTACCTGGCGGGTAGCATCAATCAGTTACCATGTACGCCTGTTCGATATCCCTGTCATGTCGAATCCCCCACCTCGCTCAATGACCCAACACCCCACGCAGCACCCTACGCAACCTCCGACGATTACGTGGCCCGAGGCCGAAGGCCCGCGCACCGCACGCTGGCGCTCCGAAGCGGCAGTCCCGCCGCCAAAGCGCGTCGTGCTGGCCGATGACCGCACCACGGCCGATATCGCCTACCGGCTCGCCTGCGAGGGCACGGCGCTGCTCTGGCAGGGCGATTTCCAGAACGCCCGCCAGCTTTTGCAGGCCATCACGCGGCGCGTGGAACGCAAGCCGCGCAAGCAGGCCACCACCCTCATCGACGCCTTCAACTTCCACCGCCAGGCCCAGTCGCAACGCGCGCGTACGCTCGGCATGCTGCTGATTCCGCTCGACGCCACTTACACGATCCCGCTGCGTCGCGCGCCGGAAGTCCAGCTTGCCTGCACGGAAACCTACGGCACGGCCGCCGGCGAAGCGTCGGTGGTCTCGCTGCGCGAATTGCTCGGTTTGATCGGCGCCCACGAATGGCGCAAGAAGGGCGTGGATATCCCTGTGCTCGGTGACCGCATTCATCCGCACTACGGCGTGTTCTCGCCGGTGCGGGGTGAGTACGTCGATCTGGTCGCGCGCACGCCCTTGCCCTCGCTGAACAAGGCGTTCGACATCGGTACCGGCACGGGCGTGCTTGCCGCACTGCTGGCCAAACGCGGCGTGAAAAAGATCATTGCCACCGATCAGGATCCGCGTGCGCTGGCCTGCGCGCGCGAGAACCTTACGCGGCTTGGCTACGATCAGCAGGTCGAGGTCGTCGAGGCCGATCTGTTCCCCGAAGGCCGTGCGCCGCTCGTGATCTGCAATCCGCCGTGGGTGCCGGCACGGCCGGCGTCGCCGATCGAATACGCCGTCTACGACATGGACAGCCGCATGCTGCTCGGCTTCCTGAACGGGTTGGCGGAGCATTTGTCACCCGGCGGGGAAGGCTGGCTGATCCTGTCGGACTTTGCCGAACATCTGGGTCTGCGTACACGCGAGTTTCTGCTTGGGGCGATCGAGAAAGCCGGGCTCATCGTAGTCGGCCGGGAAGATATCCGGCCGCGGCATCCGAAGTCGTCGGATGAAACGGATCCGCTGCATGCCGCACGTGTTGCCGAAGTCACCTCGCTGTGGCGTCTGAAGGCGCGCTAAGACTGTGCCAAAGCCACGCACGAATGCGAAGCCGTAGCGGGTTCAGCGCCCGGGGCTAGTAGATCGTTTCATCAATTATGTTACATATTAAGCCACGCCGAGGTCGACCTTTTTCCAGCGGAAGACAACCGGTGAGGCATTGAATTCCTCGATGCCCCTCAGAATGCGCTCCTTCAGTTCATCGATCGATTTGACTCGGATGTGGCGCAGGAAAGTGCGGGCCATCTTGGAGAAGGTGCATTCGACCAGATTAAGCCAGGAGCCATGCTTGGGTGTGTGAACGTACTCGAAGCGCCCGGGGCGCGAGGCGAGATAGGCCATGGTCTCCTTGGAGATGTGGGCCGAATGGTTGTCCAGCACCACGCGGATGATGGCCTCGCTCGGATAGTACTCGTCCAGGCGCTTGAGCAGCGCGATGAACTCCACACTGCGGTGGCGGTCCTCGACGTTGGCGAAGATGTGACCCGAGTGCAAGTCGATTCCGGCGAGAATGGATACCGTGCCCCGACGCACGTACTCGTAGTCGCGCCCTACGGTTGATGCCTTGCCCGGTACCGGAGGCAGATCTGGCGCGGTCAATCCGATCGCCTGAATACCCGGCTTCTCGTCGACGCTGACGGTGTAGATGGGGTTGGGTCGCGCATCATGAACGGCGCCCTCACGCCCTGAGATGGTCCGTCAAGGTTTTTCAGAGGGAAGCTGGTGTCCGGCACGTGGTTCGACACACACGGGCAGGGCCTGCCGAACGATCTCCTTAGTTATGAGGGGCGTGCAGCCTACACCCCCCCGCCCTTGTGGCCTCGGGGGTATCGGTCGCCGCCCATTCACGAAACGGCGTATGTCGGACCGAACGACAGGCGCCCGCCTGGCGGGTTGCCCACCGCCGGCCAGCGTCATGGTCGTGAGAGGCGACCCGCCGGCCGGCCGTGGACAACCCGCGACATCACGTCAAACGCAGGCAACCCACCGATCCGGAATCCAGCTGCGTAACCGTCGACCGGAACGGGCTACCCCGGAAGCCCGAGGTTCCTGATGAGTGGCGAACCGCGCTTCCTCAAGGCGTTGAGGTAGATGCTCTCGTCGTACGGGGTCCGGGTCTGCCAGCACCGGTACAGGATCCGGATCCACTTGAACGCCAGGGCCCGCACGGCAGCCTGGTGCGAACAGCCCTTCGCCCGTTGCTGCCGGTAGTAGGCGCCGGCCCAGAACGATCTGTTGATGGTCTGGGCTGCCCATTCGACGAAGGTCTGGCGCAGGAACTTCGGGCATTGCCAGCGCCAGTGCACCCAGCTCTTCTTGCCGCTGCGTTCGGTCACGGGGGCAATGCCGGAGTACTTCTGCAGTTCATCCGCCCCATGGAAGCGCTCGCGCTGCTCGCCGAAGGCCGCGAGCAGGCGCGGTGCCAGCTGGGGACCGGCGCCCGGCAGCCCCTGGAACAAGGCGTAGTCAGGGAGCGTACCGGCTACCGCTGCGATTTCGCTGTCGAACCGGTCGATCGCCGTGAGCACGGTGCGCAGCTGCTCCACCAGTGCCAGCACGTACAACCGGCACGGTGCGACGATGCCCGGGTCTTCGGTGAGCGGGGTCGCGGCGCGGATTGATTCCAGACGCACCTCGATCAGCCTCGCGCGGCGGCAGTTGTGGGCATGGAAGAATGCCTCAAGGGTGGTCCTGCGGGCGCGCCTGACGGCCGCGAGCGTTGGCCAGCGGGTCAGGAAATCGCAGAACAGAATGGTGTCCCTGTCCTCGAACCACTCCAGAGCCTGCGGGTAATACTGCTTGAGCGTGTCACACAAGCGGTTGGTAAGCCGGGTCTTGTCACCGACCAGTTCCCGGCGTTGCCCGACCAGGCTCAATAGCGAACGCATGGCGACGCCCTGTGGCCTGAGCGGGGCAAACCGCTCGGGATGGCGCAGCAGGAGTTCGAGCGCCAGTTCCGCATCGGTCGGATCGTCCTTGGCCCGACTCGGCTTGAACGCCACACGGTATCTGGCGAGCGTCGACGGGTTGATCGGGAAGAGCACGAAGAAGTCATATTTCTGCAGTGCCGCGACGATCGGCCCCTTCGCCAGCTCGAGGGCAACCGCGACCGGAGCACCGAAACGCCGGTGCAGCGTCTTTGCCCATTCGTCAATGCGTGCGACCTGGTGAGGGATGCAGTCGAATTCGCGCCTGGTGTCGCCGGCGGCCTGCAGGCAGATGTCATGTTTGGTATCTGCCCAGTCAATGCCGACGTACGCCGTGAACTGCTGGTTCGATAGAGGTGCCATGTGAACCTCCGCAAGTGATAGATTACCTGGCAGGGGCATGCACGCTTGCGTTCAGCGAAGGCAATATAGTGAGCCGGTGTGACGGCGAACCCTCTCAAGAAACAAAACTATTCGGCGGTAGCTCTTACGGTGTGGCCGGAACAGATTCAATGCGGAACCCCAGCCTGGCGGCGCGACGTTTGAGGGCAGCGATGCTTCGTTGGTGTTGCTGCTCCTCGTAACGCTGCTGTCCCTGGTCGACGAAGGCCTC
>DASZIR010000004.1:0-67175 GCA_035948995.1 Paraburkholderia sp. | reverse complement strand
TCGAAAAGCCGGTCAATTCGAACCCGCGACCTTCGGCGCGTCTTCGTAGATCAGCAGCGGTTTGCCGTCGCCATCGATGACGTTGTCGTCGATGATGACCTTGCTAACGCCTTTCATTGCCGGCAATTCGTACATCACGTCGAGCAGGGCCTGTTCCAGGATCGAGCGCAGGCCGCGCGCGCCCGTCTTGCGACGGATCGCCTTGCGTGCGACCGCCTGCAACGCAGCCGGGCGAATCTCCAGCTCGACGCGCTCCATATTGAACAGCTTGTGGTACTGCTTCACGAGCGCGTTCTTCGGTTCGACGAGAATCTTCATCAGTGCTGCTTCATCGAGCTTGCCGAGCGTCGCGACCACCGGCAGACGGCCGATCAACTCTGGAATCAGTCCGAATTTGATGAGATCTTCCGGCTCCACTTCGCGCAGCACTTCGCCCGCGTCGCGGTCCTGCTTGCTCTTGACGCTGGCGCCAAAGCCGATACCGGTCTTTTCCGTGCGGTCGACGATGACTTTTTCGAGCCCGTCAAACGCGCCGCCGCAGATGAACAGAATGTTAGTGGTGTCAACCTGGATGAAGTCCTGGTTCGGATGCTTACGGCCACCTTGCGGCGGCACCGACGCCATCGTGCCTTCAACCAGCTTCAGCAAAGCTTGCTGCACGCCCTCACCCGACACGTCGCGCGTGATGGACGGGTTATCCGACTTGCGGCTGATCTTGTCGATTTCGTCGATGTAGACAATGCCGCGCTGGGCCTTGTCGACTTCGTAATTGCAGTTCTGCAGGAGCTTCTGGATGATGTTCTCGACGTCTTCGCCGACATAGCCGGCTTCGGTCAGCGTCGTTGCGTCGGCAATGACGAACGGGACGTTCAGAAGGCGCGCGAGCGTCTGAGCGAGCAACGTCTTGCCGGAACCGGTCGGGCCGATCAGCAGGATGTTGCTCTTGGACAGCTCGATCTCGTCTTTCTTGTCGAGGTGCTTGAGACGCTTGTAGTGGTTGTAAACAGCCACTGCAAGGATCTTCTTCGCGCGCTCCTGCCCGATCACGTACTGGTCGAGAATTTCGCGGATTTCCTGCGGACTCGGCAGATCGGACTTGGACAGGCCCGCTTCAATGCCCGCGCCGGCAGCCTCATCGCGGATGATTTCGTTGCACAGGTCGATACATTCATCACAGATGAATACCGACGGGCCTGCAATCAGCTTTTTGACTTCATGCTGGCTCTTGCCGCAGAACGAGCAATACAACAGCTTTTCGCTGTTAGAACCTTTTTTGTCCGCCATAGATGTGTGAGCCTCCGGACACTCGATTACATGATACGCCGTTTGCCCCCGCCTCGCAGTCGGGGGGCAATGAGCAAAAGCTGTGACGGCGCTTGCCGCAGGCGCTCGGACGAGTTTTGATTATTTCACAACATGTCCGCTGCCGTTTTCGCCCTCAAAATTAAGGCTCCGTGCGGAGCACCACATAATGGGGCGAAAACGCGCCAGATCATGGACGCTTGTGCAACACCTGGTCGACCAGACCGTAAGCTTGGGCGTCATCGCCGGACATGAAATTGTCGCGGTCGGTGTCACGCGCGATACGCTCGACCGGCTGACCGGTGTGATGCGCGAGCAGTTGATTCAGCCGCTCCTTCAAATACAGGATTTCGCGCGCCTGAATTTCGATGTCCGACGCCTGGCCACGTGCGCCACCCAGCGGCTGGTGAATCATCACGCGCGCATTCGGCAGCGTGAAGCGCTTGCCTTTGGCGCCAGCCGCCAGCAGGAACGCGCCCATGCTGGCCGCGAGGCCCATGCACAGCGTCGACACATCCGGCTTGATGAACTGCATCGTATCGTAGATCGCCATCCCGGCCGAAACCGAACCGCCCGGGCTGTTGATGTAGAAACTGATGTCCTTGTCAGGGTTTTCGCTTTCGAGGAACAACAGCTGCGCGACCACGAGGTTGGCCGTCTGGTCGTTCACCTCGCCGACCAGGAACACCACGCGTTCCTTCAGCAGACGCGAATAGATGTCATACGAACGCTCGCCACGGCCGCTCGTTTCCACGACGATCGGCACGAGTCCGAGCGCCTGCGCTTCGAGATCCCGTGACGACTGGGAAGTCAACGTGTCCAGCATTTGGGCGCGAAAGGTCATGCAATGGATCCTTGTCTGGGAATATTTATTCGATACCGGACAGTTGAGTACGACGGCGCAGTATTCAAGTGCGCACACCCCAGCGCAACCTACGATAACAACCACGCGGCACAAAAAAACGGCGTGCGGGCCGTCGCTCCGACAGCCGGCACGCCGTTGCAGCGACGCTTACGCTTGCGCCGTTGCGCTTGCCAGCTCTTCGAAGCTCACTTCCTTGTCCGTCACCTTGGCCTTGCTGAGGACGAAATCGACGACATTGGCTTCAACGACGTAGGCTTCCATTTCGGCAAGACGCTGCTGGTTGGAATAATACCAGCGGACGACTTCCTTCGGGTCTTCGTAGCTTTTCGCGAATTCGTCCACTTCGGCACGAATCTGCTCCGGCTTCGCTTGCAGGTTGTTGGCCTTCACCACTTCAGCCAGCACGAGGCCCAGCTTCACGCGGCGCTCAGCCTGTTCCTTGAACATTTCCGGCGGGATCGGGGCGTCAGCGGCGTTCGGCACGCCACGTTGCGTCAAATCCTGGCGCGCCATTTCGACGAGGCGTTGCTGGTCCTGTTCGATCAGCGCGTTCGGCACGTCGAGATCGGAAATTTTCAGCAGCGCATCCATCACCTGGTTCTTGACGATGGACTGGGTGCGGCGCTTCGCTTCGCGTTCGAGGTTGTCCTTGATTTCAGCGCGCATCTTGACCAGATCGCCGTCTTCAATGCCGAGCGACTTCGCGAATTCAGCGTCGATTTGCGGCAGATGCGGCCACTCGATCTTCTTCATCGTGATGGTGAACTGCGCCGTCTTGCCGGCCACTTCCTTGCCGTGGTAGTCCTCAGGGAAGGCCAGATCGAACTCCTTCGATTCGCCGACCTTCAGGCCGAGCGCTGCCTTTTCGAATTCCGGCAGCATGCGGCCTTCGCCGAGCACAAACGCGAAGTCTTCTGCGCTGCCGCCCTGGAACACTTCACCGTCGATCTTGCCGACGAAGTCGACCGTGACGCGGTCGCCGTCTTTGGCCGCGGTGTCGGCACCGCCGTCGCCGTGCTCGCCCGCTTCGCCACGTGCGTGGAAATGCACGCGCTGCTTGCGCAGGATGTCCAGCGTGCGGTCGATTTCCGCTTCGCTGATGGTGGTCGTGGTGCGCTCGATTTCAGCCGTGGCGACGTCACCCAGCTTGACTTCCGGGTACACCTCGAACGTCGCGTCGAAAGCGTAGTCATCTGCTGCTGCGTCGGCCTTCGGCGCGAAGCTCGGCTGGCCGGCAACGCGCAGGTTCTCGGCGCGGCTGATGTCGAAGAATTCCTTGCCGACCTTGTCGCTCAGCACTTCGGCTTCCACCTGGCCCGAATACTGTTGGGTGACCATCTTGAGCGGCACCTTGCCCGGGCGGAAACCCGGCATGCGCACGTTCTTCGCGAGTTGGCGGATACGCGAGTCCACTTCCTTCTGCACGGCATCCTTCGGCAGGGAGATCGTGACGCGGCGTTCGAGCTTGCCGAGGTTTTCAACAACGTTAGCCATGGCTTCAATCGTCCTAAAATTATTCGAGCGAATCAGTTAATCAGTTATCTTCTGCGTGCCGCTTTTCGATGTCGCTTCGCATCGATTGCGCGCCTGCGCCGCGGGCTTGCAGGCCACCGGCAGCACGGTTTGGGTGTAAAGAGCCGAATATTTTAGCAAACTATTCGCGCGCCTTGCCGGGATTCGATGTTTCGCGCCCATTTTTGTCCGTTTCGGGGCCGTTTGGTGGGTCGGCGGCGGTGTTTGGCCGGGTTTCCCGGTTCGATGCCGGCTATGCCGTTCGACATATTCAGCCGCACGCGGCATGCTGATAAGCTAGCGGACGCGTTCGGGCCCGCGCCCGCTCGCACCGTCACCGCAACGATTCCAACCACATCAAGAGACATCATGCCGAACCCGTCGTCCGCGCCCGTCGTCGTCATTGCTCCCGATTCTTTTAAAGGTTCGCTTAGCGCCGAACAGGTGGCGCAAGCCATCGCGTCCGGCGTGACACGCGCGCGGCCCGATGCCACGGTGCGCATCTGTCCGATGGCCGACGGCGGCGAAGGCACACTCGACGCCATGCTCACGGGCGGCGGCGAGCGCCGCATGCTGAGCGTGCGCGGCGCCGCCGGTGCGGTGCGCGACGCGGCCACGGGCTTGCTCGCAGACGGCAGCGCGATTGTCGAGACCGCCGAGATTGTGGGCATCACCGACCCGGTCGGCATGGGCGTGCCGGTCGAGGCGCGTAGCTCGCGCGGCATGGGCGAAGCGATTCGCGCGCTGCTCGATGCCGGCGTGCGGCGCTTCTTTGTCGCGCTTGGCGGCAGCAGCACGAATGATGGCGGCGCCGGCCTGCTGGCGGGCCTCGGCCTGAAGCTGTTCGATGCGCAAGGGCAGGAACTCGAGCCGACGCCTGAGCAGCTGGCCCGGCTCGCCCGTGTGGACGTGTCGCAACTCGACGCGCGGCTTGCCGATGCTTCGTTTGTCGGCATGTCCGACGTCGACAATCCGCTCACCGGCGAACATGGCGCCACGGCGGTATTCGGCCCGCAGAAAGGCGTGAAGCCGGAGCAGATCGCCAGCGTCGACGCGGCCCTCGCCCGCTTTGCCGATCTGCTCGAACCCGCGCTGCAGCGCACGGCGCGCAATCAGCCGGGCGCCGGCGCGGCCGGCGGCCTCGGCTTCGCGCTGCATATGCTCGGCGCGCAGTTCGAACCCGGTGCAGAAACGGTCGCACGGCTGATCGGCCTCGACGCCGCGCTCACCGGGGCGAACTGGCTCATCACCGGCGAGGGTCGCTCAGACGTGCAGACCCTGCATGGCAAGGCACCGTTCATTGCCTGCGCTCACGCGCGGGCCGCCGGGGTGCCTGCCACGTTGTTGTCCGGCGCAGTCGACTCCGCCGCGCTGCCGCGCCTCGCTGACCACTTCAGCGGTTGCTTCTCGCCGGCGCCGGGGCCCATCACGCTCGAGGTCGCGATTCGCGATGCCGCGCGGCTGCTCGCCAACGAAGCCGAGCAATTGACGCGGCTGAAATACGGCGCGCGTTGACCGGTGAGGCGGTTGCGGCAACAATCACAGCGCCAAGACCGCCTCCACTCACGACCGGGACGACCATGAAGGCCTCCGCTAAAGCCGGACTCGAACAGTTTCTGACGTATCGCCTGCATGTGCTGAACAAACTCGCAGACCGGGGCATCGGCGAGCGCTATCAGGAGAAGCTCGGCGTGACGCTGCCGGAAGCGCGCGTGATTGCATCGGTGGGGTCGTTCGGGCCATTTTCGATCATGGATCTGGCGCGGCACGCCAACCTCGACAAAAGCCAGGCTAGCCGCGCCGCCGAAGCGCTGATCAAGCAAGGTCTCGTGCAACGCGAGGCAAGCGAGGAAGACGGACGTGTCGTGCTGATTTCGCTCACGCCCGATGGACGGGAGCTCTACCGCAAGGTGATGCCGATCGCCCGTAAGTGGAACGCCGATCTATTCGATTGCCTCGATGAGGCAGAGAAGGCCGCGTTTGGCGCGGCACTCGATAAGGTCATCGAAACTATGCAGATGCGTACGGGCTGACCACGGCCACACGCGCCGCCCCTCCCGGCGGCGACATGTCGCGAAAGGCCGTGATAGGTCGCTACAGGCCGCTACAGGCCGCTATTCGCCGCGCGTTGACGCAGCAAGCCTAGAACCGCGTCGCAAAACGGCGTGGGCACGTCGAGCTTGCGGCCAAGCTCCGGAAACACGCCGAGAATCGGCTCGATTTCGAGCGGACGCCCGGCCTCGAAATCCTGCAGCATCGAGGTTCGGAACGCGCCGAGCCTGCGCGTCACGGCGACGCGTTCCGGCGCCGTCATACCGGTCGAAAGCCCCAGGCGGGCGCCGATCGCGTCAGCCTCCTCCATCATTCGCAAGACCAGCGCATGAGTCAGGGGATCGTCGAGGAGGCGATCCGCTGTCGAGCCCGTGAGCGCGCTCAACGGATTCATGTTCATATTGCCCCACAGCTTCACCCAGATCTCAGTGCGGATCTGCTCCGAGACGGCGACCTCGAAACCGCCCTCCTTCAATGCCGCGGCGAAGGCGCCGGCCTGCGCCGAGAGCGACGGCAATGGCGAGCCGAGAATCAGGTGATTGCCGCGTCCTCTGCGGATCACGCCCGGTGCATCGGTCGACGACGACAGATGCACGACACAGCCAATCGACTGGGCCGGCGGCAACGCCGCGGACACCACGCCAGCTGGATCGACCGCCTCGATGCCATGCCCGGCAAGCGGTCCGGGCAGACCGTTCAGGAACCACCATGGCAGGCCGTTCATCGCCGCCACGACGACGGTATCCGGACCGATCAGCGGTCTGAGGCTCGCCGCAATCGCGGGCAGCGTCTGGGCTTTTAGCGCAATCACGACGAAATCCTGCACACCGGGTGCATCGGCATCCTCCTCAGCCGCGACCTGGGTGACCGATTCGCGCGACTCGTCGACGATGCGAATCCCGTCCGTGCGAATCGCATCGAGGGTCTTGCCGCGCGCCAGCACGCTGACGGCGTGCCCTGCGCGGGCCAGCGCGGCGGCCATCAAGCCGCCGATCGCGCCGGCCCCGACTACCGTGGTTCGAATCTGTTGCGCGTTCATACGAGCCTCACTCCTTGTAAGACGGATCGATGCGCTCGGCCTGCCGCAGCAGTGCGTCGAGCACATCCTGGCCGGCGCCATGGCGCGGGTCGAATTGCAGCGAGTCACGCGTGCAGCGCGCGGCGATTTCGTCCGCGATGAGGCGGGCAGCGCCGAGAGCGGCCGTCGCAAGCTGGATCTCGCAGGCGCGATTCAGCGTCCACAACCGCGCAAAGGCCTGCGCAATGGTTGTGCCGATCGCCAGCAGACCATGGTTGCGCAGGATCATCAAGCGCTTTTCACCCAGACTGGCGACCAGTCGCGGTCCCTCGTCGGCACGCACGGTGATGCCCTCGAACTCGTGGTACGCCACCATGCCATCGAGCTGCGCGGAATAGAAGTTCGAGTTTTCGAGGCCCGCTTGCGAGCAGGCGACCGCAAGACCGGCCGTTGTATGCGTATGCATCACGCAATGCGCATCGGGCAGCGCGCGGTGAAGCGCGGCGTGCACCACAAAACCCGCTGGATTCACGGGATGTCGTGAGGCGCTTACCACATTGCCGTCAAGGTCGATCTTGACCAGGTTCGACGCGCACACCTCGGTGTAGTGCAGACCAAAAGTGTTGATCAGGAAATGCTGCTGCGGACCAGGCACGCGCACGGTGATGTGGTTGTAGATCAACTCGGTCCAGCCAAGCATGGCGAAGACGCGGTACGTGCCGGCGAGCTGGATGCGCAAGGCTTGCTCGCGGGTCTCGCGGCCGGCTGTAGTACCGGGGTTCGCGGGAAGCGCGGAATTCGGGGTGTCGGCGACTGGCATCGCGGTCTCCTGGATTGGCGAAGCGGAGTGTCGATCCATGACGGCTGCTCCACAGTTCAGGATAGGGCGATTTGGTTGTGTGCGCAACGAATATTAGGCGGCGAGCCACGTCGCAGGAATCCGACCGGGTGGGCTTGTGTGTGTGTGTTGTGGCGAGGCGCAAACCGTCGCTGCGCGAGTCAAGACAAAGATGCCAGACAACCCGGCCCTCTTCTCTTGCGCGCATCAGACAAAAAGCCCCGCCAGTCATCGACTGGCGGGGCTTCCATCAATACATGGTGCGAGGAAGGGGACTCGAACCCCTACACCATTGCTGGCGTCAGGACCTAAACCTGGTGCGTCTACCAATTTCGCCATCCTCGCAGCCGGGCAAAGCGCATACGCACCGCGCCCGATGTCTGGCTCGCCCGCGGCCGCACCTCACGAATACAGCCGTTTGGGCACGCCTCCGAAAGCGTAAGCGCGAGATTCTAACCGATTGATTTGCGCTTGTCTGCATTTGCCCGACCTGCGTCGATGCTACAATTTTTGGCTAACGTACGTACGGCGCGCACGCCGTGCACCCTCCGCTTCAGCCCCCACACTTCATTCAAGTGAATTTCGACGAATATTGCCAGCAGAAGGCGGCGCCACCCGGCTCGAGCAGCTACTACGCGCTGCGCCAGGCGCCCGCAGGACGCCAGCCGCTCCTGACCGCCCTGTTCGCGCTACGCCGCGAATTCGAGGAGACGGTGAAGGAAACCAGCGATCCGACGATCGGCCGCACCAAGCTCGCCTGGTGGCAAAACGAAACCGCGGCACTTGCTGCGGGATCGCCCTCGCATCCGGTATCGAAGGCCCTGGCGGCGCATCTGGGAGACGTGCAGGCCGAATACCCAGCGCTGCAAACCTTGCTGGCCGGCTTCGAAATGGACCTCGACCAGGCGCGCTACCTCGACTATCCGAATCTGCGCCGCTATCTGCACAGCGTGGGCGGCACCTTTGCAGCGCTCGTCGCGCGAACCACCGCGCAATATCCGTCCCAGGCCGCCGATTGGGCGGCGCCGCTTGGCCAGGCGCTGATGCTGGCCCAGTTCGTCGCGGAACTGGGCAACGACGCGCGGAACGGACGCATCTATATTCCGATCGATGAGATGCAGCGCTTTAACGTCACCGCGGCCGATCTGATCAACCGCAAATACAGCGACGCCTTCACTGAACTCATGCGCTTTCAGACCAGGCGCGCCCGCGACGCGCTCAACGTCGCCCTCTCGGCGCTGCCGGCCGGCGAGCGGCGCACCCAGCGCACCTTGCGGGCGCAGGCCGCGCTGGCGCTGGCCTTGCTGGATGAGATCGAACGGGACGGCTATCACGTGCTGCATCAGCGCATCGCCTTGACGCCTATCCGCAAGCTGTGGATCGCGTGGCGCGCCGCCCGTCAGCGCTAGGCGATGGTGGCAGCGTCGAGGGGCATCACGCGCCGAATCTCAGGCGCGCAGCAACGGCAATGGCTCGAAGCGCTGCTGAAGCACAGCCGATGCATCGAGCCCCCACCACGGACCGAGCACAGTCGCATATAACTGCCGGAAATCGACGCCCACCGGCAAGTTGCCGCTTCCATCGAGCTGCGTGAGCACAGGCGGCGCACCGTACAAACCGCCGCGCACCCGCCCGCCCATGACGAAATGCGGCGCGACCGTACCGTGATCGGTGCCGTTGCTCTGATTCTCGCGCGGCCGCCGCCCAAACTCCGCGTACGTCATCACGAGCGTGTTGTTCCAGCGGCCCAGCTCGACGAGCGCGGCTCTCATCGACGCAAAGCCCTCGGCGAGCTGCTTGAGCAGCGCGGCCTGCTGGCCCGGTTGATTCTGGTGCGTGTCAAAGCCGTTGAGCGTCAGGCGGATCACCGCAACGCCCTGCCCGTTCAGTGGCCGGCCCTGCGGCGTGTCACCAGCGGCGAGCACCTGCATCGCGGTCTTGATCGAGGTACCGAACGCGCCCGGCGGGAAAGCCGTCTTCAGCGGAAATTGCCCTTCGCGAGGGCGCAGCCGGTCGGCGGCCTTCACGATATCGTTCTCCACATCCAGAATATGCGCGAGTTCGGGATTGCGTTCGTGCAGCGACACCGGCGTCGCAAGCCGCGAGGCCTTGATGAACTGCGCCGGATTCACGAGCGCGATCGCCCGCGCGCCGCTGGAAAGCGGCCCCATCTCCGCGCTGCCGATTACCACGCCATCGGCAACGAAACTCGCCGGCACGGCGTGCTGGGCAAATGCACGGGTGAGCCACCCTTCACGCAGGTACTGATCCGAGCGCGATGCGGTATCCCAGATCTCGATCGAACGGAAATGCGAGAGGTTCGGCTGCGCATAACTGACGCCCTGCACGATCGCCAGTTGCTGGTCATGCCACAACGGCATCATGGGCTGCAGCGCGGGGTGCAAGGCGGTGTGCCCGTCGAGCTGAATCACCTGCTCGCGCTTGATGCCGATGGTCTTGCGCAACTGGTAGTAAGCCGGATCGGCGTACGGAATCACCGTGTTCAGGCCGTCGTTGCCGCCCTTCAATTCCACGAGGATCAGCAGATTGCTGTAGCCGCGCCCCGGCGGCGCCACGTCCGCCTGGCCAGGCACCTGCGCGCCGAACGCTCGCGGCAGCCAGAGCGCGGCGCTAGCCGCGGTAGCCATCGAAAGAAAATTGCGCCGTTTCATGCTGCACCTCGTTCGGTTGTGGCTGCGGGCACTACGCACTACACCAGTCGGCAGTGGCCGGTTCATTGCCACTGATTGCAACTTATTTCAGCTGATACGCCGGGTCCATCAGCAGCGCCTCCAGATACGCGCTGCCGGTCGAATCCGTTTCGATCGCGTCGACCGGTGTCAGCGGCAGCACTGCGTGCTGCAACTGCAGCTCCGCCGACAGCCCCGGTTTGGCCGTCGGCGCGGTGTTGTATTGAGCGAGCCAGGTGTCGATATCAAAGCGTACTCCGCCCTGACCCACGCGCGCCATGGCCCGCTGCACCGTCGCCGCCCTGGGATCCTGGCTCATGCCATTCTGTGGGCGCCGCGGCGCGGCCGTTTCCGTGGCGCGGAATAGTTGCTCGACAAACTGCTTGCGAGCGAGCAGCGTCGAGCTGTTGATCCAGGTCGTGCCGCCGGGCCAGCCCTTGACGTTAGGCGGATAAAACAGGTTTTCGCCCAAAGTACGGATCTCGCCGGCAAACGGCGCCGTATTGTCGTAGCCGATATCGAATTCGCGCAGCGCGCCGACCACGAACTCCGCCGGCGATTTCACCAGCATGCCGCGGTTGCTTTCATCCCAGAACCCGTCACTCAGGAAGAGGCCGCGCAACGCGACCTTTATGTCGTAGTGACTGGCGCGAAACCGTGCAGCGATCGGCGCGATCTGCACCGCGTCGGGCGTATCGGAGACGAACTCGCGCCATAGTTTGGTGGTCACGAAGGTGGCCGTCTCAGGACGCGCGAGCAGAATGTCGAGCACCTGGTCGCCGTCGAACGGCCCGCTCTGGCCGAGCACGCTCTTCAGGCCGTCGTCATGCAGGCTGGCTCGCCACACATAGGCCTGCGTATCGGGATCGAGCGTCCAGCCCGTATAGGCGCGCGCGGCCTCCGAGACATCCTGCTGCGAGTAATGGCCTTCGCCGAGCGTGAACAGCTCCATCACTTCGCGGGCAAAGTTCTCGTTGGGCTTGCCCTTGCGACTGCCCGCGCCATCGAGGTATTGCAGCATCGCCGGGTCTTTGGCGACGTCGTGCAGCAACTCGCCGAAGTTGCCCAGCGCATCGCGCCGCAGCAGCATGTTCTGTTGCGCCATGAGTTGCGGATACCCGACCTTGTCCTGCCCCGAGGTGAAATGGTTATGCCAGAAGAGTGTCATGCGCTCGGTGAGCGGCGACGGCGTGGTCGCCATCTCGCGCACCCACCACGCGCGTAATTCTTCGTAACGCTGGCCGCGGGTGCGTTGCTCGGCGTTACGCTGATCGGGCGTCCATACCTTGCGCTCGTCGCGCGTCGGGATTGGCTCCAGCACCCATGCGGGCACGGGCGTCACGGCTTCCGTGCGCCCGGTCGCCAGCACCTTGTCGACCGCCTGTTCGCGGGTCAGGCCGACGTACTGGAGCACCTCGGCGTTATCCGGAGCGAAGCCCACACGGGTCAGGAAGAAGCGCGCGTCGTCGGCGTCGAGGATGGTCTGGGCTGGGTCGTCCACGGACGCGGACACTGCGGGCGCATGATGCTTCGGCCGTGGCGCGTGGGGCGTGGAGTCCTGGGTAGCGGCCGCCGGCAGCCCCCATCCGACTGAAACCATGGCCGCCGCGACCAGCAACGGTGCTGTCTTGCCGCGAGTGAGCGTGAACAGCGTTTTCATCGTCAGTCGTCCGTGGTCAGGTGGCTGTGGCGGGAAGGCAGCGGCCTGGCATGCGCTTTACCCCTCTGGCGACTCAACGGCAGATTGGACAGGAAAGTTGACTGGCGAAGTGCAACGAAATTTTTCACGCGCATCATGGCACGCGATGACGGGCGTTTGGCGTTCTGGCGTTGGTACGCCTAGCGCTTGTACAACTCGCGGACAGCGTCTTCGATGTGCTGGCGCAGCAAGCGCCGTTCTTCCGGCGTCATGTGGCCGTCGCGGCGACGCTGATCGAGATCCGGGGGAACTGCGGTGCGTATCATGACGTCTGAAGCAGGGTGATCGATGTTTTGATCACGTGGCGGGTGAGACGCTTTCGAACCGTGGGAGCGAGGCGCGCGGGGGCTCGATGCCCGTTCGTCGGAAGCCTGGGCATGGGCGAGCTTAGGGCCCAATGTGCCCGCGAGTGTGCCGGCCGTAGCCAGCGCAATCACGCTTAGGCGCACATTCGGCCAAACCCCTCCCTTCATCTTGTTCCCTTCGTGGTGCGGCAACCGTCTACCCTAAATGCGTGTACAAACCCCGGAAAAAGTGCCGGGTGCGATTTTTAGTCGAGTGAAGTATCCACCGAACAGCCGCATTCCGTAAAGCAGTCTACGCGTGCCCGCTTTACGTCGTGCCACAGTGGGGGTAAATTTTGTAACTGACTGTAACCCGTTAATTGGTGCAAACTCGCATCACTTTGTAATCGCGCTAAGATGCCGACCATGGAAACCAAAAACCCTTCGAAAATCCTCGTCGTCGATGACGATCCGCGTCTGCGTGATCTTTTGCGGCGCTACCTCGGCGAACAGGGCTTCAACGTCTACGTCGCCGAAAATGCGCCGTCAATGAACAAGCTGTGGGTGCGCGAGCGTTTCGACCTGCTGGTGCTCGACCTGATGCTGCCGGGCGAAGACGGCCTGTCGATCTGCCGCCGCCTGCGCGGCAGCAACGACCGCACGCCGATCATCATGCTCACGGCCAAGGGTGAGGACGTCGATCGCATTGTCGGCCTCGAGATGGGCGCTGACGACTATCTGCCCAAGCCTTTCAACCCGCGCGAGCTGGTCGCGCGGATTCACGCGGTGCTGCGCCGCCAGTCGCCGTCCGAGCTGCCGGGCGCGCCGTCCGAAACCACCGAGGTCTTCGAGTTCGGCGAATTCGCGCTCAACCTCGCTACCCGCACGCTCACCAAGGCAGGCCAGGAAATTCCGCTGACCACTGGCGAGTTCTCCGTGCTGAAGGTGTTTGCCCGTCATCCGCGGCAGCCGCTGTCACGCGAAAAGCTGATGGAACTGGCGCGCGGCCGCGAATACGAAGTGTTCGACCGCAGCCTCGATGTGCAGATCTCGCGTCTGCGCAAGCTGATCGAACCCGATCCGGGCAGCCCGCGCTTCATCCAGACCGTCTGGGGTCTTGGCTACGTGTTCATTCCCGACGGTGCAGCCTGAGCTTGTTCGCGCTTCGTACCCGCGTCCGGTTTGTGTTTTCAGATAAGAAGGGCCCATGCGGATCGACCGGCGCTTCCTGACGCTCGCGTTCGGCGGCCTTTTCTGGCGGACCTTTCTGTTGATTGCACTGCTCATCGCAGTCAGTCTCGCCGCCTGGTTCCAGAGCTTCCGGGTGATCGAACGCGAGCCGCGCGCGCAGCGCGTGGCGTTGCAGCTCGTCGCCATCGTCAAGCTCACCCGCACCGCACTCCTCTATTCCGATCCCGACCTGCGGCGCGCGCTGCTGCAGGACCTGGAGAGCAATGAGGGGGTGCGCGTGTACCCGCGCGAAACCACCGACAAGTACAAGCTGCAGCCCGACGAGTCGTTGAACCGGCTCATCGAGCACGACATCCGCGGACGCCTCGGTGACGACACGGTCATCGCTCAGTCGGTCAACGACATTCCCGGGGTGTGGATCAGCTTCAAGATCGACGACGACGACTATTGGGTCGCGCTCGATCGCGATCAGCTCGACAACGCCACTGGCCTGCAGTGGGCGGGCTGGGGCGTGTTTGCGCTCGCGCTGTCGCTGTTCGGCGCGGCTTTCATTACAAGTCTGGTGAACCGGCCGTTCGCGCGGCTGGCGATGGCGGCGCGCAAGGTGGGCTCGGGGCAGTCGCCCGAACCGCTGCCCGAGCGCGGCATGGGTGTCGCCGCCGAGACCAACCGCAGCTTCAACCAGATGGTGCAGGACCTCGAACAGCTCGAAGCGGACCGCGCGCTGATGCTGGCCGGTATTTCGCACGATTTGCGCACCCCGCTCGCGCGCCTGCGGCTCGAGACCGAAATGAGCCCGTCCGACCAGACGACCAAGGACGCAATGGTCGACGACATCGAGCAGATGGATATGATCATCGGCCGCTTCCTTGACTATGCGCGACCGGTGCAACGCGTCCCGGAACCTGTCGACCTTTCCGTTCTCGCACAAGAACTGGCGGCACGCATGTTCTCCGAGGACGGCATGCGCCTGATTACGCGTCTCGCGCCGTCAGCGGTCATCGAAGCTGACGAAACCGATATGCGGCGCGTGATCGGGAACCTGCTGGAGAACGCGCGCAAGTATGGCTTGAGCGAAGCCGACGGCATTCCACACGTGATCCTCGAGACGCGTGTCTCGCACTCGCGCGTCGAACTGTCGGTGGTCGACGAAGGACCGGGTATTCCGGAGGACCAGCTGGCGCTCGTCACCCGGCCGTTCTACCGGGTCGATTCGGCGCGCACCCAGGCCAACGGCACGGGACTCGGCATGGCGATCGTGCTGCGCCTCGTCGGCCGCTATCGCGGTGGACTGCGCCTGCGTAACCGCAGCCCCGGCCCTGGACTCGAAGTCACGATCGAGTTTCCGCTCGCCAGGGGCGCCTGAGCCGCCGCGCGCACCCACAGTCGTTCGCGCAACGACTTTGCCGCCAAACCGGCGGAAAGGGTGACAATTTAAGCAGGCTATGGATGAGGTGAAGAAAAATTCTCCGCCTTGTTAGTTAAAAACTATTGATGCTATACGTCAATAGAGTTACAATTGAGGCTGTGTAACGTATTCGTTACAGCGAGCAGGTAGCTTGTACAGGCTGTTTTTCCAACTCATTGACAACCTCCACAGGAGTATTCCGCATGAAAACCGTTGGCGACAAACTCGAAGCTTTCACCGTGACGGCAGCCAAGCCGGGCTTCAACCATCACGAAGAAAACGGCGTGTCGGCGTTCGAGGAAATCACCGAACAGTCGTTCCCGGGCAAGTGGAAGATCATTTATTTCTACCCGAAGGACTTCACCTTTGTGTGCCCGACGGAAATCGTCGAATTCGGCAAGCTGGCCCACGACTTCGCAGAGCGTGATGCGGTTCTGCTGGGCGGCAGCGTCGACAACGAATTTGTGAAGCTGGCATGGCGCCGCGAGCACAAGGACCTGAACAAGCTGAACCACTACGCCTTCGGCGACGTGAAGGGCGAGCTGATCGACCAGCTGGGCGTGCGCGACAAGGAAGCTGGCGTGGCGCTGCGCGCGACGTTCATCGTCGATCCGGACAACACGATCCAGCACGTTTCGGTGAACAACCTGAACGTCGGCCGTAACCCGGAAGAAGTGCTGCGTATTCTGGACGGTCTGCAAACGGACGAACTGTGCCCGTGCAACCGTGCGGTTGGCGGCGCAACGCTGTAAGCATTGCAGTTGCAAGCCCGCGAAGCTTGAAAGAGCCAGCGGGCTTTTTTCTTGGCAACCTGATAGGAGATATCAATGGAATTCTTGTCTGCGATTAAGGCACTTGTACCTGACTATGCCAAAGACATTCGTTTGAACCTGGACGGCACGATTGCGCGCTCGTCGCTGGCGGGCACGGATGCGGTGGGTGTGGCGCTGGCGGCGGCATTTGCTGCGAAGAGCCCGGTGATTGTCGAAGCGATTCGTAATGCGGGGGTGTTGTCCCCGGAAGAGGTCAATGGCGCGCTGACGGCTGCTGCGTTGATGGGGATGAATAACGTCTGGTATCCGTATGTCGAGATGACGGACAATGCCGATCTTAAATCGCAGCCGGCGGGGTTGCGGATGAATGCTTATGCTTCGCATGGGGGTGTGGATAAGCGGCGCTTTGAAATGTATGCGTTGGCGGCTTCCATTATCGGCAAGTGCCATTTTTGTGTTAAATCGCACTTTGATACGCTGGTCGCTGAAGGGATGAGTTCGACTCAGCTTCGCGATGTTGGGCGGATTGCTGCTGTTATTAATGCTGCGGCGCAGGTCATTGTGGCTGAAGGTAAGTAAGGTTTTTTCACTTTCAGCTGTGGACGCTACGCGGTTTTTCGTGTGGCGTTTTCTGTTTTTTATTTGGTGTTTTTTGTCTTGCAGACGGCATCTTTTCGGTTTGCCTGGGGTTTTTGGCCTTTCCTTGTTTTCTTATTGGTTTATTAGCGTTGCCCCTGTGCGGGGCAATGCTCTCAACTTAGGCCCGCAGGGGTTTGTATACGAGGCATTCGTCCTGTAAATTTCATTGCAGAACAGATTGATAAATCGACGAAATGAACTCAAATACCAGCATCCTCCGCGCTCCTGGCTGAGTTCTCCGATTTTCTGTTCGATCCGGCGCTCGCTGAGCGCGTGCGCCGTTCTCCCACCGCCTTCACCCGCAATCGCACACTCACGTTACCGCGCATGGCCGCGGTGATGATGACGGTCATGTGCGCGAGCGTGCAGGCCGAACCCGATGGCCTGTCTGGCGAGCTGAGCGGGCGTGGCGTGCGCACGCGGGGTGTCAGTGCACAGGCCTTCAGCAAGGCGCGCCGGGGGCGGTCGGCCGAGCTGTTCGAACTGGCCCGCGCATGCCTGATTGAGCTCGCTCAACCCTATATCGATCCTCGGCGCGTGCCTGCTGCGCATCGAACGCTGCCTGGACCGGCTCGCCGATGTGATGACCGTCATTCACCAGAGCCGATGCCGGATCCAGCTCGCGCGCTCTTACCCTCGACCGCCCAGAAAAGCCAAGCCCCATCTCCATCTCGCGTACAAGGTCGCTTGATGGAATGCGGCCTGAGTTGAGAGCATTGCCCCGCACAGGGGCAACGCTAATAAACCAACAGGAATGCAAGGAAAGGCCAACGCAGCAAGCAAGGCGCCAAAGGGCCACGCAGGCAAAATAGACTCACTTCCTGATTAACAAAACCGCAGCCTGAGCTTCAATCCCCTCACCTCTGCCAAGGTACCCAAGCTTCTCATTAGTCTTAGCCTTAACATTAACCCGATCGAGAGACAGCTTCAAATCCTCAGCAATATTAACCCGCATTGCTTCAATATGAGGCGAAAGCTTAGGCGACTGCGCAATCACGGTACTATCAACATTTCCAATAGAAAACCCAGCCTGCGCCACGCGCGCTGCGCACTCACGCAACAAAACCCTACTATCCGCCCCGGCAAATTTCGCATCGGTATCAGAAAAATGCCTCCCAATATCCCCCAGCGCGGCAGCGCCAAACAGCGCATCGGTAATGGCATGCAACAACACATCGGCATCCGAGTGCCCAAGCAACCCGCGATCGTAAGGCACCGTCACACCGCCAATAATCAGCGGCCGCCCCGGTACGAGTGCATGCACGTCATACCCCTGTCCGATTCTAAAATCCATAGCTTGAAGTCCGGTTGTCAAATTAACGATGAAACGTTCAGGAAGCCGCCGGCCGGCCAAGAATCGCCTCGGCCAGATCAAAGTCCTCCGGATATGTGACCTTGAAGTTCCGCAGGCTGCCCTGCACCAGCCGCGGCGCGTGGCCAAGCCACTCAATCGCGCTCGCCTCGTCCGTGAGATCATGTCCGTCCTGCTGCGCGCGCAGAATCGCCTCGCGCAACATGCCAATCCGGAACATCTGCGGTGTCTGCGCCTGCCACAACCCGTCGCGCGGCTCGGTCCGGGCAATCTGCCCACCACTACCCGGCGCAATGCGCTTCAAGGTGTCCGCCACCGGCAGCGCCATGATGCCGCCCACCGCGTCGTCCTTCAGCGCGCCAATCAACGTACGGATCAGCGACGGCGTAATGCCGGGCCGCGCGGCGTCGTGGACCAGCGCCCAGTCGTCGTCGCGCGCGCCGAATTCGGCCAGCGCGTGCAGGCCGTTCAGTACCGACGCCTGGCGTGAAGCCCCGCCGCACCGGCGCACTGCGAAACGCAGGCCGGCGAAGCGGCGCGCGTCGAAATGCGCGTCGTCAGGGGCGATCACGACTAGGGTCTGCGCGAATTCGCTGCACGCGTCGAACGCGGCGAGCGAATAGTGCAGCAGGTCACGACCGGCAACAGTGCGGTATTGTTTGGGCATCGCGGCGCCGGACCGGCTGCCGGTGCCTGCGCACGGAATCAGGGCAAAAAGACGTGAAGTCACAGGTGCGGACGCCGCGAAGTCAAAGTAAAGGACGGATTTTATAATAGGTCCTTCGCATCCACGCCATGACACGCGTAAACTTGCCGCTCACGTGTGACCCACCGGCCGCCTTCTCCTCTATGCCAGACATCGCCGCATCATCGCAGTCCTCCCCGCCCGTCGCCCTCGTCAAGGCCGGCCAGCGTTTCGCCTTCGACGGCACGCATGGCTCGTCCGACGCCCTGCTGATCGCCCGCTACCACCTCGCCTACCGCGAACAGGTGCCGTTGCTGGCCGTCGTGTGCGAGAGCGCAGTCGACGCCCAGCGGCTCTCGCAAGAGATCGGCTTCTTTGCCCCCGAGGCGCGCGTGCGCCTGCTGCCCGACTGGGAAACGCTGCCTTACGATACCTTCTCACCGCACCAGGATCTCGTCTCCGAGCGCCTCGCTACCCTGCACGACCTCGGCGAAGGCCGCTGCGACATCCTGCTGGTGCCGGCCACCACCGCGCTCTACCGGATGCCGCCCGCCTCGTTCATGGCGGCTTACACCTTCTCGTTCTCGCAAGGCGAACGCCTCGATGAGGCCAAGCTGAAGGCCCAGTTGACGCTGGCCGGCTACGAACACGTGAGCCAGGTGGTGCGTCCTGGCGAATATTGCGTGCGCGGCTCGCTGCTCGACCTGTATCCGATGGGCTCACCCCTGCCTTACCGGATCGACCTGTTCGACGATCAGGTCGACTCGATCCGCGCGTTCGACCCGGACACGCAGCGCAGCCTCTATCCCGTGCACGACGTGCGACTGTTACCGGGCCGCGAATTCCCGTTCGACGAAGCCGCCCGCACCGCCTTTCGCAGCCGCTGGCGTGAAGTGTTCGAGGGCGACCCGAGCCGCGCGTCAATCTATAAAGACATCGGCAACGGCGTGCCGTCCGCGGGCATCGAATACTATCTGCCGCTCTTTTTCGAAGAAACCGCGACGCTCTTCCACTATCTGCCCGAGCGCGCCCAACTCGCGTTCGTCGGCGATCTGGATGCGGCGATCAAGCGCTTCACGAACGATACGAAGCAGCGTCACAACTTTCTCTCGCACGACCGCGACCGGCCGATTCTCGAGCCGCAGCGCCTGTTCCTCTCGGACGAAGATTTCTTCACGCTCGCCAAGCCATTTGCGCGCCTCGTGCTGCCGGCCAACGCGGGCGGCGGCTGGTCCACGCCGCTGCCGAATCTGGCCATCGACCGTCACGCCGACGATCCGGTCGCGGCGCTGCGGGCCTATCTGGAGACCACGGCGAATCGCGTCCTGTTCGCCGCCGAATCGGCGGGCCGCCGCGAAACGCTTCTGCAACTGCTGGCCGACAATCATTTGCGGCCCTCGTCGAGCGACAGCTTCAATGACTGGTTGCTGAGCGATGCGCCCTTCGCGCTCGGCGTCGCGCCCCTTTCCAGCGGGTTTGCGGTGCCGGCCGAAGGCATTGCGATCGTCACCGAAACCGAGCTGTACGGCCAGCTCGCGCGCCGCTCCGGGCGCCGCCGCCAGGAACAGGCAAGCAACGTCGATTCGATGGTGCGCGACCTGTCCGAGCTCAAGGTAGGCGATCCGGTTGTGCATTCGCAACACGGCATCGGCCGCTACATGGGCCTCGTGACGATGGATCTCGGCGAAGGCGAAACCGAGTTCCTGCATCTCGAGTATTCGGGCGAGAGCAAGCTGTATGTGCCGGTCGCTCAACTGCACGTCATCTCGCGCTATAGCGGCGCCGATCCGGAAAGCGCGCCGCTCCACTCGCTCGGCTCCGGCCAGTGGGAAAAGGCCAAGCGCAAAGCGGCGCAGCAGATTCGCGATACCGCCGCCGAACTGCTTAACCTGTACGCCCGCCGCGCCGCGCGCGAAGGCCACGCGTTCAAGCTCGACCCGCGCGACTACGTGAAATTTGCGGAAAGCTTCGGCTTCGAGGAAACGCCGGACCAGGCCGCGGCAATTGCCGCGGTGATCGGCGACATGACGAGCGGCAAGCCGATGGATCGCCTCGTCTGCGGCGACGTGGGTTTCGGCAAGACCGAAGTCGCCCTGCGCGCCGCATTCATCGCCGTGATGGGCGGCAAGCAGGTCGCGCTGCTCTCGCCCACCACGCTGCTCGCCGAGCAGCACACGCAAACCTTCACCGACCGCTTCTCCGACTGGCCGGTGCGCATCGCCGAACTGTCGCGCTTCAAGTCGACCAAGGAAGTGGGCGCCTCAATCCATCAGATCAACGACGGCAGCGTCGATATCGTGATCGGCACGCACAAGCTGCTGTCATCCGATGTGCAGTTCAAGCGGCTTGGCCTCGTGATCATCGACGAGGAGCACCGCTTCGGCGTGCGCCAGAAGGAGGCGCTGAAGGCGCTGCGCGCCGAGGTCGACGTGCTGACGCTCACCGCTACGCCGATCCCACGCACGCTCGGCATGGCCCTCGAAGGCCTGCGTGACTTCTCGGTGATCGCCACGGCGCCGCAAAAGCGCCTCGCCATCAAGACCTTCGTGCGCCGCGAAGAAGACGGCGTGATTCGCGAAGCGATGCTGCGCGAGCTCAAGCGCGGCGGTCAGGTCTACTTCCTGCACAACGAAGTCGAGACGATCGAGAACCGCCGGCAGATGCTCGAAGCGCTGGTACCCGAAGCGCGCATTGCGGTCGCGCACGGCCAGATGCATGAGCGCGAGCTCGAACGGGTGATGCGCGATTTCGTCGCACAGCGGGCCAATGTGCTGCTCTGTACGACCATCATCGAAACCGGCATCGACGTGCCGAGCGCCAATACGATTCTGATTCACCGCTCCGACAAGTTCGGCCTCGCGCAGCTGCACCAGTTGCGTGGCCGCGTAGGCCGCTCGCATCACCAGGCCTATTCGTACCTGCTGGTGCACGACCCGCAAGGACTGACCAAGCAGGCACAGCGCCGGCTCGAAGCGATCCAGCAGATGGAAGAACTCGGCTCCGGCTTCTATCTCGCGATGCACGACCTCGAAATTCGCGGCACGGGGGAAGTGCTCGGCGACAAGCAATCGGGCGAGATTCAGGAGATCGGCTTCCAGCTCTATACCGACATGCTGAACGATGCAGTGAAAGCGCTCAAGGAAGGCAAGGAGCCCGACCTCACGGCGCCGCTCGCGGCCACCACCGAGATCAACCTGCACGCCCCGGCCATCCTGCCTGCCGATTACTGCGCCGACGTACAGGAGCGGCTGTCGCTCTACAAGCGTCTCGCGAATTGCGAACACCACGATTCGATCGACGGCATTCAGGAAGAGCTGATCGACCGCTTCGGCAAGTTGCCGCCGCAAGCCCACGCGCTGGTGGAAACGCATCGTTTGCGGCTTGCCGCGAAGCCGCTCGGGATTTCGAAGATCGATGCGGGAGAAACGGTCATCGGCCTGCAATTCATCCCCAATCCGCCCGTCGACGCCATGCGCATCATCGAGATGGTGCAGAAGCACAAGCACATCAGGCTGGCCGGGCAGGACAAGCTGCGCATCGAAACGCGCAGCCCGGACCTTGCGGTGCGCGTCGCGACGGTGAAAGAAACGCTGCGCGCACTCGGCACGCCGACCCGCGGGACCGCGGCCGCCGTGGCCCGCTAGGCGCGTCATCCAAAGGCCAACTTCGAGGGCGGCCGTGAGCGGCCGCCCTTCTTTATGCTGCGCTGCGCAAGATACCTGCCGCGCATAATCATGCTTTGGCCCGGCAGGCGTTTTTGGGTATGATCTAAAGACTTAAAAGCCGGAGTCCTGTCATGTCTTACGTCGCTGACACAGCGCGTTCCGCACACACGCCCGCTTCTTCCGCCGCGCCTTCTGCGCACGCTTCCTCCCCCGTCTCGCTCCCTTGGGTCACGCGCCTCGTCTCGATGGATACGGTGAGCCGCAATCCAAATCTCGGCCTGATCGAAACCGTGCGCGATGAACTGCGCGCAGTGGGTATCGAAGCAACGCTCACGCACGACGACAGCGGCAAATGGGCCAATCTGTTCGCCACGATTCCGGCGCATGACGGCGAGACCAACGGTGGCATCGTGCTGTCGGGCCACACCGATGTCGTGCCGGTCGACGGGCAGCAATGGGACAGCGATCCGTTCAAGCCGGAAATACGCGGCGACAAACTCTACGGCCGCGGCACCTGCGACATGAAAGGCTTCATCGGCGCCGCGCTCACGCTCGTGCCCGAGATGCAACGCACGAAGCTCGCCAAGCCGATTCATTTCGCGCTGTCGTTCGACGAGGAAGTCGGCTGTCTCGGCGCGCCGTTGCTGATTGCGGATCTGATGAAGCGCGGCATCAGGCCGGACGGCTGCATCGTCGGCGAACCGACGAGCATGCGCCCGGTCATCGCGCACAAGGGCATCAACACCTATCAGTGCTGCGTGCGCGGCCAGGCCGCGCATTCGTCGTTGACGCCCAAGGGACTCAACGCCATCGAGTACGCCGCGCGCCTGATCTGCTATATCCGCGACATGGCCGACCAGTTCCGCGAACAAGGCCCGTTCGACGAACTCTACGACGTGCCGTTCACAACCGCGCAGACCAGCACGATCACAGGCGGCAACGCCATCAATACGGTGCCGGCCGAATGCCGCTTCCAGTTCGAATTCCGCAATCTGCCCACACTCGACCCCGAACCGATTTTTGCGCGCATCGACCAGTACGCACGTGAAACGCTGCTGCCGAAAATGTTGCGTGAACACGCATCGGCCGCGATCGAATTCTCGAAGATCGCCGCAGCGCCCGGACTCGACTCGTCGGAGCAGGCGGCCATCACCCAGCTCGTGCGCGCGTTGACGGCCGATCAGGACAAACGCAAGGTCGCCTACGGCACCGAAGCGGGCCTGTTCTCGCTGGCAGGCATTCCGAGCATCGTGTGCGGGCCGGGCGACATCCAGCAGGCGCACAAGGCCAATGAGTTCGTCGCACTCGATCAACTCGTGGCATGCGAGCGCTTCCTCGGCAAATTCATCCACGGCATGTCGGTTGACGCACACTCGCATTAAGGCCGGATGAATCCGATTGAATCGAATTGAGTAAAACTGAATGGACCCGATCGCACTGAACCGACCCACGCTGCCCGACTCCAAAACATAACCGCTCACACCACCCCACGCCATGTCCACCGCCACGCCGCAGCACACTGACCACACGATCGACGGCGAGCCGATCCCGACGCTCGACGCCATCGCCACGCAGCATTTCGCGCTGACGCCGTGGGTCGCCCGCACGCCGGTGTTCGACAAGCTGGATTTCCCGTCGCTGGAAGGCACGGTGGTGAACTTCAAGTTCGAACTGCTGCAGGCGAGCGGCAGCTTCAAGGCACGCGGCGCGTTCACCAACCTGCTGGCGCTCGACGAAGTGCAGCGCAGTGCTGGCGTCACCTGCGTATCAGGCGGCAATCATGCGGTGGCGGTCGCGTATGCGGCCATGCGCCTCGGCATTGGCGCCAAGGTCGTGCTGTTCCGTTCGGCCAATCCGGCACGCGTGGCGTTGTGCAGCCAGTACGGCGCGGAGATCGTCGTGGCGGAGAGCCACACCGAAGCCTTCGAGATCGTGCGGCGCATCGAGGCGGAGGAAGGCCGTTACTTCGTGCATCCGTTCAACGGCTACCGCACGGTACTGGGCACGTCCACGCTCGGCTACGAATGGGCCACCCAGACGCCCGATCTGGACGCCGTGATCGTGCCGATCGGCGGCGGCGGCCTCGCCGCCGGCGTCTCGACGGCCTTGCGCCTCGCCAATCCACGTATCCACGTGTACGGCGTCGAGCCCGACGGGTCCGATGCAATGGGCAAGAGCTTCGCGGCCAATCACACAATCAAGATGGGCCACATGCACAGCATCGCGGATTCGCTGATGGCGCCGCATACCGAGCAGTACAGCTACGAGCTGTGCAGGCGTCACATCGACCGGCTGGTCACCGTCTCCGACAATCAGATGCGCTCAGCCATGCTGGCCCTGTTCATGCAACTCAAGCTGGCCGTCGAGCCCGCCTGCGCGGCCGCGACGGCGGCCCTGCTCGGTCCGTTGCGCGAGACCTTGCAGGGCAAACGGGTCGGCGTGCTGCTGTGTGGGACCAACATCGATCCGGTCAGCTTTGCTGCGCATATCGAACGGGCACGCGCGCTCGCGTCATAGTTTCCCGGCCGCAGCACTCCCTTAAAAGCACTACCCTATCCTCCCGGCGTTGGCTATCATGGCGCCATCGACTTCAAGGAGGACTTCCCTATGAGCATGATCAAGGAATTCAAGGAATTTGCCCTCAAGGGCAACGTGATGGATCTCGCGGTCGGCGTGATTATCGGCGGCGCCTTTTCCACCATTGTTAATTCAATTGTCAAAGACCTGATCATGCCGGTTGTCGGCGTCGCTACCGGCGGCCTCGACTTCTCCAACAAATTCGTCCGCCTGGGCAATATTCCCGCGAGCTTCAAGGGCAGTGCCGAGTCCTACAAAGACCTGCAGACGGCCGGCGTCGCCGTGTTCGGCTACGGCTCGTTCATCACGGTGCTGATCAACTTCATCATCCTCGCGTTCATCATTTTCCTGATGGTGAAGTTCATCAACAACCTGCGCAAGCCCGCGGCCGCTGAAGCAGCGCCCGCTCCGACGCCCGAAGATGTGCTGCTGCTGCGTGAAATCCGCGACTCGCTGAAGAACGCGCCGCGCTGAGTCCCGCCACACGGCGGCGCATCAGACAAAAGGCCTGCCCGAGATGTTTCGCGGCAGGCCTTTTTGCTTAACGATGATCTCTACCGCTCATCCAGCAACACTTCGCACTACGTGGAATCGGTGCCCGCGGTTTTTTCCGCCTTCAGGTTCGCTGCTTTTTCAATCAACTGTTCGAGCTGGAGGAAATTGACCGGCTTGGTCAGATGCGACGTGAACCCGGCGCCCAGACAGCGACGCACATCTTCATCCGTGCCGAAACCCGTCAAGGCGACCGCCGGCGCATCGGAGTGCTCGCGGAACGCCTTGATGAAGTCGAGACCCGTGCCGTCCGGCAGCCCCACGTCGCTCACGATCAGATCGAATGTCACCGACTGCGTCGCAGCTAGCGCGTCTGCGACACGGCCTACCACGGTCACGTCGTGCCCCAGCCCGCGGATCAGTTGCGCCATCACCTCAGCCGTATCGACATGATCCTCGATCAGCAGGATCGTCAGCATGCCCTCCGGATGCTGCGCAATGGGCACCGGGGCAGCCGGCTGCGCGACCGGTTTCGCGGCCGTCGGCAAGGTGATCGTGAAGGTCGCGCCACAATGCGCCCCCGGGCTTTGGGCGGTCACGGTGCCACCGTGAACATCGGTCAGCGCCTTGGTGATGGCAAGCCCCAGTCCAAGGCCGCCGAATTGCCGGGTCATGTTCTGGTTGCCCTGCTCGAAGGCGTTGAACAGCTTGCCAATCTGCTCGGGATCAATGCCGATGCCGGTATCCTCAATCGAGATCTGCACCTTCATGCGTTCGTCGCGCGTGCGCACATAGATGTGGCCGCCATCGGGCGTGAACTTGGCCGCGTTGCGGATCAGGTTCCAGAGCATCTGCTGCAGCCGCGCGCGGTCCGCCAGTACATAGTGATGCTCGGCCGCCTTGTCGACGTGGACATCCTGCTGCTTGACCTGAATCTCGCTGCGGAAAAGTTCCAGCACGCTATCGATGACGTCGTGCACGTCCACCGTTTCGAGCGACAGGCGCAGTTTGCCGTTCGCCACCCGGGTGAGATCGAGCAGATCGTCGATCAGGCGCGCCTCGAGTTCGACGTTGCGGCGAATCATCAGCACGCACGAGCGCGCCTCTTGAGGCAACTCCGGAATCAGTTCGAGCACCCGCGCGCCGGCCAGCACCGGCGTGAGCGGCGTGCGCAGTTCATGCGAGAGCATGGCGAGAAAACGGTCTTTCGCCCGGTTGGCCTCTTCAGCCGCGTGACGCGCCGCCTGCTCCGAGGTGAGCAGCCGCTCGCGCTCTTCGATGGCCTCGCGCTGCGGGTGAATGTCCGTGCAACTGCCGAACCATTTGCTGATGCTGCCGTCCGGATCGCGCATGGCCACGATGCGGGCGTCGAACCAGCGGTATGCGCCGTCGTGGCGGCGGATGCGAAGCTCATGCCGATAGTCGCCCGCGTCGCTCCTGACCGCTTTCAGCCAGGTCTGGCGGACGTCCTCGCGGTCATCGGGATGGACCGCTTCGAGCCAGGCAAGCCCAAGCGAATTGACTTCGTCGAGCCCCGTGTATTCGAACCACTGCTTCGACAGAAAGTCGCAATCGCCATTCGCGCCGCAGGTCAGCACGAGGTGCGGTAATGCCTCCGACAAGCTCCGGTAATGCTGTTCACGGTCACGCAGCAGCACGGCCTCGTCCGAGGCTTTTTGCAGGCGCCCCTGCGACAGTACCCGCTCGACAGCCTCCGGCAGATAGTCGAGATAGTCGCCCGACTTCGGCACCACATCGGACACGCCGGCGCGCAACGCTTCGATGACACGCGACTCGTCAGTGAACCCGGTGACGAGGATGGCAGGGATCCGCACGCCTTCCGCGCGCAGGCGCCGGAAGAAATCGAGCCCGGTCTCCGGGCCATTGAGCTGGTAGTCGAGTACCAGCAAGTCGGGCGCGCCGCCGGCAATGCGCTCGCGCGCACTCTGGACGTCGGAACACAATGTGACACGGCAGCCAGCGCGCGCGAGTGACTTGCGCGCGAGCCGCAGGATACCTTCGTCGTCATCGACGACCAGCACGTAGGCAGCGGGTGGCGTGGACACTTCTTCGGTCATGCGGGTTCTTCTTGGAGTAGATCTTCTCAGGCAGACTTGAGACTGACTTCGGGCCGACGCGCGCGTCAGGATGCCGCCAAACGGTGCCCCAGCGGCAACTTCACGACTTGCAGGAAGAAGCCGAGACGGCGCACGGCCTCGATAAACGCGTCATACTCGACTGGCTTCGTGATGTAGACGTTGCAACCCAGTTCGTAGCAGCGTTCGATTTCGCGCGGATCGTCCGTGGTGGTCAGCACGATGACCGGCACGGCAGCCGTCGACGGCGCTTGTTTCAGGCGGCGCAGCACCTCGAAGCCGTCGACGCGCGGCATCTTCAGATCCAGTAGCACGACGAAATTCGTCAAATCCTGGCGCGGCGGATATTTTCCCGCCGGGCCGCCGGTGGGCGGATCGCCGAAAAAATAATCGAGCGCTTCCTGGCCGTCCGAAAAGCGCATAAAGCCGTTGGAAATGCCGGCGCGGCGTAAATTGCGTTCAACCAGCGTTGCATGACCGTCGTCGTCCTCGATCAGGACGATGCTGACCGTTTCCCCATTTTTCATACTGCCTCCGTGCCCGCGATTCGCAGGCGGATGATCATTTGTTCGTGTGTCATTGTGCACCGGCTAGCCTAACAGGGTCACCGGCCCGACGGCCGACAGGCGTGTAAGGCGCGACTCAGGTCTGTGCCGGGCGCCCGGGCGCGCTCGCGTGCATGGCGGTTGCCTGGGCGCACTCAGATGCGCGCAGGCTGTTCCGGCAGCACGACAAAAAACGTCGAACCGGCGCCCTCCGCCGACTCCACCCAGACGCGCCCGCCGTGCCGCTCGACCATCCGCCGCACCAGCGCGAGCCCAATGCCGTCACCTTTGGCCACCTCGCCATGCAGGCGCTGGAAGGCCCGGAACACCTTGGACATATAGGCAGCCGGAATACCGAGTCCATTGTCGCGCACGTAATAAGTCCGGGTGCGAATGGCCGGCGGCTGGGTGTCGTCGACCGGCTCCGGCTCGCATGCGCCGATCTCGATGCGGCCCACACGGCCGGAGTCCAGAAAATTGAGCGCATTGCCGATCAGATGACCGAAGACCTGCTCGATCGCGCCCGGATCACCCCATGCGGGCGGCAATTCGCGCACCGTGACCACGGCGCCGCGCGCCTTGATGGTCCCCGCCAGACCGTCGACGACGCGTGCCACCACTCGGCCGATACTCACGCGCTGCCACTGATACTCGAGGCGGCCGGCCCGCGAGATGCGCAGCAACGCGTCGATGATCGCCGCCGCGCGCGTCACCGCGGTGCGCAAGAACTGCAGCGACTCGCGCACGTCGCCATCGAGCACGTCGGTCAGGCGCCGCTGCTCATGCGCGGGCAGCTGAGCCGCGTCGACGGTGGTGCGCAGTTCGTCGCACGACACCTGCAGTTCCTTGGAGAAGCCCTGCAGATTGACGAGCGGCGAGCGCAGATCGTGCGACACGCTGTAGATGAACATCTCGTTGTCCTGGGTCTCCTGACGCAACTCCTCGTTGACCCCGGCCAGTTCCTTGGCGCGCGCTTCGAGTCGCGCCTTCAGCACTGCCTGGTCCCGCTCGGCGGCGCGCAGCCGCGCGCCGGTCTGGTGCAGGACGGCGTCGAGCGCGGCAATCTCGTCGTCACCCGAGAGCGGCGCGCTCAACGGCCGGCCAAGGCCCAGCCGCTCGGCGTTGCCGGTCAGCACCTCGAGCCGGCGGGCGATACTGCGCGCAAACACCAGCGCGGTAATACCCCAGATCAGCATCGAACCGATCACGGCGGCGATGAGCGCATACTGCTGCTGGGCACGCGTCCGGGTGAGCGATGCGCTGCGCTCGGCGTCGAGCCGCGACTCCTCGGTGTCGAAAGCATCGAGTTCGTCGCGAAACAGCGCAATCTGGCGTGGCACCGCGCCTCCTTCGAGGGCGGCAAACGACGCCAGGTTGCGCCCTTCGTGCAGGGCTTGCGAGATCGCGTTCGCCTGTGTCCGGTAAGCGTCGACCGCGGCGCGCATCCGCTGCACGCGCGCCGCCTGCTGCGGCGTGTCCGCCACCAGTTGTTCAAGCTGCGTCAGGCGGTCGCTGAGATCGACCCAGGCCGCGTGCCGGTCGATGAAGGCGGGCTCGCCGACCACCAGACCGGTGCGAACCCGCGCGGCCTGGCGCAGCAACGGGTCGATGATCGAAGACGACTGATACAGGATGTGCTTGCTATTGGCCGCCCAGAGCGCGGCTTGTGCCGCTTGCTCCTGAGTGCCGAAGACGACGCCGAGCAATGCCAGTTCGACGACGCTTGGCATCGCAATCAGCAGCAGACCTTTGGTGAAAAGTTTCATGTTCGCCTGGCAGCCTGTCCGGTCACGGCAACGTCCCGGCGGCCGGCCTCGCCCACCCGAGCCACTGCCGCGCAGCGTCGGCCGACAGGCCGCCACAGCCGGAACGGGGCCATTATCGACGCGAACTAGAGATATTTCAACGTGCCGCCCTTGAAGCGCTGGCACACATAAAAGTGTCTTTTTTTAACTGCGATGGACTCCCCTAGGCGGCGCGTGCGACTATCATGGAGACAGATGTGTGGAGACATGTGCTGGGATGCGAAAGCGCGCGGCAAGGCGATTCGGCACGAATCGTGCGGATGGGTGTGAGGCTGATTGATCGTCGAATCACCGTGAATCTGGCATTTTCGTATGCTATAAAAGATCGACGTGCGGCGGCGCGAAGCCGGGAGTGGTCGCATGAGGACGCTGCGTTTCTTGCAATTCTTTTTCAGGCGAATTTTTATGTCCTTCCCGAAAAAGCGTAGGCGCGCGAAGGTGGACGGCGATGAGTCGTTCCTTGCCGTGCTACGGCATTTCAAACCGTTCGGCCAGCTCGACACCAAGATCGCGCGGGCCCGCGCACAGGATGAGCCTGTGCTGTATGCCCATGTGCTACCCGGCCTCGACGTGCTTCTTTGCAGCGTGCGCGGTGCGCAGCCGCCCTATCCGGCGCCTGCCGAATTGCGCCGTCGCTGTATCGAATCGATCGCCAATGCGTTGGAACAGCCGCTTGACGGGCTGGAAAACGGCGGCTATTGGTACGAGGCCGACGGCTTCGGATTTCTGGTGTTTGCGAGCCGCGCACGCAGCCGGATCCTGCCGGAATTCGGTGCCACCCGCGCCGCAGGCGGCGCGCGCCGCGGTGTGCGGCGTCAGGACGCCGCCGGCGACGCGGCGCCACGCTCGCTGCGCTAGGTGGTCCCTACGTTTCCCTGAGGGTTGACCTGTTTTGCGGACGTACCGCGCGCTCATGCTGTCATGAGCGCGTTTCCATTTGCGCGTCTCCTGTCTGCGCGTCTCCTGTCTGCGCGTCTCCTGCCTTGCCGCCTGGAGCGGCCTCGCTCGCGTGCCGTCCTTAGCTGCCCTTAGCTCCCCCTCAGTTGCCCTTATATTCCGCCGAACTGGCCGGGCTGAGCGTCGCAGGCTTGGCCGGCCTCGTCGTGCCGGACGACGGCGCGGCGGCATGGCCATCCAGGGACAGCGGTGCGCGCGGCTTTTCCTTCTGCCCTGCCGGCGGCGCGGTGGGCTGCGTGCGGACATTCGCCAGCAGTTGCGCGCATGCCAGCGGCTTGATATTGCTCGGAGCAATGAGCGGAATCAGCGCGGCAAACGGATTGATCAGCCCGAGGCCGACCATCGCGCCCCCGCGCAACGCCAGTGCCGCGGCGTCCACACCCACGTGCGGGTCCTTAAAAGTGCCCTTGACGTAAAAGGGCGAGCGCAGCGAAAACACGCGGAAGCCTTTCGTATGCGGGTGAACGCCCAGATCCATGCTCTCATCGCGCAGATTGATGTTGCCTTCAATGTCGATCACCGCGTCGTCGGTGTCGAGCGCGAATACCCGCGGGTCGAGCACGCCGTTGGTCGCGACAAAGTCCGCGGCGGCGCAGTTGATCTTCACGTCGGCCGTGCCGAACAGCTTTTCGTAGACCACGTTCGCCACGTTCAGGCCGGCCGCCTCCATCAGCAGGCGGCTCACCGTGCCGTCCGTCACCAGCGCCTTCACCTCGCCGTTCGAGGTCGCGGCCAGCGCGGCCGGCGAATTGCCGGTGGCGGACAGCGCCGCATCGCCGTTGACTTCCCCGAGTGCGCTTTGCATCGACTTGAAGTTCGGGAACAACTGTTTCAACTTCAGATGGCGCGCCGAGGTCGAAAAACGGCCCTTCAACGGCGTCGTGCTGCCGTCGAGATGAATCTCCGACGCGAGGGTGCCGCCCGCCACACCGAATGAGAGCGGCACCAGCGACAGCACGCCGTCCGTCATCACCACGTGCGTATAGAGGTCGGTGATCGGCAGGTCCGGATTCTTGATGAGGCGGTGGCCGGTGAATTTGACATCGGCATCGATGGCTTTCCAGCGGTCGGTGCGGAACTCCTCCACCGGCAACGCCTTGCTGGCCGGCTGTTGCGCCGTGTCGCCGCGCCTGGCCTTGCTGGCGTTGGAGTCAGCGCCGATGATCGGGGCAAGGTCGGAGAACTGCAGCAGGTTCGACACCAGTTCACCTTGCAACAGCGGCCGCGGTTCGCGTGCCGTGTAAGTCAGCGAGCCGTTCAGGTCGCTGCCGCCCACCCGGCCAGTAAAATTTTCATACTCGAAAACGCTGGCGTTACGCTTGAACTGGCCGATCAGGCGCCCGTCGGTCGCATAGGGCGGCGTTTCCGGCAAGGTTACGCCCGTCAGCGAATACAGATGCGCCATGCTCGCCCCCTGCAGCCACAAGCGCATATCGACGGCCGCAAGGTGGGCTGGATCGGTGAGCGTGCCGACCAGGGCCACATGCAGCTCGCCGGCCCTGACGTCGGCCTGCACGGGGAATGGCCGGTTGGCATCCTGAAGCGCCAGCACGCCGCCCAGCTTGCCGCTGCCCGACACGGGCGTGTGGTTGTAGGAGCCCTTCACGGTCCAGCCGATGGCATACAGCGGCACCGAGGAACGGGCGCCTGCGCCGACGCTGCCCGCCGGCGAGAGCGGCGCAGATGCCGCTGACGTCAGCGCCGCTTCACTTGCACCGGCACCCGCACCGGCACCGCTAGCCGCGGACGAAGCACGCAAACCGGCGCTCCCGGCCGCCGCAGCCTCTGCTGCGGAGGCGCCTGATGCGCCTGATGCGCCCGCCGCTGCGGCTGCGGACGCCGCAGCGGCCTCCGACGCCGCTATCGCATTCGCCTGCGCCGTCAGCCGGCTCGCGCCCTGCTGGCCAACCACCTTCGCCGATGCATCACGCGCCGACGTTTCCTGCTCCTTCATCACGTCGCCGATCGGAACCGGCTGGCCGAGCGTATCGACCACGACTTGCATGTCGGTCTTCTTCTGCTGATCCGCATAGGCAATCGTGCCCTTGGTGAAGGCGATATCGTGCAGGTCCAGCTTCCACTCCGATGGGCCGGCCGACGACTGCAGCTTGAAGGTCCAGTTGTTACGCCCGTCGAGAAGCCGCTCCAGGTCGACGGACGGGTTCACCAGGTCGATCGCCGGAATCACGATGTCATGGGCGAGCAGCGGGAGCACGGCGACCTCGAAGTCGATTTCGTCGAGCGTCGCAAAGTGCGGCTGTTTGGCCCAGTCGGGGTTCGCCACCGTGATGTTGGCCGCCGAAAAGCGCGGCCACGGCACCCATGCCCGCCAGCCGGTCTCGCCCACCGGATGCCGCCAGCCCACTTTCAGATCGCCCTCGATGACGAACTGCCGGCCGATCGCCTCACTCACTTTCTGGTCCACCCAGGGACGAGCGCGATTCCAGTCGAAGGTCAGAATCAAAATCGCCAGCGCGGCAATCAATATGACGATAAACGCCGCGAGCCATGCGATGATCTTGCCGATTCGCCAGCCTATCGTGCTCGACACTGCCATGAGGAACTCCACTCTCTTCTTGTTGGGTATCGGACAGCATTTAGCATGCCCGGTTCACCTCGTCTATCATGTCGCACGGGCAAGCCACGGCGAACCATGATGCGGTCCTGACGTGCGAGGCACGGCGCCGCATTGTACCTATGACCCACACCCCACGATGACCGATATCCCCCTCGTCGACGCCGAGGACATCGCCCGCCGCGATCCGCTGAGCGGAAAGCTGCTGCTGCAGCCCACCCGCTTCGCCTTGCACGCAGGCGACCGGGTGGCCGTCACGGGCCCGTCCGGCTCGGGCAAGAGCGTGTTCATGCGCGCGCTCGCACTGCTCGATCCGCTCGACCGCGGACGGATCGCCTGGCACGGCAAGCCGGTGGAGCGCGCGACGATTCCGCGCTACCGGCGCAACGTCGCTTACATCCGGCAGCGTCCGGCGATTCTGGACGGTACCGTCGAGGACAACCTGCGCTATCCGTTTTCGCTCAGGGCCTATCGCGACGTGCGCTTCGATCGCGCACGGGCTGCGTCGCTCGCCGCCCAGGCAGGCCGCGGCGAGGACTTTCTCGACAAGCGGGCAAGCGAACTCTCGGGCGGCGAAGCGCAGATTGCTGCGCTCATCCGGGTACTGCAACTCGCCCCGGAGGTGTTGCTGCTCGACGAACCCACCGCCTCGCTTGACCCCGAGTCGTCGCATGCGATCGAGGGGCTGGTGCATGCCTGGTTTGGTCACGGCGAGGCGCCGCGAGCCTCGGTGTGGGTGTCGCACGATCCGGCTCAGGCCAGACGCATGAGCGAGCGTCACCTGACGATGCGCGCCGGTGTGCTCGACGAACAGCCCGTATCCGTGACCGAAGCACGGTTCGAGACCGGCACCTCCGGGACTGGCACCGCCGCGGCCCACGACGACGATCAGGAGCATGCCCAATGAGCCTGCAAAACCTCAGCCTATGGGACGTGGGTATCGCCGCGTTGCTGATCGTGGTGAACGGTGCGTTGTCGGTCGCACTGAAGCTCGATCTCGAACGCAGGCTGGCATGGGCGGCGGTTCGCACCGTGGTCCAGTTGCTGGCCATCGGTTATGTGCTCGGCTGGGTCTTCCAATATGACCACTGGTTTGTCGTGCTGCCGTTGATGGTGCTGATGACCCTGATTGCCGGTTTCGCGGGCGCGCAACGCGGCACCCGAACGTATGCCGGACAGCGCGCGGACAGCGTACTGTCGATCTGGGTCAGCTCCTGGCTGGTCGCGGCGGTCGGCCTCTTCATCGTGATCCGGATCCATCCGTGGTACGCGCCGCAATATGCGATTCCGATTCTCGGCATGATCCTCGGCAACACCCTCACCGGGGTGTCGCTCGGCATCGAACGGATGACCGAAGAGCTGACCGCGCGGCGCGACCGCGTCGACATGGCACTCGCGCTCGGCGCCACGCGCTGGGAAGCCGCCCAGGGCCCGGCACGCCAGGCGGTGCGGGCCGGCATGATCCCCACACTGAATCAGATGGCGGTGGTCGGGGTGGTGAGCCTGCCCGGCATGATGACGGGCCAGGTGCTGGCGGGTCAGTCGCCGCTGCAGGCGGTGCGTTACCAGATCGTGATCATGTTCCTGATCGCCGCATCGTCGGCGCTCGGAACGGTGGGTGCGGTGCTGCTGACCTACCGGCGGCTGTTTTCGGCGGAGCACCGGTTTCTGGCTTCACGACTGGTGGAGCGCGCTGCACTCGTGCGGCGTTGAGTTGAGTTGAACTGAGTTGCTTCGACAAGCGCATGCGGCACGGCGCATGGCCTTGCCGCATGCATCACGCAACGCTCGACGTATTCAACCCGGATCTCGGAACGCTCAGCGTTTCGCCGACACTGCCACTTGCGTCCCATCGCTCAACGTGAGGGTTTTCGTGCTGCCGTTGGTCGGCATCGTGAAGCGCACGATCTGGCTGATTTTCACGTCGTTTGGACACTTGAGTGTCTGGCCCGCGTTCGTGACCGTTTTGGTGCCGTGCGGGGTCTGTGCCTGAAAGCTCAGCTGGACGGTCGCCGTCCCATCGTTGGCGACCACCGGCGCAAAGCGGATCTGGGTTTGCCGGATCATCGCGCCATTGGTGTCGACCGCTAGCGATGCGTAGTTCGGGCACTGATCGGGCGCCGCGACCGGGCCGCCTGGCGGCACCGTTTTCCATGTGAAATCGTCGGACTCGCCGGAGCGGATCGTGCGCGTCTCCTGCACATTGCCGAACTGCTTCGACATGACCTTGACGGTGTAGCGAATCGGGCCATCAGGAGCGGATTGCGAGGTCACCGTGATCGGCGTGGCCGCGTGGCCTATCGTCGCGAACGCGCATGCTAGAGAAGTAACGACAGAAACGGCGGAGAGTCTGAAGCAGGGGCTCATACTGTCACCTCCTCGTTGTGCCGCTGCGCACCGGGAGCCGGGACACGCAGCTATTTTTGCGTGAAGCCCTGCCAGTCTACCGCCAAGCGGACCCGAACGCGCTACGCGCGGATCGGGTGTTAACCCGCTTGCGATAATGCCTTTCCCCTGATCGGCTAGAAGCCGGACAGCACCAGCTTGCCTATCGCCCGCCCCTCTTCGAGCAACTGATGCGCACGCCGCACATTCTGCGCATTGATCTGGCCGAGATCCTGGCCAACTGTTGTGCGCAATGTGCCCGCATCGACCAGACGGCCCACCTCAGTCAATAGCTTGTGCTGTTCGATCATGTCGGGCGTACCGAACATCGACCGCGTGAACATGAACTCCCAATGAAACGCGGCGCTTTTGGCCTTCAGCAGTTCGACCGCAACCGGCTTGTCGTTTTCGACAATCGTGCAAATGCCACCCTGCGGTTTGATCACGGCGGCCGCCGCCGGGAAATGCCGGTCCGTGTCGTTGAAAATCAGCACAAAATCGACCTGTTCGAAACCAAGCTGCTTCAGTTGGGCAGGCATATCACCGAAATGGTCGACGATGTGGTCTGCGCCCAGTTCGGTCGCCCACTGCGCCGATGCCGGGCGCGAAGCTGTGGCAATCACCTTCAGCTTCGCGAGCTGTTTCGCCAGCTGGATACCGATCGAGCCGACCCCGCCCGCCCCGCCGATGATCAGCACCGAACGCCCTTCGTCCGCCCCTTGCGGCGACACACCGAGGCGGTCGAACAGCGCTTCCCAGGCGGTGATCGCAGTGAGCGGCAAAGCGGCCGCGTGGCTGAAGTCGAGCGAAACCGGTTTGCGGCCCACAATGCGCTCGTCCACCAGGTGGTACTCGCTATTCGCGCCAGGCCGCGTGATGCTGCCCGCATAGAACACCGGATCGCCGACCTTGAACAACGTCACATCGGGACCAACGGCGGCCACCGTGCCGGCCGCGTCCCAACCCAACACGCGCGGCGCCGTCTCGACGGCATCTTTCGGCGCACGCACCTTGTAGTCGACCGGGTTCGCGGAGATCGCCTCAACCTTCACCAGCAGGTCACGCCCCGTTGCTTCGGGTTTGGGTATCTCGACATCGAGCAGCACTTCGGGATGGTCGATGGGCAGATAGCGGTAAAGACCGACAGCTTTCATAACAGCTCCTGATTCGTTCATGAAGTATTCGGGGATGCAGGGAATCCGGGACCAGCAGGCGCGCCTGCGGAGCTAGCCGCTACGTGCAGGTACGGGCGTGGTATCGGTCGGATTCTTGCCATCATAGGACGATACTTACCCAACAGAAAGCGGCATAATGGCTTAAACATTTTCTTGAAAATCAGAAGAATGACGCTCACCGCCCCTTCTTCACCGCCTTCGCCACATGAGCGCGAACGGCTCGATCTGCTCGACGTCGCGCTCTTCGTCAGGGCAGCGCTGCTCGCGAATGTCTCGGCGGCTGGCCGCGAGTTCGGCTTGTCGGCGGCAGTCGCGAGCGCACGGCTCGCGCAACTCGAACGGCTGCTCGGTGCGCGGCTGTTGCATCGGACCACGCGCCGCATCAGCCTCACGCAGGACGGTGAAGTTTTCATGGCGCATGCGCAGACGCTGCTCGACGCGGCAGCCGCCGCGCGTGCCGCGGTCGGGCGCGCGCAGACGGAGCCGCAGGGACGGCTGCGAGTTTCGATGCCGTCGTCGTTCGGGCGGCAGCATGTCTCGCCGGTGATCCCCGAATTTCTGCGCCGTTATCCGGGCGTGAGCGTCGATCTGCGCCTGTCCGATCACGTGGTTGATCTCGTCGACTCCGGGATCGATCTGGCGATCCGGCTCGGCGCCCTCAAGGATTCGACGCTGGTCGCGAAACGCCTGGCCGTGAACCGGCGTGTCATGTGCTGCGCACCCGCCTATCTCGCGAAGCATGGCACGCCGCGTCACCCGGCCGATCTCGCGCAACACGAATGCGTGATTCTGGCGGACCAGAACACATGGGCGTTCGAGACGCCCGCCGGTCCTCTCGACGTGCGCGTCGGTGGGCGCCTCGCTACCGATAACGGCGAAGTGATTCGCGATGCGCTCCTCGCCGGCTTCGGCATCGCACTCAAATCGACATGGGACGTCGCACCCTACCTGCGTAGCGGCCAGCTCGTGACCGTGCTGGACAGCTACCCCCTTGCGGAGACGGTTGCGATCTGGGCTGTCTATCCGAGCCGCGCGTTCGTGCCGCCCAAGACGACGGCGTTGATCGGGTTTCTCGCCGAGCACTTCGGCGATCCACCCTATTGGGATGTCGAGCCGGGTTGAGTCACGCTGAGCCTGTCCCGCTTCGCCGTGTGGTTGCGTGCAGCCTGCAACTCCTGGGTGGCGTCGGCAAAAGATGCGGACTAGCGCACCTCGCAGGGCACCGCAGCGAAGCCGCGAAAGCGCACCCGGCCACCGCGTGTGGGCGCACCGCTTAGCCGGTAGGATGGAAAGCGCTGCACAAAGCGGCCGATCGCAATCCGCGCTTCCAGCCGTGCGAGCGACAACCCGGCGCACTGGTGAATGCCAAAGCCAAACGCCAGGTGGCGATTCGGCTCGCGGCGTATGTCGAAGCGCTCCGGACCGGCGAACTGCTCCGGGTCGCGATTCGCCGCGCCGATGCACAGCGTGACCGGCGTGCCGCGCGCGACGGCAACGCCGCCAATTTCAGTATCGACCGTCGCCATCCGGTTGCCGAGCTGATTCGAGCTTTCGAACCGCAGGCATTCTTCGACAGCACTGTCGATCAGCCCAGGTTGTTGCTGCAACACCGCGCGCTGGTCGGGCCACTCGCTCAGCGTGACGAGTCCATTGCCGATCAGGTTGGTGGTGGTCTCATGGCCCGCGTTCAGAATGAAGATGCAGTTCTGCAGCAACTTCGCTTCCGACAGGCGCTCGCCGTCCACCTCCCCCTCGATCAGGCGCGTCAGCACATCGTGCTGGGGATCGCCCGGCGCACGCCGGCGGCGCGCCACCAGATCCTGCAGATAGCTCACGAATTCGTTCACCGCCCGGTTGCCGCGTTCCAGTTGCGCCGGGCTTAGCGCCGGTTCGAGGGCACCGAGAATCGCCAGCGACCAGTCGCGCAACGGCGCCCGCTCGGCATGCGGCACGACGAGCAGGTTGCCGATAATCTCTAGTGGAATCGCTGCGGCAAATTCGCTGATCAGATCGAGCTTGCCCCGCCGCGCTGCGGTATCGAGCAACCCGTCGACCAGCCGGATCAGATCCGGCTCCATAGCCGCGATTGCCCGCACGGTCAGCGCGCCGGAAATCAGCTTGCGCACCCGCGTATGCAGCGGCGGATCGTTGAACACCAGGCTCGTCGTGTGATGCGCATAGAGCGGAGACGCGCCGTACTTCGGCTTGAATTCGACAGTCTTGTCGGAACTGAAGGTCTTTGGATCGCGGTACACGGCCTGCACGTCCCGGTAGCAGGTCAGGAACAGCGAGCCGTCAGGCATGCACTTGACCGGTTCGTGCGTGCGCAGTGCTCGGTAGACCGGATAAGGATCCGCATAGAACGCGGGCGTCAGGTGTTGCAGATCGAAGTCGCGCGCAAGGACGCGGTCCTCGCCGGGGGCGGCTGGTGAGGTCATGGGGTGTCTCCGTGTTTTGTGCGGCTGTTTTTCGGCGGGCTTCGGCAGCGTCAGTATGAACCGCCCGCCACGCGGACGCGCAGCGCTAACCCGTTACAATAGCGGGATTTTCCGCGCGCGCCGCGCGCTCTTTCCAGCGACGTCATGAACCTCGTCATCCAAAGCCCTGCGCCCCTGTCCGCCGACCACCATAAGACGCTCGTCGCGCTTGCGCGCGGTTCGCACGCGGCCGCCATCGACGCGTACGCGATCCGGATCGCCGATGCAAACCCGGCCCAGCGCGCCGATCTCGAGGTGTACTGCAGCACGCACGCGCTGGATTACGCGTTTGTGGAACCCCGCCGCCAGTTGCGCGACTTCGGTCTGCTCGCCATGGATATGGATTCCACGCTCATCACCATCGAATGCATCGACGAAATCGCCGATTTCTGCGGTCTGAAGGCCGAGGTCGCGGCAATCACGGAAGCGTCAATGCGCGGCGAAATCACGGATTTCAACGAAAGCCTCATCCGCCGGGTGGCGCTGCTCAAGGGTCTGGACGCGAGCGCGCTGGAACGCGTCTATGAGGAGCGCCTGCGCCTGTCGCCGGGCGCTGAACAGATGCTGGCCGGCGCGAAGGCGGCGGGTCTGAAGACACTGCTCGTTTCCGGCGGCTTCACGTTCTTTACCGAGAATCTGAAAGCGCGCCTCGGCCTCGATTTCACGCGCGCCAATACGCTCGAAATCGTCGATGGCAAGCTCACCGGGCAGGTGACGGGCGAGATCGTCAATGCGGACGTCAAAGCGCGCACACTGCGCGAAACCTGCACCCAGCTCGGCATCGAACCGACCCGTGCGATCGCGATAGGCGACGGCTCGAACGATCTGAAGATGATGGCCGCGGCGGGACTATCGGTGGCGTTTCGTGCAAAGCCGGTCGTACGGGAAGCGGCGAGCGTCGCGTTCAATCATGTTGGACTCGATGGACTGCTGCGGTTGTTCTGAGCCGTCGCTCCGCCAACGTACCGCGAACTTTCTCCACTGGACGCCTTGGCGTAGAGAAGGTTCGTCGTCGAGAAAGGCGCAGGCGAGTCAGACGCTGTCGAAGTGGCGACGGACGACACGCCGCTCAATGTGCAGCGACCCACATTGAGACGATTCTCAAAGACGAACCATTATTCTTAGTAATGCTTGAGAATAATGGAAATCCAGATGAATGCGATCGTCACTGCACCCATCGTGCCGCAGACGACCATGATCGAATTCACAACCCGGTCAACGTTTTTTGTGACTCGACCAGGCGAAACATATCGAACATGGCACCTCCTCGAATGAGCTAATGTTTTAGCCCGTCCACGATAAATCATACCAGTTGAAATCGACGTGCGTCGACGTGAAAGCAGCGACCACGATGCTGGGAAGGCAGATCGAGACACAAACTACTCGTGAACGCGGCAACGTGTCTGCACGTGTGTGTGTTGCAGACGCGACTGCGCGGCCGATCGCTTTTCGCAGCCCGCTGTCGTCGCCATCATGACGAGGACCGAACATCCACAGGCAATGAGGCAGTACAGGGTAGTGCTCAGCTCGAGCACAGGCGTTGCACCCCTTGCCTCCAGCGTGGTGATGACCTCGTAGATCCCGGTAGCACACAGGGAAATGGTGGACCATAACAGCTGACCATCCTTGACCGATTCGACGATCAGTTGTCTTGCCACACACGACCCGTGCGTGAATGCCGGGAGCCCCAGCGCAAAGAGCCGTCCGACAAGCGGCACGCCGAGACTCAGCAGCAACCAGAAAAAGAGATCCATTGACGTTCGACGTTTGGCGACGGCGCGTTGACCCGATTCGCTCAATCGTAGCGGCAAGCTTTAACTCGAACCACTCGGCCGGATGGCCAGCGAGCCTCGCATCTGCCGGGCCAGAACAGACGAAAAAAACCATCAAGACAACGATCTTGACGGGCTCTTTTTGCAGCGGTGCTGCGTCGAGGCGCTTACACCAGTATGCTCAAACCGTGTTCCATATCCGCGCGCAAATCGGTCTCTTCTTCCAGCCCGATATAGAAGCGCACCAGGGTGCCGCGATGAGGCCACTGCGCTTTGGTGCGCATCGCGCCGATGTCATACGGCATCACGAGACTATGCGCCCCGCCCCAACTCCAGCCAATCGAAAACAGTTCCAACGACTCGCAGAACGTATCGATTTGCGCCGGGCTGTACTGTCCATCAAATACTACCGAAAACAACCCGCCGGCGCCCGTGAAGTCGCGTTCGTAGAACTCGTGCCCCGGACAATCGGGCAACGCAGGATGCAACACCGCGGCGATCTCCGGGCGCGTCTTCAACCACCTGGCAAGTGCCAGCGCGCTGCGGTCGTGCTGCTCGAAGCGCACTTTCATGCTCGGCAGGCTGCGCAGGATCAGCGAGCAGTCGTCCGATGACACGCCAATGCCCATGCGCATGCGCGCCGCTTTCAATTTCAGATGCAGTTCCGGGTCGACGGTGATCGTCGCGCCCATCAGCACATCGCCGCCGCCGGACTGATATTTGGTCAGCGCCTGCACGGAGATGTCGACGCCATGTTCGAACGGGCGGAAAGCGAGCCCGGCAGACCACGTGTTGTCGATCGCCGTGATGACGTTGCGAGCCCGCGCGGCCGCAGTGATGGCCCGCACATCGGGCACTTCCATCGTCACCGAGCCCGGCGCTTCGAGCCAGATGAGCCGCGTATTCGGCTGGATCAGTTCCGCAATTCCCGCACCGATCATCGGATCGTAGTAGCGCGCGGTAATGCCGAAGTCCTTCGCAAGCCAGTCACCGTGGTCGCGGTTCGGCGAATAGACGTTGTCGGGAATCAGCACGTCGTCGCCCGCCTTGACGAGGCCGAAGTACACGTTGGAAATCGACGACAGCCCCGACGGCTGCAGCAGCGCCTGATTGCCGCCCTCGATCGCAGCCAGTCGCTGCGCGAGCGTCAGCGAGGTGGGCGTGGCGTGCAGGCCATAACGCCACTGGGCGTCGTTGCGCCAGTCCAGCGCACGCATGGTGGCGAGATCCGGAAACACGACCGTGGAGGCACGTGCAACCGGCACCGCGAACGACTCGAAGCCCGGCGTGAGCTTGTCTTCGGCGCGCACGATGCGGGTTTGCAGGCCGCGCTTGGGTTTGGGTGAAGTCATATTGAATTCGCGTAGAGGCAAAGGCGGTTTACTCGCCGATGGACAGATTGCTCACACCGTTGACCGTATGCGCACCGCTGGCTGCAGGCGCGAGCATGGGCGCCGCGCCCGGTGTTGCTTGCTGGGCCGCCGCCGCAGCAGCCGGCACCGGCTGCCCTGCTGCCAGCGGACGCAGGTCGAAAGGCTGCGGACCGGAATCGTCGACGTTCATCCGGTCGCCCGCAACCGAACCATCGGCGGCAAACTTGCCGACCCAGTTGCCGGTAATGTGGGTGCCGTCGTTCGACTCTTCCACTTCGAGGGTGTCGCCGTCGCGGTCACCGGCGATCAGGATCACTTCGCCGGTATCGGTGTACTGATACTCGCCGTGCACGCCCGACGGATCGTCGGTCTTGGGACCGAGGCGCAGCACGATCTGACGCGCGCCAAGCATGCCGGCATACCGCGGAAACTTCGCGAACTCGGGGCTCGGCTTGAGCGGCAACTGGATGGGCGGCGGCGCGGCCAGTTCCTTGACCGCGTCGCTTTCCGCCCACGCTTGCGCGGGCATCAAGGTGCCCGCGCCGGCCAGCAACAGCATTGCCGCCGCTGCTGCGCCGCTCAGCCAGCCGCGCCGGCGCGCGGCGCCCAACTTCGCTTTCGATTCCTGCATCCGTTCCTTCCTAGTTGCACGAGGCCAGGCACCACCCGCCCGGCATCAGATCCGCTCGAAGATCGCCGCGATGCCCTGACCGCCGCCGATGCACATCGTCACGAGCGCGTAACGCCCGCCGATGCGCTGCAGCTCGTACAGCGCTTTCACAGTGATCAATGCGCCAGTCGCGCCGATCGGGTGGCCGAGCGAAATGCCCGAGCCGTTCGGATTGACCTTGGCGGGATCGAGCCCAAGTTCCTTGCTGACCGCACATGCCTGTGCGGCAAACGCTTCGTTTGCTTCGATGACATCGAGATCGGCGACCGTCAGGCCGGCGCGCTCGAGCACCTTGCGGGTAGCGGGCACCGGGCCGATGCCCATGTAGGCCGGATCGACGCCCGCATGCGCGTACGCTACCAGCCGCGCGAGCGGCTTCACGCCGCGTTGTTCGGCAACGCTGCGCTCCATCAGTACGACCGCCGCGGCCGCGTCGTTGATGCCGGAAGCATTGCCGGCCGTCACGGTGCCGTTTTCCTTCGCGAACACCGGCTTCAACTTCGAGAAATCTTCCGCTGACGCGTTCAGACGCACGTGCTCATCCTGCTCGAACACCACGTCACCCTTCTTCGATGAGATCGTGATCGGCAGAATCTGTTCCTTGAAGTAGCCACCGGCGATCGCTTTGGCGGCACGGCGATGCGATTCGAGCGCGAGCGCATCCTGTGCCTCACGGGAGATGTCGTATTTTTGCGCGACATTCTCGGCAGTCACGCCCATGTGAATACCCTGGAACGGATCGTTCAGCGCGCCGAGCATCATGTCCACGAGGCGCGCGTCGCCCATGCGTTGACCGAAGCGCGCAGCAGGCATCATGTACGGTGCGCGGCTCATGTTTTCGGCGCCGCCGCCGATCGCGATGTCCGCATCGCCGAGCAGCACGCTCTGTGCGGCGGAGACGATCGCCTGCAAGCCGGAACCGCACAGGCGGTTCACCGTCAGTGCGGGCGCATGTTGCGCGACCCCGCCGTTGAGCGCCGCGACGCGGGCCAGATACATGTCCTTCGGTTCGGTGTGGACCACGTTGCCGAACACCACATGGCCGACTTCGTCGCCCGCCACCTTGGCCCGCGAGAGCACCTCGCGCACCACGCGCGCGCCCAGATCGGTCGGCGCGAAGTCTTTCAGGCTGCCGCCGAACTCGCCGATTGCCGTGCGCACACCGCTTACTACCACTACGTCCCGTTGCATCGCTCGCTCCTCTTACTCTCTGATGGTGATCTGAACGGCCGGCCCCGGGGGGCCAGTCTGGATGGCGGCTCGCCTGCCGCCTTGTTCGTCTTGGTGGGGCTGTCTCGCCCGCTTCGGCCTCGCCGCGCGCACTCGCACGGCGCCGCTTGCTCAGCCGGCCAACACCTTCTCGACCGTGGCGCGATCGGGAATCGGCGCGACCGCCCCAAAACCTTGCGTCGACAACGCCGCCGCGACGTTGGCATAACGCGCCGCTGCAAATGGATCGTCGCCCGCGACGATGCGCGCGATGAACGCGCCACCGAAGCAATCGCCGGCGCCGGTTGCATCGACCGCATTCACGACGTGCCCCGGCACCAGGCGGCGCGCCTGCGGCGTGGCCACATACGCGCCCTGCCTGCCAAGCTTGAGGGCGACCACGCGCGGCCCGAGCGCCAGCAGAAAATCGACTATTTCGTCGCGGCCGGTCAGTCCCGTCAACACGGTCACGTCATCCCAGCTCGGCAGGCAGATGTCGGTGTGGCGAATCGCCTCGAGCATCACCGCGCGCGCCCGCGCAAGCGGCCAGAGCTTAAGACGCAGATTGGTGTCGAAACTCACCCGCACGCCGTTTGCGCGCGCATGGCCGATCGCGGCGAGCGCCGCGTCGCAGGCGCTCACGCTGATCGCGAGGCTGATGCCGGACAGGTGCAGCACCTGTGCCGCCGCAATCGCGTCGAGCGGCAAATCGTGCGGCGCGTAGCGGCTCGCTGCCGAACCCGCACGCAGATAATCGAACTGATGGCCATCCGGGCCATGCGAGACGAAATACACACCGGTCGGCGCGTGGCTGTCGACCTTCACCAGCGACGTATCCACCGCCTCGCATTGCCACAGATCGAGCAGCAGACGTCCGAAATGATCGCAGCTGACGGCGGAGACAAATCCCGTCGTCGCACCCTGACGCGCGGCAGCAATACAGAAGTTCGACGTATCACCGCCGAAGCCCTGCAGATACTCAGGGTTGTCCTTCGACGACTGGTTGAATTCGACCATCGCCTCGCCAAGCGCGAGGATTGCCGGGGTCGCCACGCTAGCCATGGCTTACACCTCGCCCCACAGGTCGTGGCTATCGGCGCCGGCAATCTTCACCGACACGAAATCGCCGACCTTGTAGCGCTTCGACGCCCTGGTCGTCGGCGCGATATACACGACGCCGTCGATCTCCGGCGCATCGGCCGCCGTGCGGCCGATGCCGCCATCGGCATTGATTTCGTCGACCAGCACCTTCAGCGTCTTGCCGACCTTGCGCGCGATGCGCTTGGCTGACACTTCCTCGGCCACTTCCATGAAGCGCGCGCGGCGTTCTTCGCGCACTTCGTCGGGCAATGCGCCATCGAGTTCGTTGGCCGTCGCACCTTCGACCGGCGAGTATGCGAAACAGCCGACGCGATCGAGCTCCGCTTCGCGGATGAAGTCGAGCAAGGTCTGGAACTGCTCCTCCGTCTCACCGGGAAAGCCCGCGATGAAGGTGCTGCGGATCGTGAGGTCCGGACAGATTTCACGCCATGCACGCACGCGCTCGAGCACCTTCTCGGCGTTGGCCGGACGCTTCATGCGCTTGAGCACTTCCGGATGCGCATGCTGGAACGGTACGTCGAGGTACGGCAGCACGTGGCCCCTGAACGGACCTTCGGCCATCATGGGAATGACTTCGTCGACGCTCGGGTACGGATACACGTAATGGAGACGCACCCACGCGCCATACTGCGCGGCCAGCTCACCCAGCGCACCGACGAGGTCGGTCATGCGCGTCTTGATTGGCTTGCCGTTCCAGAAACCTGTGCGGTACTTCACGTCGACGCCGTATGCGCTCGTGTCCTGCGAAATAACGAGCAGTTCCTTCACGCCGGACTTGAACAGGTTTTCCGCTTCGAGCATCACTTCGGCCACCGGACGCGACACGAGGTCGCCGCGCATCGACGGGATGATGCAGAAGGTACAGCGATGGTTGCAGCCTTCGGAAATCTTCAGATATGCGTAGTGACGCGGCGTGAGCTTCACGCCCGCGGCCGGCACCAGATCCACGAACGGATCGTGCGGCTTCGGCAGATGGCTATGCACCGCCTGCATCACTTCGCCCACCGCGTGCGGGCCGGTCACGGCCAACACCTTCGGATGGACTTCCTCGATCAGACCCGAGCCGCTTGCGCTCTTCTTCGCGCCCAGACACCCGGTGACGATCACCTTGCCGTTTTCCGTGAGCGCCTCGCCGATCGCGTCGAGGCTTTCCTGCACGGCTTCGTCGATGAAGCCGCAGGTATTGACGACGACGAGATCCGCACCGTCATAGGTGCCGGAGATCTCGTAGCCTTCAGCGCGCAGTTGCGTGATGATCTGCTCGGAGTCGACGAGGGCTTTCGGGCACCCGAGGGATACTATACCTATACGCGGCGATTCAGACTTGGTGACGCTATGCAGCTTAGACATGAGGGGCTTTTGTAATGACAGCAAAGTCGAGAGTTTACAGCTATTTACGCTTCTCGGACCCGAAACAGGCGGCGGGCAGCAGCGCCGATCGCCAACTAGAATATGCCACCCGATGGGCGGCCGAACAAGGAATGGAGCTCGATTCAACCCTTTCACTTAGGGATGAGGGTCTATCCGCCTACCATCAGCGCCACGTAAAACAGGGGGCGCTCGGCGTATTCCTTGCCGCAGCAGACGAAGGGCGAATCATGCCGGGTTCCGTGCTGGTCGTCGAGGATCCGCTCAAGCTTCGGGGATGTCGTAGACGTCAATGATGCACCCCCCCTCGTCGTCCTCGAAGACTTCCATCGCCTTGTTCACCAAATCGTCGAGATTTGCGAGTTCAGCTAGCGCCAGCTTGAACAGGCGCTGTTGACGCGAAATTGACATGGGCCGAGTCGAATTCAAGCAGATAAGTCCGGCGTGAATTGCCTGCTTACGGTGAAGGCCACCCTCTCCTGTTCCGGCTGGACCCCGAAAGTCCTTGCTGTTGTGCGTGACGAAAGTGTAGTCGCCGGCGACAACGTGCTCGATCAACTCATGGTCCTTCAGTCCCAGCCAGCCACGGTCGCGGACGCATGTTGCCTCGTGCCCAGCCTCCCACGCCAGCTTTGTCAAGTCAGGCACCAGGCACTCGTCAATGAGCAGCTTGAGTGTCATGCGTCGTTGGTCCCGGGCGGAATAATCTTGCGCGAACGCAATTTCCAACCTGCGACCTCTACGTTTGGAGCGCGTGGGCGACCACGCCGAGGATGCAGTTTCACGTAGAGGCGCGCGTCATCGATGAGGGACTTGCTCAGGAACGACCACGACGACTGGAGATTTTCGAGGCTCATCCCCTCGTCTAATGATCCAAGCACGTTGTCAACTGGAACACGTGTACCCGCAAAGACTGGTTCTCCACCCAGAATTTCGGGATCGGAGAGAACCGTCTGACTTGCGCGCGCGGCGTCGGTGGCGCGTTCACAAACGGCAGAAACGAACGGGTCCATATCGATCTTCAAAAACCGCCAGTACACATGTAGATCGAGCTTGTGCGATGCCGTCGCGTGGGAGCAGCTCTCGCACTCGAACACGACATTGCAAGTTGGTTCGTCCTTGATACGCTCCGCCAACTCTCTGATGACTGATTTACGCGTCTCCGCCGTCAGGACGTCTACTGCTCCAAAATAGAAGCTGGCGAGCGCAGCCGCGGATAGGTCAAACCGACGTCCGTTGTCAATCTTGAACAAGAAATCCGGAAGGATGCGCTCGTCCACAAGACGATTCACCTCGCGGTCACTCACACCGGCGATATATGCAAACTCCGTTGCGGACACCATTCCCCGGTCGATAATCATGGCAGCTCCAGAATAAAACTTCCGACACATCGGAAATTTTATTCCATTCTCACCCAAACCTCAACCAGGGGACTGATTTCAGGGGAAATTCTCCCAGCACGCAAAGAAGCAAAACACCTTGAGAGCTCACGTCCCGTAGCAGAAGAGCCGCCGGGGTTCTCCGGAAAAACGAAAGCCGCCCTAGAGGCGGCTTTTGCTCACAAAACTGGTACAGATTGCGTGACTTACGGGCAGCCGAGCGAAACGAACCCGACCTTCGGTGCTACCGGCAAGGGAGCAGAAGAGGTCGGCGCGGCGGAAACAGGAGTCTGCGGCATAGGGATAGTGGTCCGGCGAACAATAGCGATGACAGTGGCGACGACTGCGGCGAAACGGCCAATGGGCAAATGGGCAGGTACGCGCGGCCACGGCGACCGGCCGTAGAGAGCCGCTGCACGGTGCGCGACGGCGGCAGAGTTCAACACGCCTCGCGCACGCAACCCGTTACTGTACCGCGCCGCGGGCGCATCTCGCCCGACCACGCGCCCGCTGGCTACCGCCCGGCATGCCAGCCGCGCAGCCGCCCGTCCCGCCCCTGAGCGCCAGCCCGCAGCCGCGCAGCGCTCCTGTCCGGCCCCGCCTGCCGGTCGGGACGCGCTTACTTCTTCTCCGGCTCCGGATTCGTCTGCGGATTGGCCGGGGTGAACGGGAAGGTACTGAACATCGATTTGGCCTGGTTCTGCATCTGCTCCTGCATTTGCACGAACATGTTCTTCGACTGCTCGATGTAGCTGGTCATCATGCCCTGCATCATCGGCGCCTGCATGTTCATGAACTGCGCCCAGACTTCGGGGTTCATGGCCTTGCCTTCGTACAGGTTCTTCGACTGGTCGGCGAGCTTGGCCTGAATGTCGATGAACGCCTGGATGTTCTTTTCCAGGTACGTGCCCATCATGCCCTGCATCGCGTGCCCGTAAAAACGGATGATCTGCGAGAGCATCGAAGAAGAGAACATCGGCAAGCCGCCGCTCTCTTCTTCGAGAATGATCTGCAACAGAATGGCGCGCGTCAGGTCTTCGTTGCTCTTCGCATCGATGACCTTGAAATCCTCCTGATCCAGCACGAGCTGTTTGACATCGGTCAACGTGATGTACGTGCTTGTCTCGGTGTCATAGAGTCGACGGTTCGGATATTTCTTGATGAGTCGTTCGGCAGTTTTCTTTGTAGTAGTGGTCATTTAACGCCTTTGAGCGCCATTGAAGCGCAGAAACGGCGCCCTGTCGCACGAGCAATCGGATCGCGATTGCGCATGCGAGACGCCGCCGGAAACACCTGAACCATGCAGCGCCGCGTCTTGCGACGCGAGCGCCACGCGGATCAGCCCATGTGCAGACCGCCGTTGAGCGAAAAATCGGCTCCCGTGGAAAAGCCCGATTCGTCCGACGCGAGCCACGCTACGATCGAACCGATTTCATCCGGCTGCCCCAGTCGGCGCACCGGAATCGTCGCAACGATCTTTTCCAGCACATCAGGGCGAATCGACTTGACCATATCCGTGCCGATGTAGCCCGGCGAAACGGTGTTGACCGTCACGCCCTTGGTTGCAACTTCCTGAGCCAGCGACATCGTGAAACCGTGGATGCCCGCCTTCGCGGTCGAGTAGTTGGTTTGACCGAACTGGCCCTTCTGTCCGTTCACTGACGAGATGTTGATGACGCGCCCCCAGCCCCGCTCGACCATCCCGTCGATCACCTGCTTGGTGACGTTGAAAAGGCTCGTCAGGTTGGTGTCGATCACCGCCGTCCAGTCTTCATGGGTCATCTTGCGGAACACGACGTCGCGCGTGATGCCCGCATTGTTGACCAGCACGTCGATTTCGCCGACCTCGGCCTTCACCTTGTCGAACGCCTCCCTGGTCGAATCCCAGTCGCCGACGTTGCCTTCCGAGGCGATGAAATCGTAGCCGAGTGCCTTCTGCTCCTCGAGCCACTTGACGCGGCGTGGGGAATTCGGACCACAGCCGGCGACAACCTTGAAGCCTTCCTTGTGAAGACGCTGGCAGATGCTCGTGCCGATACCACCCATCCCGCCCGTTACATACGCAATTCGCTGTGCCATAAACCACACTCCATTATCGTTTTTCCGAGGCGCCGACCGGCAACCTCTTCCCTCGCCTTACTGCTTCATCTCCGCTGCCGCCGGGCGACCGGCCGGCGAGGCCTCCACACACCGCGCGCCGGTTCCCCCCTGACTGCGGACGAACCCACCGCGCGGCGCCACTGCTACTGCTGATCAGGCGCGCTCGACTGCCAGCGCCACGCCCATGCCACCGCCGATGCACAGCGATGCCAGGCCCTTCTTTGCATCGCGCTTCTGCATTTCATAGAGCAGCGTGACGAGAATCCGGCAACCGGACGCGCCAATCGGGTGGCCGATGGCAATCGCCCCGCCGTTCACGTTGATCTTCGACGTGTCCCAGCCCATCTGCTTGTGCACCGCCAGCGCCTGTGCGGCGAACGCCTCGTTGATCTCCATCAGGTCCAGATCGGCCGGCGTCCAGCCTGCACGCTCCAGGCACCGGCGCGACGCCGGCACCGGGCCCATGCCCATCACCTTCGGATCCACGCCGGCGTTGGCGTACGCCTTGATGCGTGCGAGCGGCGTAAGGCCCAGGGCCTCGGCCTTCTTCGCCGACATCACGACCACCGCAGCGGCACCGTCGTTCAGGCCCGAGGCATTTGCCGCGGTCACCGTGCCTTCCTTTGAGAAGGCCGGCTTCAGACTGCCCAGCGACTCGGCCGTCACGCCGTGACGCACGAACTCGTCGGTGACAAAGCGCAGCGGCTCGCCCTTGCGTTGCGGAATCTCGACCGGCACGATTTCATCGTCGAAGCGGCCGGACTTCTGTGCGGCTTCCGCCTTGTTCTGCGAAAGCGCGGCGAACGCGTCCTGCTGCTCGCGCGTGATGCCGTATTCCTTCGCGACGTTTTCCGCGGTCACGCCCATGTGGTACTGGTTGTACACGTCCCACAGGCCGTCGACGATCATGCTGTCGATCAGCTTGGCGTCGCCCATGCGAAAGCCGTCGCGCGAGCCCGGCAGCACGTGCGGAGCGGCACTCATGTTTTCCTGGCCACCCGCGACGACGATATCCGCGTCGCCGGCAATGATGGCATTGGCCGCCAGCATCACGGCTTTCAGGCCTGAACCGCAGACCTTGTTGATCGTCATGCCGGGCACTGCGAGCGGCAGCCCCGCCTTGATCAGCGCCTGACGCGCCGGGTTCTGCCCGGAACCGGCAGCCAACACCTGACCCATGATGACTTCGCTGACCTGCTCGGGCTTCACGCCCGCGCGTTCGAGTGCTGCACGGATCGCGATTGCGCCGAGATCGGGTGCGGCAGTCTTCGCCAGCGACCCACCGAATTTGCCGACTGCCGTACGAGCGGCCGATACGATCACTACATCAGTCATTTCAATTTCCTCCGGACACGCGGCCTATCGCTCCGCTAGCCGTCAAGTTAAACATCCAATCACCCACTCACCCAGTGTCGCGCCACCTGTTATTCGCGCTGCATGACATATCGCCCTGGCGCCGCCTCGATCACGGGATAGTCGGCGGAACCCGCATGCGCACGCGGCTTGACCTTCTTGCCGCTGTATTGATCGAGCCAGCGGGTCCATTCGGGCCACCAGCTGCCGGGCACTTCGGCAGCCTGTTCGAACCAGTCGTCCGGATTCTCCGGCAAGCTCTTGTCCTCTGCCTTGAGCACCCAGTAGTTGCGCTTGTTCTTGGCAGGCGGATTGATGACGCCCGCGATATGTCCCGACGCGCCCAGCACAAACTCCAGCGGCCCGGTCAGCAAAGGCACCGATGCGTACGCCGTATGCCACGGCACGATGTGGTCTTCGCGAGACCCGTAGATAAAGGTCGGTACATCGATACGCGACAGGTCCACCTGCTCGCCGCAGACCGTCAGCGCATTCGGCTCGCGCAGGCGGTTCTCGAGATACGTATTGCGCAGATACCACACGTACATCGGTCCGGGCAGGCTGGTCGAATCGCTGTTCCAGTACAGCAGGTCGAACGGCATCGGCGTGCGACCCTTTAGATAGTTGTCGACGACATAGTTCCACACCAGATCGTTCGGGCGCAGGAACGAGAACGCGTTGGCGAACTCGATACCGCGCATCAGACCCGGCTGCGTACCGTTCTTGCCGCCGATCGTCTGCTCGCGCATTTGCACATGCGCTTCGTCGACGAACACATCGAGCACGCCGGTGTCCGAAAAATCGAGCATCGCGGTGAGCAGGGTCATCGACGCAGCCGGATGCTCGCCGCGTGCTGCTGCAACGGCAAGCGCCGTGGCGAGCATGGTGCCGCCGACACAGAAGCCGAGCGTGTTGATCTGCTCGCGTCCGCTGATCTTGCGCACCGTCCCGATTGCCGTGAGGACGCCTTCGTCGACGTAGTCGTCCCAGGTCTTCTGGGCAATCGAGGTATCCGCGTTGCGCCACGAAATCAGGAACACCTGCTGCCCCGATTCGAGCGCGTGCGCGACGAGCGAATTCTCGGGTTGCAGATCGAGGATATAGAACTTGTTGATACAAGGCGGCACGATCAGCAAGGGCCGCTCGCGCACGGTCGCCGTACGCGGCTTGTACTGGATCAACTGGATCAGGTCGTTCTCGAACACGACCGAGCCTTCGGTATTCGCCAGGTTCTTGCCGACCACGAAGCGCGACTCATCCGTCTGCGAAATCTTGCCGCGCTGCAGATCGCTCAACAGATTCACAACGCCTTGCCGCAAGCTCTCGCCGCGACTTTCCAGCAAGGTCTTCTGGGCTTCGGGGTTCAGGGCAAAGAAGTTGCTCGGCGATGCCGCTGCCGTCCACTGCTGAACGGCGAAACGAATGCGTTCGCGAACCTTGGGTTCCGCGTCGAGCGCGTCGACCAGTTCTTGCAGATAGCGCGCGTTCAACAGATACCAGGCGGCGGTGAACGCGTAGGCCGGCGTGGAACTCCACGCGTCGGCACTGAAGCGGCGGTCTTTGAGTTCGGGGATTTTCGGCGTGGCGTCCGCCGCCTGCTGAATCAGTTGCAGGGCTTCGCGCGAATAGTCGGCTTGCAGTTTCTGCAGGCGCTCCGAGGGAATCGCAGCGGTGGGCAGCTTCAATCCCGCAAACGGCGACATGGCCGCCGCCGCGTTGCCGAAGTCAGGCATAGCCGGCATGGGTGGCATCTGCGGCATCGCAAACGGTGCGCCATTGCCTGCGGCAGACACACCGAGCGAACGCCATGCGTTCATCCAGGCGTCGAATAGCTGCTGCACCCCGGCGGTACCGGCTTGCTGCTGAGTACGCTCCGTCGAGGAGTCCGTGCTTGGGGAAGTCGGGGAATGTTGTGATGCTGCCATACCTGCTTTTGACCGGTGAGTCCTCGCGGACGGTTGAGAGGCAGGTTTCCAGCGCACGTGGGCGATTGCTCGCAACCTCGTCACGCCCTGTCCCGTGTGTGAGGAACATTCTTGCTCCCCATCGCAAGGCATGTCAATGCTTGTTCCCGATTTTGCCGCAGTGCGATATTTTTTTAATTATCGTTTTCCCCATGTATTTCATCGCGTTATTGCGGCGCCCTTGAACGAACGGACAGCAAATGTAAAAGGCCCATATTACCGGGTCTCTTTCGCATTTAACGCTTCTAATGGGTTCGATTTTCGAGTGATCCAGCCGAGCGGTTGCGCGATCTTTGGCGGCGCAACAAAATAGCCCATCGAGCCCCCGAGCAAACCCTGATGTGCCCCGTCCGATATGGCTGTCAGCGCGACGTACAGTAACCTTGGCTCACTCGTCCAGCCAGATCATTGCGGCCATGCGGCCCGTCACGCGATCACGCCGATATGAATAAAAGCGCTCACGCTGAGTCACCGTGCACTCATCGCCGCCGATAATCTCCGTTACACCAAGCCGCTGCAAGCGCAAGCGCGCAAGCGCGGGAAGACCGGCGAGATATTTGCCCGGTGTACCGGCGCGCGCCACGAATGCATTGGCGGTCGCTTGCCGTTGTGCTGCATCGACACCGTTCATGAAGGCGTCACGCACATCTGCCCCGACTTCGAAGGTGTCCGGTCCAATCGACGGTCCAAGGTAGGCGTGCAGCGATCCCGGTTGCACACCGGCAAGCTCGGCCACGCGCAGCGCGGTCTTCTCGACGACGCCTGCGGCGAGGCCCCGCCAGCCCGCGTGCGCGGCACCAACCGCGCGGCCGTTCGCGTCGCACAGCAGCACCGGCATGCAATCGGCGATCATCACCACGCAGATCGTGCCGGGCTGACGGGTCACGCTGGCATCGGCCCGCGTGGTGGGTGCGCCTTCGCGGGCCTGCGCGAGCACGTCGTCCGCGTCGACCACATCAGCACCGTGGATCTGCTGAAGCCATGCGACATCCGGGATGCCGGTCAATGCCATCAGACGCGCGCGGTTCTCCGCCACGCATGCCGGATCGTCGCCGGCCAGCCGGCCGAGGTTCAGGCCGCCCGGATGATCGACGCCGTCGTGCCAGCGGCCATAGGGCGGCAGGCTCACGCCGCCGTTGCGCGTGGTCACCAGCGCACGCACGCGCGGCGAGACGCGCCACGCCGGTTGCAGCACATCGGCGAACGTCAGTTCAGGCAGGCTCATGCGTGGTCGTCCTCGTCATCGTCTTCGTCGAAACCGTCATCGAAGGAAGCTTCGTAGCCTTCCCCTTCCTCGTCTTCGTAATACGTCTCGTCGAACTCGCCCTCGTCGTCGCGGCCGAGCCCGAGCGCAGCCGACAGCGCCGCCATATCGTCCGGCACCTCGGCGCGCCATTGCATCGCGCGGCCGGTCTGCGGGTGAATCAGTCCGAGGCGCCACGCATGCAGGGCCTGACGCGCGAAGCCATCCGGCAGCGGCGTGACCGAGCGCTTGCCGCGCGCGCGCCCATAGACCGGGTCGCCCAGCAACGGGTGGCCGATATGAGCGCAATGCACGCGAATCTGATGAGTGCGTCCGGTTTCCAGATCGCAGTGGATCGCCGACACCGGTTGACGTTGCCAGATCGCCGAATCGACCCGGCGGAAGTGCGTGCGTGCGGGTTTGCCCGAGGCGCTCGTGACCACCGCCATGCGGGTACGCTCGCGCGGGTCGCGGCCGATCGGCGCGTCGATGGTGCCCTCTTCCGGCATGTTGCCCCACACCAGCGCGAGGTACCGGCGCTTGACCGTGCGCGCCTGTAATTGCCGCACGAGATCGGTCTGCGCCTCGAGCGTGCGCGCGACCACCATCAACCCGGAGGTTTCCTTGTCGAGCCGGTGCACGATGCCTGCACGCGGCAAGCCGGCTGCCGCCTCGCCGTAGCGATACAGCAATCCGTTCAGCACGGTGCCGCTCCAGTTGCCGGCCGCGGGATGCACCACCATCCCGGCAGGCTTGTTGATCACGACGAGGGTGTCGTCCTCATAGACGATATCGAGCGGCACGGGCTCGGGCGCAAACGCGAGCTGCTCGGGCAGCAGATCGGGCACGAGCTCGATGGTCGCGCCAAGCGGCACGGGCTGGCGGATCTTCGCGGGTACGCCGTCCAGCCGCACGCGTTCGGCTTCGATCCAGCTTTGCAGCCGGTTGCGCGAGAACTCGGGAAACACTTTGGCGAGCACCTTGTCGAGCCGCTCACCGGCCAGTTCGTCGGGCACGGTGACAACGCGAGGCGTATTGTCCACCGCTTTGCTGGCCACGGTCGGCACGTTGTCCGGCCCGGCTTGAGGCACGAGCGCCTCGCTGTCGAGATCGTCGTCTAACGAATCCCTACCCAACGCGTCGGAGGGGTCAGCGCTTGGGCTATAATCTTTGTTGCTATTCCGGGTACCAGTAGCGGGAACCGGATTATTTGAACGGGTCATTGAGTCTGGGTCACCTGGACGTAAAGCTAGACTGGAAAATGCGAGCCTTGAACACCATTATTAACACGGTCCTGGAAGCGGCGTCCCTTATCAAGACGGCGTCCCTGACGGCTGCGGCCCGAAAAGCGGCCGGGAAAGTGGCCAGGTATCTTGCCTGCGTCGCGGCCATCGCCCTTGTGGCTGCCTGCCATGGCCTGCCTGAAAAGACCGATGAAACGGCGGCCTGGCCGAACAACAAATTATATACGGAGGCGCAGGACGCCCTGTCCGGTGGCGACTTCGGCAAGTGCGCGAAATATTTCGAGATGCTTGAGGGGCGCGATCCGTTCGGCCACTTCGCCCAGCAGGCGCAGATCAACGTTGCCTACTGTAACTGGAAGGATAGCGAAAACGACGCCGCCAATCAGGCCATCGACCGCTTCATCCAGCTGCATCCGGATCATCCCGATATTGCCTACGCGTACTACCTGAAGGGCATGATCAACTTCAACGACGACCTCGGGCTGTTCGGCCGCTTCTCCGGCCAGGACATGAGCGAGCGCGATCCGAAGTCGCTGCGCGCGTCATATGACGCGTTCAAGGTGGTGGTCGACCGCTATCCGAACAGCAAGTACGCACCGGATGCGGCGCAGCGCATGCGCTACATCGTGAACGCGCTTGCGTCGCACGAGGTTCACGCAGCGGACTACTACTACCGCCGTGGCGCTTACGTTGCCGCAATCAACCGCGCGCAGCTGGCGATCAAGGACTACCGGAATGCCCCGGCCATCGAAGACGCGCTGCACATCATGATGCTGTCGTACGAGAAGCTGAATCAGCCGCAACTGGCCGACGACACGAAGCGCGTGCTGGCTGGGACTTTCCCTGACAGCCCGTACATCACCGGCCATGCACGGCCGGGCCAGCAAAAGTCGTGGTGGCAGTTCTAGGCCGTACGACGCGAGCGCGCCGCTGTCACTGATCGATGGCAGCGCTCAAAACGAGAAACGCCACGACCCGAAAGTCGTGGCGTTTTTTTTTAACATGCGTCAAACGAACGCAAGCGACGAACGCAAGCGGCGCGCGGCCGCCTGCGTCAAATGCCTGTTCAGTCCCGCTCGAATAGCGCGATCGACTCCACGTGCGACGTGTGCGGGAACATGTTGACCACGCCCGCCCCCTTTAGCCGATAGCCGGCCTCGTGCACCAGCAGACCGGCATCGCGTGCCAGCGTCGACGGATTGCACGACACGTAGACGATGCGTTTGGGCAGCGGGCCGTCGCCACTCTGGGCAATCTCGGCCAGCGCTTTCGATACGGCCAGCGCACCTTCGCGCGGCGGATCGACGAGAAACTTGTCGAAATGACCGAGCGCACGCATGTCGTCGGCGGTGACTTCGAAGAGATTCCGGCAGGCGAACGACGTATGACCTGCCACGCCGTTCTCCCCGGCATTGGCGAGCGCGCGCGTGGTCAGCACCTCGCTGCCTTCGATGCCCACCACCTCCTTCGAGATCCGCGCGAGCGGCAACGTGAAATTGCCGATGCCGCAAAACAGATCGAGCACGCGATCCGTCCGGGACGGCGCCAGCAGCCGCAGCGCACGGCCCACCAGCACGCGGTTGATCGGGTGATTCACCTGCGTGAAGTCGGTCGGCTTGAACGGCATGCGGATGTTGTATTCCGGCAGCGTGTAGTCGAGCCGCGCCTCGAGCGGATAGAACGGCGTGACCGAGTCCGGCCCCTGCGGCTGCAGCCAGAACTGCACGTTGTGCTGATCGGCGAACTCGCGCAGTAGTTGCTCGTCGGCCGCGTTGATCGGCTCGAGAATGCGCAGCACGAGCGCCGTCACCGATGAACCGACGGCGAGTTCGATCTGCGGCATGCGTTCGCGAATCGACAAACCTTCGACCAGCCGGCGCAGCGGCACCAGCATCGCCGAGACGTGTGGCGGCAGCACTTCGCAACTGGTCATGTCGGCGATGAAGCTGCTCTTGCGTTCGTGGAAGCCAACCAGCACACCGCCCTTCTTCGCCACGTGGCGCACCGTCAGACGGGCCCGGTAGCGGTAACCCCAGGACGGCCCGTGAATCGGACGGTACACCGTCTCGGGCCGCAGCTTCGCCAGATGCGCGAGATTGTCTTCGAGCACGCGCTGCTTGACCGCGATTTGCGCACGCACGTCGAGATGCTGCATCGAGCAGCCACCACAGGTGCCGAAGAACTGGCATTGCGGCTTGGTGCGGAGCACACTTTCACGCAGAACGTCGACCACCTCGGCCTGCTCGAAACTCGCCTTCTTGCGGTAGCTCAAATAGGTGACGCGTTCGCCAGGCAATGCACCCTCGACGAAGATTACCTTGCCGGGCGTGCCGTCTTCGTTGACGGTACGGCCCACGCCACGCGCTTCCATGTCGAGCGATTCGACTTCCAGAATCGGGGCATTAACAGGCACAGCGGCCGCACCCGCCTCGGCGGAGGCTTTTTTCTTGCCTCTGGACGAGCGGTTCGGGGCACGGTTCGAGGCGCGATTTGGAGCGATTTGAGACACCTGCGGCTTCCTGACAGACTGTTGGGGGAAGGCGAGATTGTAGACGAACCGCAAACGGCGACGGAGATTTGACGATGCGACTGATCAGCTGGAATGTCCAGTGGGGACGCAATGCGGCGGGCCACGTGGACCTTGCGCGCACACTCGGTGAGGCGCGCCGGTTGGCGGACTTCGACGTGCTCTGCATGCAGGAGATTACGCGTGGCTTCGGCACGCTGCCCGGCCATCCGGGCGACGATCAATTCGCCGAACTGGCGGCGGCGCTGCCTGGCTTCACCGTACTCGAGGCGATCGGCGCCGATCTGCCGCCGCTCGTGCCGGGCGCGCGCCGCCGGCAATTCGGCAACGCGCTGGCGACGCGCCTGCCGGTCGAGCGGGTGATCCGCCATGCACTGCCGTGGCCCGCGGACCCGGCTGCGCCGTCGATGCAGCGAGCTGCGCTCGAAGCCGTGCTGCGCACGCCGGACGGCCCGGTGCGGGTGCTGGTCACGCATCTGGAGTTCTATTCGGCTACACAGCGGCTCGCGCAGGTCGATGCGCTGCGGCGCCTGCAGCAGGAGGCGGCTGGCCATGCCGCGCACCCTGCCAGGGCGGAAAACGCCGACGGGCCGTTCGCGGACACCGCACGACCGGTGAGCGCGATTGTCTGCGGCGACTTCAATAGCGCATTCGGTAGCGACGCATACCAGCGCACGCTGGAGCCGCTGCCGGGCAGCCCCGCGTTTATCGACGCGTGGGCGGCGCTTCATCCGGGCGCCGTGCCGCCACCAACCGCAGGCGTCTACGACACGGTCCAATGGTCGTCAGGCCCGCTTGCCTGCGATTTCGTGTTCGTTACCGAAGATTTGCGTGAAAGGTTGCGACGTTGCGAGATCGACGGCGTGACGAGCGCGTCGGATCACCAGCCGATCCTGGTGGAACTGCATTGACGTGGACTGCGCGGGGCGCACCGCTTAACTCTCGAACGCCGCCAGATACTCAACCCAGTGCGACGCCGGCTCCTGCGCGAGCGAGCTTTTCACCAGCGCGATTTCGTCCGCGTACTCTTCGGGCGAAAAGCCCCCGCGCATCAACTGGAAGCGGCAATACAGCAGATACGTATTGACGACGTCGGTCTCGCAGTAATTGCGGATTTCCTCGATTCGCCCGTCCTGGAACGCGTGCCACACCTGGCCGCCGTCCATCCCGAGCTTGCCCGGAAAGCCGCACAGCTTGGCAAGTGCATCAAGCGGCGCGTTGGCGCGCGCCTGATACATCGCCAGCACGTCCATCAGGTCCGTGTGACGCGCATGGTACCGGCTGATGTAGTTGTTCCACTTGAACTCGCGGTCGTCCTCGCCCAGGTCCCAGAAACGGCTCGCCGGAATGCCGTTGACGAGCGCGCGGTAGTTCAGCACCGGCAGATCAAAACCGCCGCCGTTCCACGAGACCAGTTGCGGCGTGTACTTCTCGATCACCCGGTAGAACGACTGCACCAGTGCCGCTTCACCGTCGGCGGGCGTGCCGAGCGAGCGCACGCGAAAGCCGCTGTTGTCGCGAAACACGCAGGAGATCGCCGCAACCCGCTGCAGGTGGTGCGGCAGGAAATCGCTGCCGGTCTTTTCGCGGCGCGCGGCAAACGCATGCTCGGCGACTTCGGCGTCGGTGAGCGTGGCGGGCAAATCTTCGAGGCGGCGAATGCCGGCGACATCGGGAATCGTCTCGATGTCGAAAACAAGAATCGGTGTCATCAGCTTATAAAACGGCGTCCTTGCGTACACCGTTGGAGGCAAAGAAGCGCTTCAGGCGAACCAGCGCTTCCTGCTGGATCTGGCGCACACGCTCACGCGTGAGGCCCATTTCGTCGGCCAGCTCTTCGAGCGTGGCCGGCTCGATATGATTGAGGCCGAAGCGGCGCTCGATCACGTGACGGTGCTTGTCCGACAGGCGTGCGAGCCATGCGCGCGTCAGCGTTTCCAGCTCGCGGTGCTGCACTTCGGCATCCGGCGACTGGCTCTGGTCGTCGGACAGCAGATCGAGCAGGCTGCTCGCCGGATCGAGGTCGAGCGGCGCGTCGAGCGACGCCGTGTGCTCGTTCAACGCAAGGATGTCGGTGACTTCGTCCGTGGTCTTGCCGGTCAGGTAGGCGATGTCGTCGATACTGGCGTCACGGCGGTCGGCCGCCTCGCCGGAATTCATCGAATTCTTTTCCAGATGGCGCTTCGCGCGCAGCACCTGGTTGAGCTCGCGGATCACGTGCACGGGCAGGCGCACCGTGCGCGCCTGGTTCATGATGGCGCGCTCGATACTCTGACGGATCCACCAGGTGGCGTAGGTAGAAAACCGGAAGCCTCGGGTAGGATCGAACTTCTCGATGGCGTGCATCAGGCCGAGGTTGCCCTCTTCGATCAGATCGAGCAGCGGCACGCCGCGATTCAGATAGCCTTTTGCGATACTCACGACGAGCCGCAGATTGCGCTCGATCATCACCTGGCGCGCTTCGAATTCGCCCGCCTTGGCAAGCCGCGAATAACGCTGCTCTTCTTCCACCGTCAGGAGCGGTTTGACGCTGATCCGGTTCAGGTAGTGCTGAATCGTGTCAGCCGTCAGTTCGGCTTGCAGCAGGGCGCGGAAATCGTCGGCGTCGGGCGCGGAATCGTTTGCGCTCTCGCGCGCTTCGCCGGCTTCTTCTGCACCGCTTTGGCGCTCGTCGAGGTCGCGTGCGTTTTCGAGATCGTCGACGCTGTCGTCTTCGACCTCCGAAGCACCGCCGTCCTCCGCCGTGACATGCGTGGCGCGGCTGATCTTCTCAGACTCGGCTTGCGGCGGGCGGCGCTTCGATTTCGGCATGGTCGTATCGCTTATTGCGGCGGCAAATACTTCAGTGGGTCGACAGGCTTGCCCTGCCGGCGAACTTCGAAATGCAACATCACACGGTCCGAATCGCTATTGCCCATTTCGGCGATCTTCTGCCCCTTGGTCACCGCGTCCCCCTCTTTTACCATCAAAGCGCGGTTATGTGCGTACGCCGTCAGATAAGTTGCATCATGCTTGATGATAATGAGATTGCCGTAACCGCGCAGCCCATTTCCAGCATAAACGACGCGTCCATCTGCGGCAGCTTTGACCGGATCGCCGGCAGCCCCGCCGATATTGACGCCCTTGTTGGTCGAGTCGTCGAACGTGCCGAGGATCGGACCGCGCACCGGCCATGAAAAGGCGACGTTACTGGACGCGGCTGCGCTCGTGTCGCTCGCGCCAGTCTGCGGCGGAATCGCCGTGGCGGTCGAACCGGAGCCGTAGACCGACGGCACGGTCGCGACGCCTGCTGCAGCACCTGTGGTGGCAGCGGACGAGCCGCCGAGCGGCGCGGTTTGCACGCCGCCACCCACGATCGGCGAGGTGGCCACACCGGGCGTCATCGCCGCGAGGTTCGCGCCCGGCGGCGCCACACGCAGCAACTGATCGACTTCGATCTGATTAGGGTTAGTCAGGTTGTTCCAGGTCGCGATGTCGCGATAATTCTGACCGTTTTCCAGGGCGATACGGTACAGCGTATCGCCCGGCTTCACCCGGTAATAACCCGGAGGCGGCGGACCCAGCGGCGCAGGCGGCTGCGCCGGCGTCTGGGCGGCCAGCGTGCCGAGGTTGCCGGATTTGTCGACAACCGGCGCGTTATCGAGCCGCGTCGCACAGGCCGTCAACAGGGAGAGTGCGACCACGCACACGCTACGCTGGGCTACGGTCAGGTGGACATTCAGGCTGGTTCTTTGCATCGCGCGCAACATACTCATCGGTGTCAAATCACTCCGGATTTTAAGGGTACAAAGAAAACGCGATCAAGCCGCGACTCACGCCATTGCGCGGGACCGGTGCGCTCGACAAGCGTGAGCACCTGCTGGGCCTGGCCGTCCTGCGCGCCGACCGGTGCGACGAGGCGCCCGCCGATCGCGAGCTGCTCGAGCAAGGCCTGCGGCACATCGAGTCCGGCGGCGGCAATCACGATTGCGTCGAACGGCGCGGCCGTTGGCAGACCGATCCGGCCATCACCGTAGTGCAGCCGGATGTTCGGAATGCGCAGCGGACGCAAGTTGGTCTTGGCGCGTTCGTATAGCGGCTTGATGCGTTCAATCGAATAGACATCGCGTGCGACCTGGCTCAGCACAGCCGCCTGATAGCCGCAGCCCGTGCCGATCTCCAGCACGTTCGCAAGTGGCCGGCCCGCGGCGGCCAGCTCGATCATCCGTGCCACCACAGAAGGCTTGGAGATCGTCTGGTGATGACCGATCGGCAACGCCGCGTCTTCATAAGCCTGCGTGGCCAGCCCCGGATCCACGAACATGTGGCGCGGCACCACTGACATGGCATGAATCACACGCTGATCGGTGATGCCGTTCGCTCGCAGGCGTTCGACCATCCGTTCACGAACCCGTTCCGAAGTCAGTGCAAGCGCGCCATTCAACGCGACGTTCGGCGCTGTGCTGCGCTCGGCAGGCCTGGCGCTCGGCCTCGCTGTGACCGGCTTGGTCGCCGGGCGGTTTGCCCCTGTCGCGGACGGTTTGATGAGCGTTTGAGTGGCGGGCCTGGCTGCTGGCTTAGTTGCTGGCTTAGTAGGTGCAGGCTTGGTTGCCAGTTGAGTGGCCGGCTTGGTTGCCCCACCGGTTACGGGCCTGGCCAAACCCTGCACCGGGACTTTGGCCGGCTGACGTGCCGTGCGGCTACCCGCAGCATCGCCGCCGCGCGCGGGAGTCTTCGCCCGCGCGGCGCCCGCGCGCGCATCGGTTGCGGCGGCGAGGTTCGCCGCGCGCACCTCGCCCGGCCGCCCTTCGGGCCGGCGTGGCTCGCGCACCAGATCCTCGAGGCCAAGCGGAAAGCGCTTTGCGCGCTCGTTGGTCATGAAGCGTCGCTCCCGGCGCGCAACCAATCGCGTGCCGCGGGCAACATTTGCGTGTGGGTCAGATCGAGCTGCAGTGGCGTGATCGACACATGACCGTTGGCCACGGCGTGGAAGTCAGTACCTTCGCTGGCGTCGCGTGCGCTGCCGGACGGACCGATCCAGTAGACCGGTTCGCCACGCGGGTTGGTCTGGCGGATCACCGGTTGCGACGGGTGCCGCTTGCCAAGGCGGGTCACGCGCCACTCGCCGAGCTGCTCGTACGGCAAGTTGGGAATATTGACGTTCAGCAACGGATGCCCGGGCAGCGGATGCGCGAGATAGTGAGCAACGATTTCTGCAGCCACGCGCGTTGCCGCATCGAGGTGCACCCAGTCCTTGTCGACCAGCGAAAAGGCGATCGCCGGCACGCCGAACATGATGCCCTCGGTGGCGGCGGCGACCGTGCCCGAATAGAGCGTGTCCTCACCCATGTTCTGACCATTGTTGATGCCCGACACGACCAGATCGGGCGTGTGGTCGAGCATCCCGGTCAGGGCGATGTGCACGGAATCGGTCGGCGTGCCGTTCACGTAATAGAAGCCCGTCGACGAGCGCAGCACCGACAACGGCCGCGACAGCGTCAACGAGTTCGACGCGCCGCTGCAGTTCTGCTCGGGCGCCATCACGGTGACATCAGCGAAGGCCGTGAGCGCTTCGTAAAGCGCAGCAAGGCCAGGCGCCAGATAACCGTCGTCGTTGCTCAGTAGGATTCGCATGCGGCGATTGTAACCGAGGAAAGAACACGCGCGAACGACACGCCGGGCATCGCATGGGTAACTCGCGCGCAACACATGCAGCACAACAAAAACGCACGGTCGTTCGGCTTGCTTTACACTTCAAAATACCGTGGTGAACCTAGAGAAAACGGAGACACGATGCGCGCGATTCGTTGCAATCAATACGGCCCGCCGGAGAGCCTGGCCGTCGAAGACCTGCCTGATCTCGAGCCCCAGGCAGGCGAAGTCGTTATCGACGTCAAGGCGGCCAGCGTCAATTTTCCCGATGTGCTGATTATCGAGAACAAATACCAGTTCAAGCCGCCGCTGCCCTTCACGCCGGGCTCGGAAGTGGCGGGCCTGGTGCGCGCGGTCGGTGCCGGCGTGACGCAGTTTCAACCAGGCGCTCGGGTGGTCGCTTTTACCGGTCACGGCGGCTTTGCGGAGCAGGCCGTTGCGCCCGCGGCGGCATGCATACCGCTCGCGCAAGGCATCGACTTCGCCCAAGCGGCGGCGTTCACGCTCGCCTATGGGACGTCGCACCATGCGGTGGTCGATCGCGGCGCCCTGAAGGCGGGAGAAACGATGCTGGTGCTGGGTGCGGCAGGCGGCGTCGGTCTTGCCGCGGTGGAGATCGGCAAGGCGCTCGGCGCACGCGTGATCGCGGCAGCCTCGAGCGATGAGAAGCTCGCCATCTGCATCAAGCATGGCGCGGACGCGACCATCAACTACAGCACGCAAGACCTGCGCGAGCGAATCAAGGCGCTGACCGACGGCAAAGGGCCGGACGTGATCTACGATCCGGTCGGCGGGATCTACGCGGAACCGGCGTTCCGGAGTATCGGGTGGAGAGGACGCTACCTGGTGGTGGGCTTCGCCAACGGCGAGATTCCGAAACTGCCGCTCAACCTGACGCTGCTGAAAGGCGCCAGCATCGTCGGCGTGTTCTGGGGTGACTTCGCCAGGCGCGAGCCGCAGCACAACGCGGCGGCGCTCCAGCAAATGGTCGGGTGGATTGGGGAAGGAAAGCTGCGCCCGTATGTGTCGGCGCGCTACCCGCTCGAAGACACCGCACGGGCGCTGCGCGAGATGGCCGGGCGCCGCGTGGTGGGCAAGATCGTGATCACGCCCTAGCCGGATGGTGGCAAACGGACGCGGCCGCCATGCCGCAGATCGCGCTGCCGCCAACCGTGAGGGCGACCGTACCGCGATCGGGATTCGTGGAAACGGCGTGCGGCCGGTTTGACCGCACGCCGTCTTTATTTGCCAGCGCGGACACCAACCCTCACACAACCTGTTGCGCGTGCAACCTGGCAATGTGATCGGCATCGTAGCCGAGCGAGCGCAGAACCTCATCCGTATGCTCGCCCAGCTCCGGGCCCAGCCAGCGCGTTTCGCCGGGCGTCGCCGAGAGCTTCGGCGTGACGGCGGGCAAGGTGATCTCCTTGCCGTCCTGCCATTTGAAGCGCTGAATCATCTGCCGCGCCATGAACTGCGGATCGGTGAACATGTCCGCGACGCTATAGATGCGGCCCACCGGCACATCCGCGGCGTTGAGGACCTCAAGCGCCTCGTCGATCGTGCGCGTGGCGAGCCAGGCGGCAATCGCGCCGTCGATTTCCTGCGTGCGCGGCACGCGGCCATCGTTGTGCGCCAGGGCGGGATCGTTGGCGAGGTCTTCGCGTTCGATTGCCAGCATCAGGCGCCTGAAGATCGGATCGCTATTGCCGCCGATCACGATGCTGCCATCGCGGCACGGATAAGTGTTCGACGGCACGATCCCCGGCAGCGACGCACCAGTGCGCTCGCGCACCATGCCGTAGACGCCGTACTCGGGCACCACGCTCTCCATCATGTTGAAGACCGCTTCGTACAGCGCGACGTCGACCACCTGCCCTTTGCCGCCATTCACCTGACGGTGATGCAGCGCCATCAGCGCACCGATCACGCCGTGCAGCGCTGCAATGGAATCGCCGATCGAGATGCCGATGCGCGGCGGCGGCAGGTCCGGATAACCGGTGATATGGCGCAGACCGCCCATCGATTCGGCAATCGCGCCGAAGCCCGGGCGATCGCGATACGGCCCGCTCTGGCCATAGCCGGACAGGCGCACCATCACGAGGCCGGGATTTTCGGCCGACAGCACGTCGTAGCCGAGCCCCAGCTTTTCGAGCAGGCCGGGCCGGAAATTCTCGACCACGATATCCGCTTCTTTCGCCAGACGCCGGACGATCTCCTTGCCCTCTTGCGCCTTCAGATTGACCGTCACGGATTTCTTGTTGCGGGCCTGGACGGCCCACCACAGCGAGGTGCCGCCGACCTCGGGATAAAGCTTGCGCCATTTGCGCAGCGGATCGCCGCCTTTCGGGTCTTCGATCTTGATCACGTCCGCGCCGAATTCGCCGAGAAAGCGCGCAGCGAACGGACCGGCGATCAGGGTGCCGAGTTCGAGCACCTTGACGCCCGCGAGCGGGCCAGCGGGGCGTGCCTCGTCAGGGGATGCGCTCATAGGTCTCCTGTGTTCATGGTGGGCGAAGCGCCCGAACGGCGGTCCCGCCTGGTTGCGTGGCTGCCCGGGTTAGCGCGGCTGCAGATCTCCGGCTACGCGCGGCGCCGCGCTACAGCGCGCGGCGGTCGAGCATCGCGCGGGCGATCGTGCCGGCGTCGACATACTCGAGTTCGCCGCCCACCGGTACGCCGCGCGCCAGACGCGTGACGGCGAGACCCCGGGCCTTGAGTGTCTGCCCAAGGTAATGCGCGGTCGCTTCGCCTTCGTTGGTGAAATTGGTCGCGAGCACGACCTCTTTGACAATGCCATCCGAGGCCCGCTTGACCAGCCGGTCGAAATGGATCTCCTTCGGGCCAATGCCGTCGAGCGGACTGAGTCGTCCCATCAATACAAAATAGAGGCCGCGATAGGTCATCGTCTGTTCGAGCATGATCTGGTCGGCAGGCGTCTCGACGACGAACAACAACGTGGGATCGCGCTCCTCATCGAGGCAGACCTCGCAGATCTGCGCTTCGGTAAAGGTGTTGCACTTCTCGCAGTGCTGCAGATGTTCAGTCGCGAACAGTAACGAACGGCCGAGTTTCTCGGCGCCGTCGCGATCGTGCTGCATCAGGTGGTACGCCATGCGTTGCGCGGACTTGGGCCCGACTCCGGGCAGCGCGCGCAGCGCTTCGACGAGCGCCGACAGGGCGGAAGGTTGTTTCATGCGAAATCGGCGTCGTCGAAAAAGGTG
>DASZIR010000003.1:0-13915 GCA_035948995.1 Paraburkholderia sp. | reverse complement strand
GCGCCGCGCTGAGGAAGCACGCGGCGGTGGGTCTGCTCACTTCGTTACAACGTAGCGGGTTGATTACCGCTCCCCCTGGTCAACCCCGAGCATGCCCAGTTGCCTGAACAAGCCCCGTACTTCAGTGCGGGGTGGTTGACGATCGGACGGTGTTTTCCTCGCGCAGCGCAGGGCCCGGTTTGCACAAAAATGGTGCGTTTATGCGTTTCAGGCACCCGTTCTGGTGATGACAGGTTCGCAGCGCGGGATTGTAGTGGATTTGTGGGCGCCGTGCCTACGACCGCGGCGCACCGGAACGAGGCGCGCCTCCAATGCGTGGCGCATCGGCAGCGCGGCTGCGCGACAGGCGGCGGCCGTGCCGCCCGTACGCCGGAAGACGGCTTAAGCCGGCAGATAGGCGAGCCGCACGTAGATGGGCGCGAAAGGCTCGGCCTGGGTGATCTCGATCAGCGACTCGCGCGACAACTCCAGCATGGCGATGAAATTCACCACCACCACCGGCACGCCGCGCGTCACGTCGAACAGTTCCGAGAACTCCATGAAGCGCGCGTTTTGCAGACGCCGCAGGATCACGCTCATGTGCTCGCGCACCGACAGTTCTTCGCGCGAGATGCGGTGATGCTGCACGAGCTTGGCGCGCTTGATCACGTCGGCCCAGGCGGCGCGCAGATCCTCGCTGTTCACGTCCGGGAAACGCGGCGTGATGCTTTGCTCGATGTACACGTCGGCGCGCAGGAAGTCGCGGCCCAGTTGCGGCAGGTGGTCGATACGCTGTGCCGCGAGCTTCATCTGCTCGTATTCGAGCAGGCGGCGCACGAGTTCGGCACGCGGGTCTTCCGCTTCCTCGCCGGTGTCGGCCTTCTTGACCGGCAGCAGCATGCGCGACTTGATCTCGATCAGCATCGCCGCCATCAGCAGATATTCGGACGCGAGTTCGAGATTGGTCTCCCGCAACTGCTCGACGTAGCCCAGATACTGCGCGGTGACGTCCGCCATGGGGATATCGAGCACGTTGAAGTTCTGCTTGCGGATCAGGTACAGCAACAGATCCAGCGGTCCTTCAAACGTTTCGAGGAAGACTTCGAGCGCGTCCGGCGGGATGTACAGATCCTGCGGCAGCTTGAACAGTGGCTCGCCGTACAGGCGCGCGAAAGCGATGCCGTCGACGGTGTCGGTCGTCGAATCGGTCGCAGGCGCGGCGAGCGCAGCGTCGGGCTGCGCTGCGGCGGCGCGGGCCTCGTCGGCGGTGCTCACGCCTAGAAGTTCTGGTAGTACTGGTAGGGCGTCTGTTGCACGCGCGAGGCTTGCTGCTCAGCGCGCTCTTCGAGGTCGATCGGCTGCTTGTCCCACAGCAGCGAGCGGCCCCGGCGCTGTTCGGCCTCCAGGTTGGGCTTTTGCTGCTTCAACTGGTTCAGGAACTGCGTGATGTCCGATTGATACATGGCTCGACGTCCGTGATAGAGAAGTGGCGGTTGCCGTGGAGGCGGCCGCCCGGTCGAGCGCAATTTTACCGCAATTACCGGAACTGCCGGCCGTGGGCGAAAACTCGCGGAACGTCGGCCGGGCTGGCGCGTCCAAGGCGGGCGCGGCGGTTGGCCGGGCGGCCGGCGCAGACGTGCACGGGCAGGGCCCGGGCAGCCCGTGCCGGCCAGTTCGAGATGATCGCGGGGCCGCGCCGATGTGGTCAAATAGCGAGCTTGCCGGCCGCCGCGGCGGCCGGCAAGCGGAATCATTCATCAACAACGGCCGCGGAGGTCCTGTTTGGCGGGGTGTGCGATCGAACCGTCGCGTATGCGTCACGGCAAACCGGGTGTGCGGCGCGGAAGCCCGGCGCGCTGCACGCACGGCGTGGCCCGCTTGCCCCGCTTGCTGCGCGCGTGGTTTGCGTTCGGCATCGTCTGGCTGGCGTTCTTCGCCTGCGGCGAAGCCCGCGCGGCCTATAAGGTCGATATCGAAGCCTCGCCGCGCCCGGTGCGCAAGCTGCTGGAACAGCATCTGGATATCGCCCGCTTCGCCAAACGCGACGACATCAGCGAGGACCAGTTCGACTTTCTCGTGACCGCCACCCCGCAGCAGGTGCGCGATCTGACCGCCACTGCAGGCTATTTCTCGCCGGTCGTGCGCACCGACGTACGCACCGTCGACGGCAAGAAGCGCGTCACGGTGAGCGTCGATCCCGGTGCGCAAACCACCATCTCCTCGATCGCGCTGTCGTTTCGCGGGCCGGTGCTGACCGAAGACCCGGCCCAGGAAAATGCCACGCGCTTCGCCTTTTCGCTGCACGAAGGCGACCCGTTTTCGCAGTCCGGCTGGGACGACGCGAAGAGCGCCGCGCTCAAGGCGCTGCAATCGCGTCGCTATGTGGCGGCGAAGATTTACCGCTCCGAGGCACGCATCGACCCGCGCACGCACGAAGCGAAGCTGAGCGTCACCTTCGAGAGCGGCCCGACCTTCACGATGGGCAAGCTCGAAGTGTCCGGCACCCGGCGCTACCCCGAGCAGATCGTCGACAACGTGAACCCGATTTCGGTCGGCGCGATCTATGACGTGCAGCGGCTGGCCGAGTTGCAGCGCCAGTTGCAGAACACCCCGTACTACGCGAGCGTTGCAATCGACGTCGGCAACGACCCTGCCAGGCCCATCGAGACCCCGGTGCGCGTCAAGGTCAGCGAATATCCGTACAACAGCATACGCGGCGGGGTAGGCTATGCGACCGACACCGGTCCGCAGTTGCAGGGCAACTACGCGTATCTGGACACCTTCGGCAAGGCGTGGCCGTTCTCGGTGAGCGGCCGGATCGACCAGATCGAGCAGTTCGGCCAGATCCAGCTGTCGATGCCGCCGGGCCATCGTGCCTGGACCAACAGCGTGCTGGCCTCCTATACGACCACCGACGTGTCGGACACGCGCATCTACAGTATCCGCGCCGGGGTGCAGACCACCCGCACGTCGCAGTTTCTCGACTATGGCTATTCGATCCTCTACTACCACGACCGGCTCGACCAGAACGCGGTGGGGCCGACCATCAGCCGCGCGCTTGTGCCCGCGTGGTCATGGACCCGGCGCAACACCGACGACCCGCTGTTTCCGCGCTCCGGCAACCTGGTCCACGTCGAAGCGGGCTTCGCGATCAAGGGCGCGGCGTCCGATCAGACTTTTGGGCGGGCGTACGCGCGCGGCCAGCAGTACATCCCGATCGGCAAGGACGACCTGCTGCTGTTCCGGGCTGAGTTGGGCGGCGTGTTCACGGCCGGCAGTTCGAACAGCATCCCGGCGTCGCTGCTGTTCCGTGCGGGCGGTTCGAATTCGGTGCGCGGCTATAGCTATCAGAGCATTGGTAACAGCGTCGACGGCTCGGTGCTGCCGACCAAATACCTCATGACGGGCACGACCGAATATCAGCACTGGTTCAACCATGACTGGGGCGGCGCGGTGTTCTTCGATATCGGCACCGCCACGGACACATGGGGCGCGCGGGTGTTTTACCCGGGTGCCGGCTTTGGCGCGCGCTGGCGCAGTCCGGTCGGTCCGGTGAACGTCGACCTCGCCTACGGGATCCGTAACAGGAGTGTCCGGCCGTATCTGACCCTGGGCATCGCCTTCTGATCTTCTGACCTGTACAACTTCGGCATCCTGATTCGCATGGCTCGAGTATGACGACGGATTCTTCCGCCACTCCACCCCCGCAGACGCCCGGCGACGCAACACCGGGCGGCCCGGAAACGCCGTCTCCCGCGCGCCGCGGCCCGCGGTTGTGGAAGGCGCTCGCGTGGGCGATGGGGGTGCCGGTGGTGTTCGTCGCGCTTGCGGCCGGCGTGCTGTATGGCGCGGTGGCGACCGAACGCGGCACGGCGTACGCGTGGCAGGGCGCCGTCAGGCTGCTCGGCGGCCGGCTCTCCGGCACGCTGGAAGGCGGCGCGCTGGCCACCGGCTTGCGGCTGCGTCAGGTGGAGTGGCGCAGCTTCGACGGCAGCGGCACCGATATCAAGGTCGACAGTATTGCGGGCCGCTGGGCCGTGGCCGGCCGGCCGTGGCGCTTTGCGATCGACTATCTGCATATCGGTACGATCGACGCGCGGATCGGCTCTACGTCGTCGGGCAGCAGCGGTCCGACGACGTTGCCGGATGACCTGCGCCTGCCGGTGCAGCTCGAAGTGCGCGACGTGCGAGTCGACAGACTGCTGCTGCACCAAGGCGGATCCACAGCGGAGTATTCGCGCTTCATCTTCCACGGCCGCAGCGACGGTATTCATCACGAAGCTGCAATCGACCGGCTGGATACGCCCTTCGGCGCCGTGACGGCGTCGGCCACGCTCGACGGCGTGCGGCCGTTCGCGCTGACAGGCGAGCTTGGTTATTCGGGCAAGGTCAACGAGGAGCCGGTGCAGGTGGGCGGCCACCTGAGCGGATCGCTCGAAACGCTGGTGGCCGAACTGGACGCGAGCGGCATGAAGCTGACGGGACACGCGCGCATCGAGGCCGCCCCGTTTGCCGAGGTGCCGCTGCAGCGCGCGACGCTGACGTTCGATCACGTCAATCCGCAAGCCTTTGCGCCGGGTGCGCCGCTGGCCGATCTTGCGGTGCGGGCGGAATTGCAGCCGGTCGGCGGTGAGGTGAAGGAGCCGGGCGCCGGTGCTGCAGGTGCTACAAGTGCGGCAAGCGCTGCGGGCGTGGCGAGCGGTACCAGTGCCACCCGCGCAACTGCCCCCGCCGCAAAACCCGCCAGTGGCTTCCTCGTAGCCGGCCAGGTGTCGATCGTCAACGCGAAGCCCGGCGCTATCGACCAGCATCTGTTGCCGCTGATCGACGCGCATGCCGACGTGCGGCTCGACGCGCACGCACAGAGCGTCTCGAACCTGAACGTGCGCCTCGTCAGGAACGCCACCGTCACCGGCGCCGGCGCGCTGTCCGGCAAGCACGGCCAACTTGACCTGCAGGTGGCCGGGCTCGACCTGAACGCCCTTGAAGCGAGCGTGCGGCCCACCCAGTTTGCCGGCCCGATCGGCATCCGTCTGAACGACGACGTGCAGAGCATCACCCTCGATCTTGCCGACCCGAAGGCGGCCCTGCGCGCGCAGGGCAAGGTGACCTTCGACCCGGCGCGCACGAGCTTTAACGACGTGAAGATCACGTCGGGTCGCGGCCGGATCGATCTGTCCGGCGCGATCAAGCACGATGCGAATTCCACCTACAACCTGAAAGCTCAACTGACCGATTTCGATCCGCTCGGGCTGACCTCGCAGATGCCCCCGCGCACGAGCGCACCTGCTGCACCTGCTGCACCTGCTGCGCCTGGTGCGCGTGGTGCGAAGGTCCACACCCCGGCCCAGGCTCCCGCGAAACGCACGGCGCCCGCCGCATCGCGCCAGATCGAAGCGCGTGTGAACGGCAAGCTGAACGCAGCCGGCGTGCTCGGCCCCACCTTCACCACCAGGGCTGACTTCAAGCTCGGCGAGAGCGTCTACGACGGCCTGCCGTTGACGGGCGGCGGCACGGTCCAGCTGGCCGGCTCCCGGATTCTGCCGAGCCGGGCGAATCTGTCGGTGGCGGGCAACCAGGTCGATCTGCAAGGCAGTTTCGGCGCACCGGGCGACCGGCTGCAGTTTCGCGTCGATGCGCCGGAGCTCGAACGTCTCGGCTTCGGCCTCGCGGGTCTGGTGGCGGCCGATGGTGACGTGACCGGATCGTTCGCTCATCCGAACGTCGTGCTCAGCTACAAGGCCGACCGCGTCGTGTTCGGGGCGAACCGCCTCGGCCACGCGGAAGGTCATGCCGAATTGCGCGACGGCGCGAACGGCGCGCTCGTCTTCACCACCGATGCGCGCGACCTCAGCGCTGACGGCATCGAACTCGCCACCCTGAGCGCGCGCCTGAACGGCACGCGCGCCAGACACACGCTGGAGGCACAGGCCACCGGCAAGGTGTACAGGCGACCGCTCGACGTCACGCTCGCGGCCAACGGGCACCTCTCCGACACGCACGAAGGCACGCGCTGGGACGGCACGGTGACGCAGTTGCAGAATCGCGGCACGCCCGCTGTCAATCTCGAGGCGCCGCTTGCCGTGAGCGCGGGGCCGAACCGTGTGACGCTCGGCGCGACGCGGCTCACCCTGGAAGGCGCGGTGCTCGATCTGAAGTCGTTTGCACTGGATCACGGGCGTATCCAGTCAACCGGTTCGCTGACCGATATCTCGCTGGCGCGCCTGCTGGCGTTGCGTCAGGAGCTCACCGGCGAGCCGCCGCCGCTGAAAACCGATCTGGTGTTCGACGGCGACTGGGACTTTGCGCTCGGCAACACGGCGAGCGGCCACATCCAGTTGAAGCGCCGCGGCGGCGACGTGACGGTCGAGATCGGTAGTGGCATCGCGTCGCTCGGCATGACGGATCTGGCCGCGCGCGCGGATTTCAGCGCCGGCAATCGCCTGAACGCGACGGTGCGTGCACAGGCGAGCCGGATCGGCGTGATCGACGCCGATGCTCACACGACGCTGGCGATGAGCGATGGTGTGCTGGGCGTGAACGACGAGGCGCCGCTCTCCGGCAACGTGAACGCCAACGTGCCGTCGCTGAAGACGACGGGCGGGCTGTTTGGCCCAAGCTATCTGCTGGACGGGCACCTCGCGCTGAAGCTTGCGCTCGGCGGGACGGTGGCGAGGCCCAACCTGTCCGGATCGCTGGTGGGCGACGACCTGTCGGCGACCATGGTCAATCAGGGCGTGCAACTGAAGGACGGCGTGATCCGCATCAATCTGTCGCAGAACCTGGTCGATTTCCAGCAGGTCGAGTTTCACGGCGCGAGCGGCACGCTGCGCGCCACCGGCCGGGTGCGCCTCGACAGCGCCGAACCTGATCTGACGGCGAGCATCGTGGCCGACAAGCTCGAACTGTTCGCCTCGCCCGACCGCAAGCTGTCGCTCTCGGGCAGTGCGACCGTGGCGAACGGCGGACATCTCGGCGCGATGGACATCAACGGCAAGTTCTCGGTCGATCATGCACTCTTCGACATGCCCGAACAGGCCGAGCCCAGGCTCGGCGACGATGTGGTGATCGTGCGTCCCGACGGCACCGTGCGCGGCGAGACGGCGCCGGGCGTGGCCGCGAGCGACAAGCCGGTCGGCCGCTTCGCGCCGCACGCCAGCATCGACATCAACCTGGGCAAGGACTTCCGGTTCCGCGGTAAGGGCGCGGACCTCGGTCTGACGGGCACCGTCACCGCGCTGAGTGCGCCGGACCTGCCGCTGCGCGCTGTCGGCAACGTGCGCGTGACCGAAGGTTCGACCTATACGGCGTTCGGCCGCAAGCTGGGCATCGAAAACGGTTTCTTCACCTTCAATGGTCCGGTCGCGAATCCGGGTATCAACATTCTCGCGATGCGGCGCAACCAGCAGGTCGAGGCCGGCGTGCAGGTCACTGGTACGGTGGATGCGCCGGTCGCCAAGCTCGTCTCGGAGCCGAATGTGGCCGACAACGAAAAGCTGTCGTGGCTGCTGTTCGGCCACGGCACCGACCAGGGCAACAACCTCGGGCAGCAGAGCACGATGACCGCCGCACTCGCGCTGCTCGGCAATGCGAGCGGCAAGCGGATTGCGCAGACCTTCGGACTCGACGAGTTTTCGATCGGCACGAGTGACGTCGGGCTGACCGATCCGCAGGTGGTGATGGTGTCGAAGGCGTTGAGCCAGTGGCTGGTGCTCGGTTACGAGCAGGGCCTGCAGTCGGCGAGCAATGCGATCAAGGCGACGGTCAACCTGACGCGTTACTGGTCGGTGGTGGGGTATGGCGGCACGTTCCAGGGGGCGAATCTGCTGTACACGCGGCGCTTTGACCGGTGGCCGTGGGGTGGCCCACGGCAGTAGGGCGGGAAGGCGGCAAACCGGTACGTCGATGTGCCGGTATGCCGGTGCGGCAGCAAGGCGGCGCAATTCGCCGGTGGTAGCGGCCGCTGTGCGCGCCTGCCGGCGCACCAGGCGGCGTGGCATCGCTCACGAAGCCGGTAAACAAAAAGCACGTCGAACGACGTGCTTTTTGCGTTCCTGGCCGCGCGACGTGCGGTTCGTGCGGCTTTACTTCACCCGCATGCCCGGCTTCGCGCCGCTATCCGGCTCGAGCACATAAATACCCGGCTCGGCTTTCTCGTCGGCCGCCGATGCCGCCAGCACCATTCCTTCAGACAGGCCGAACTTCATCTTGCGCGGCGCCAGGTTCGCCACCATCACCGTCAGCTTGCCGACCAGTTGCTCCGGCTCATACGCCGACCTGATACCGGAGAACACGTTGCGGGTCTTTTCCTCGCCGACGTCGAGCGTCAACTGCAGCAGCTTGTCCGAGCCTTCCACCGCGCGGCAGTCGACGATCTTCGCGATGCGCAGATCGATCCTGGCGAAGTCGTCGATCGAGATGATGCCGGACGCGTCGTCCCTGTCCTCAGCCTTGCCATTCGTGGCGGCTGCTTTCGCCCTGGCGTGGGTTTTCGCGGCGGCCGGCGCGACGGCGCTTTCCGTCGCCTGCAGCGAGTCGCGGTTCGCCGCGAGCAGCGCCTCGATCTGCTTCGGATCGACCCGCGTCATCAGATGCCTGTATACATTGATTGGACGCGCCGAACTGAGCGGCACCGTCACATCGGACCACTTGAGCGGCTCGATGCCGAGGAAGCCTTCGACGGCTTCCGCGAGCTTCGGCAACACCGGCTTCAGCGCGAGCGACAACAACCGGAACGCCTCGACACTGACGCTGCAGGTTTCATGCAGCGGGACCGGGTTGGCCGGGTCTTTCGCCTGATCCCACGGCTTGGCGGTGTCGACGTAGGCGTTGACCGCGTCGGCCAGTTCCATCGTCTGGCGCAGCGCGCGGTTGTACTCGCGCGCCTCGTAGTTCGCCGCGATCTGCGGGATGGCCGCGCGCAGCGTGCCGAGCAGCGGGTGCTGCATCGCGCTGTCCTGGATGCGGCCGTCGAAACGCTTGATCAGGAAGCCCGCCGCACGGCTCGCGATGTTCACGTACTTGCCGACCAGATCGCTGTTCACGCGCGCCTGGAAGTCGTCGAGGTTCAGGTCCAGGTCTTCCATCGTGCTGTTGAGCTTGGCCGCGAAGTAGTAGCGCAGCCATTCCGGATTCAGGCCGGTGTCGATCACGCTCTGTGCGGTGATGAAGGTGCCGCGCGACTTCGACATCTTCGCGCCGTCCACCGTCAGGAAGCCGTGCGCGAACACGTTGGTCGGCGTGCGATGGCCCGAGAATTCGAGCATCGCCGGCCAGAACAGCGTGTGGAAGTACAGGATGTCCTTGCCGATGAAGTGATACTGCTCGGCACTCGACCCTTTGCGGATCCACGCGTCGAAATCGAGGCCGCGCTTTTCGGCGAGGTTCCTGAAGCTCGCGTAGTAGCCGACCGGCGCGTCCAGCCACACATAGAAGTACTTGCCGGGCGCGCCGGGAATCTCGAAGCCGAAATACGGCGCGTCGCGCGAGATGTCCCAGTCGGCGAGCTTCGCCTCGCCAGCTTCGCCGAGCCATTCGCGCATCTTGTTGGTGGCTTCCGGCTGTGCCAGACCACCCACCCAGCTGCGCAGGAAATCCTCGCAACGCGGATCCGACAGACGGAAGAAGTAGTGCGTCGAAGTCTTGCGGATCGGGGTGGCGCCCGAGACGACCGAGTACGGGTTGATCAGCTCGGTGGGCTGGTAGGTCGAGCCGCACACTTCGCAGTTGTCGCCGTACTGGTCCTTCGCGCCGCACTTCGGGCATTCGCCCTTGATGAAGCGGTCCGGCAGGAACATTTCCCTGACCGGGTCATACGCCTGTTCGATATCGCGCGCGTCGATCAGGCCCGCGTCCTTGAGCGCCATATAGACGGATTCGCTCAGCACCCGGTTTTCTTCGGAGTCGGTGGAATAGTAGTTGTCGAAGGAAATCCCGAAGCTGTCGAAATCGCGCCTGTGTTCTTGCCAGACGCGCTCGATCAGCTGCTTCGGCGTGATGCCTTCCTTTTCCGCGCGCAGCATGACCGGCGTGCCGTGCGTGTCGTCGGCACCGACGTAGTAGACCTCATGCCCGTGCATTCGCAGCGTCCGGACCCAGATGTCCGTCTGGATATATTCGACCAGATGGCCAATATGGATTTGCCCGTTCGCATACGGAAGGGCCGACGTGACGAGGATCTGGCGACGGCCGGACGGCGCGCCTGCGGGGAGACCGGTTGCGGGTGCTGACATAGGGAGTCTGAGGGCTTGCGGAGAGACGAAACTCCGATTCTAGCAGGGCGGCCGCGGCCAGCGGGTCTGGCACCGCCGGCGTGCGCCGGGGTGCGTGGGCAGACAGGCGGGCGGGCTGGAACAGTTTGCCGCAGGCAGCGAGGTGGCAAACGTGTGACGCTGCGATGACCGCTCACGTGGCCAGCTGACATGACCCAGGTCACGCAGACAGACGCACGCACCTGCCGTTGACCGCGAAAGGGCAATGCCCGCCGGTTCTCGCGCTGTACCGGCACCAAAAAAAACCGGGGCTATGGGCCCCGGAGCAACAACGACAAGAGGAGAATGGTGCCGTGACGGCAGAGCCAGCCACGTACCGTAAAGAGAGACAGCAGATTTTCCGGAGAGTTCGAAATTTTTTTCGATTCGTTTCCGGGTTCTTGGGCCGCTGCTTACGCGGCCCTCTCCGGGCCGCACCATTCCCCCGCCTGATTAGCCGTTATTGTGTTGCGCCGTGGCGCGCAGGTAGATTTCCACGCGGCGGTTCGCGGCGCGGCCCGCTTCCGTGCCGTTGTCCGCGACCGGATCGTTCTGGCCGCGACCGTCGGCGGCGAGGCGTTGCGCAGCGATGCCGCGCTGGCCGAGGTAGCCGATCACGCTTTGCGCGCGGTTGACCGACAGCGTCTGGTTATAGGTAGGTTGACCCGTGCTGTCCGTGTAGCCGATCACTTGTGCCACCACTTCAGGGTTCTGGGTCAGCGTCTGTGCCAACTGGTCGAGCACCGGTGCGAACGACGGCTTGATGGCATAGCTGTTCGTGTCGAACGTGACCGAGCTCGGGATATTCAGCTTGAGCGAGCCGTCCGGCTGCTCGGTGATCTGCGTGCCGGTGCCTTTGGTGGCGCCCGACAGCTTGTTGTGGATGGCCTGCCAGTTGTAGCCGACGATGCCGCCGACCGCCGCGCCGGCACCGGCGCCGATCGCCGCGCCCTTGCCGCCGCCGAAGATCGCGCCGATTGCCGCGCCCGTGCCCGCGCCTACGCCCGTGCCGACTGCGGTGTTGGTGCCCTGCTGGGTTGCGCAGCCTGCCAGCAGCGAACCGGCGACCGCGAAGACGGCCAGGCGAGTCATGATTTGTGTGTTCATTTTGATTCCTCTCGATTATCAAGGCGGGTCGACCTTGACGGAGACCTTGCCGAAACCTCGCGGGGAAGCCGCGCAGTCTGCTCCGACAGTAACGAAGGGTCTTCCGGCAAGGCCCGGCGCCAGCCACTACAATGATGACTGAAGTACGCAGCGATGCGACCCTGCGGCGTGCTGCTGCCGAAGGGTGCACGGCAAGGCCATTTTTCGCAATGCCGCATAACAATTTTTTTCAATTTCCGGCTGACGGCCGAAGCTTCGATTCCGCCGCGCCGCAAGTGTTCCCCACGGAGTTTCAATGAGCATTGATCGGGCATTGGTCGACGCCGCCCTCGCGGCCGTCGCTGACCCCAACACGGGCCGCCCGTTCGCGGCGGCCAGGAACTTCAAGAACATCGCCGTCGATGGTGCCACGGCGAGCGTCGAGGTGGTACTCGGCTATCCGGCCAAACGGCAGTTTGAAGCGATCCGCAAACGGGTTGGCGACGCGCTGCGCGCCGTGCCGGGCGTGGCTGAAGCGCGCGTCGAGGTGTCGCAGCAGATCGCGGTGCACACCGTGCAACGCGGCGTGAAGCTGTTGCCGAATGTGAAGAATATTATCGCGGTGGCATCGGGCAAGGGCGGGGTCGGCAAGAGCACGACTGCGGTCAATCTGGCGCTCGCGCTGGCGAGCGAAGGTGCCTCGGTCGGCGTGCTGGACGCCGACATCTACGGCCCGTCGCTGCCGATGATGCTCGGCATCCAGGGCCGCCCCGAGTCGCCGGATGGCCAGTCGATGAACCCGATGCACGGCCACGGCATGCAGGCCAACTCGATCGGCTTCCTGATCGAGCAGGACAACCCGATGGTCTGGCGCGGCCCGATGGCCACCTCCGCACTCGAACAGCTGTTGCGGCAGACGAACTGGCAGGATCTCGACTACCTGATCGTCGACATGCCGCCGGGCACCGGCGACATCCAGCTCACGCTGTCGCAGCGCGTGCCGGTCACGGGCGCCGTGATCGTCACGACGCCGCAGGACATCGCACTGCTTGACGCGAAGAAGGGCCTCAAGATGTTCGAGAAGGTTGGCATTCCGATCCTCGGTATCGTCGAGAACATGGGCACCCACATCTGCTCGAACTGCGGCCACGAAGAGCACATCTTCGGCGCGGGCGGCGGCGAGCGGATGGCGAAGGAATACGGTGTCGAGGTGCTCGGCAGCCTGCCGCTCGATATGGCGATTCGCGAGCAGGCCGATTCCGGCCGGCCGACCGTGGTGGCCGATCCCGATGGGCGGATCGCGGAGATTTATCGCTCGATCGCCCGCAAGGTCGCCATCCACGTCGCCGAACGCGCGCGCGATATGACCTCGAAGTTTCCGAACATCGTTGTCCAGAACACCTGAGCGTCCTCCCGGCAGGCGGGCGGAAGGCGTTGGACGCGCCTCCGCTCGCGGTATCATGTCGACTTCATCAGGTTCGGCTCGGCGACCGCAGGGGCGGCCGGCGGTCGACAAGAGGATCGCATGGGAAAACGAATCGACGGACAGGCGGTGCATGCGTTCATCGTACTGGCTGCCAGCAGTCTGCTGTTATGCGGCTGCACTGCATTCCTGAGACCACAGGAGAAACGCGCCGATGCACAGCTACTGCCGACCGTGGGCAACCAGGCGCGCGGTCTGGTGACATTCATCGAGCGCTCGGATGGCGTGCAGGTCACCTATAACCTTTCCGGCCTGCCGCCCGATAGCGACCACGCGCTGCAGGTGCACGAGCGCGGCGACTGCAATGCCGCGGACGGTTCCAGCGCCGGTGCCGTGTTCGCACCGGCGGCCGAGCGCCTGAAGATGGGCGCGCGCGTCGAAGGCGATCTGGGCAACATTCACGCGGATTCGAACGGCGTGGCCACGGGCTTTATCGTCGCGCCTGACGTGTCGCTGGATGGCATCCGCTCGGTGCTGCAGCGCTCAGTGCTGCTGCATCGCGACGCGTCCGATCCCTACGCATGGCCGCAACATGGCGCGGGTGCGGCACTGGCCTGCGGCCTGATCCGTCAGTGATGCGGGATTGCGGCGCAACCGTACCGCGTGGCATGCCCGGCCCGCGCGACCGTTTTGTTGCGTTGCAACAAGGTGTCGCAGAATCCGGACTGCGGCCCGCGCGCTCGACCGCGCGGCCAGCCGGACTGCGCGCCGCAAGGTTGCAGGCAGCCTCCTTTTCCCGCCGTTGCGGCAGCTTCGCGCTGATCGCGTAAAATAAGCGCCTTTCGTCCGGTAGCGCCCGGCCCAACGGGCATTGACCGGACTTCACCCGGACTTTACCCCGACCTCACCCGTCAGCAGCGTTCAACTATGACCATCAAATCCGACAAGTGGATCCGCCGCATGGCGGCGTCGCACAACATGATCGAGCCGTTCGCGCCCGATCAGGTGCGCGTCTCCGAGGACGGCCGGAAGATCGTCAGCTACGGCACATCGAGCTACGGCTACGACATTCGCTGCGCAGACGAATTCAAGATCTTCACGAACATCAACTCGACGATCGTCGATCCGAAGAACTTTGACGAGAAGTCGTTTGTCGATTTCAAGGGCGATGTCTGCA
>DASZIR010000002.1:0-56429 GCA_035948995.1 Paraburkholderia sp. | reverse complement strand
GCGTGTCCGGAATGATGTGCATCAGGAAGTCGACCGTGGTCTGGCCGTGTGCCTTCGCGGCATACGACGCGACAGCCTTGCCGTCGAGCGTGGCCGGGTCGATATTGAAGCCGACGCCGGGCTTCAGCACGTGTGTGGCGATCAGGCCGAGCACCAGGGCAAACGACGAGACGATTTCGAAGTACAGCAGCGCCTTACCGCCGACGCGCCCAACCTTCTTCATGTCTTCCATACCGGCGATACCCGTCACCACCGTACAGAAAATGATCGGCCCGATCACCATCTTGATCAGCTTGATGAAGCCGTCGCCGAGTGGCTTCATGTCGATAGCGAAGTCCGGCGAAAAATGGCCGAGCGCGATGCCGATGATGATCGCCACGATCACCTGGACGTACAGCACTTTGTGGATAGGTTTCTTCACGATGTTTCCTGCGATATGGGTGAGCTCAAGGCCTGCCACGCTGCGCATCATGCGAACGAAAAATCGTCACGCCTGTGCACGGCATTAGGCCGCGACAAGACGACGAATTCAGAAATACCGGGAAGGGAAATCGGACATCGTTGTCTCCATACTTTAGTTGTCGGGCCATTGCGGCCGCGCTTCTATTGTGCAAGGTCGATGCCAGCTGAATGAAAATCTTATCCCACTGATTCTTATGGATATTTTTTCTTTTCCGCGGACCATTCGTCCGGCTTTTCAGAAATCTGAATGCGAGGCGTCGGAGATTCCGGACGCATAGAGCCTCCGGCCCGTCGGCGGGTGAGCGCCGGCGGACCACCCGCTGCGGGTAGCCTGCAGCGCTCACGCGAAACGAGCCCGCCCGGGCAAAAAAAAATGCCTTCCTCGTGGCAGGAAGGCATTTCAATCGAATATTGGAGACTTTGTTTTTTGTGGGCCCCGGTACGGTCAGTGCTACTGCGAAGCTCACGTCTCAATATTAGGATGGATTCGGCGCACACACCGTTAACCATTGTTAAATCGGCCGCGGGTCCGCCGATCAGGCGGTTCGAGCCTACGCAGCGCCCTCCTCGAGCACCAGCAGGTTCTCGTGCGAAAAGCCCAAAGCGACCGGCTGCCCCCGCTCGGGCAATCTGCGATTCGGATCGTTGAACACGTCGAGCGAGATGACCGCGTCCTTCACCCGGGTTCTGATCCGCACTACCGCGCCGAGGAAATTCACCTCTTCGACCGTCGCCGCCAACGTATTGCGCCCCGCCGCGGGCACCTCCAGCACGATCGCCTCCGGCCGCAACGCAAGCAGGCGCTTCTTGCCGGCGTCGTCCGGCGCGAGTGGCTGCGAGGTGACCAGCTCCTGGCCGTCGACGGCCATCTTGCCGCTCGCCGGATCCACCACATGGCCCGAGAGGATGTTCAGCGTGCCGACAAACGATGCCACGAAACGCGTGCGCGGATAGTTATAGATCTCGGAGGAGGTGCCGATCTGCTCGACCCGCCCTTCGTTCATCACCACGATGCGGTCGGAAATCGACAACGCCTCTTCCTGGTCGTGCGTGACGAAGACCGACGTGATGCCGAGTTCGCGCTGCAACGCGCGGATGTCCTGGCGCAGCGAGATGCGGATCTTCGCGTCGAGCGCCGACAGCGGCTCGTCGAGCAGCAACACCTGCGGCTTGCCGGCGAGCGCGCGGGCAAGCGCCACCCGCTGCTGCTGGCCACCTGAGAGCTGCCATGGATAACGCTCGCCGACATGCGGCAGCTTGATCAGCTCCAGCATCTCGTCGACCCGCTTGCGAATCTCTTCCTGCGGCCGGCGTGCCACACGCAAGCCGAAGCCGATGTTGTCAGCCACCGTCATGTTCGGAAACAGCGCGTACGACTGAAACACCATACCAACCTTGCGCTGGCGCGTGCGCAGATGCGTCACATCGTGCCCGTCGAGACGGATTACGCCGCGGGTCGGCGTTTCGAAGCCCGCGATCATGCGCAGCACGGTCGTCTTGCCGCAACCGGACGGTCCGAGGAAGGTGATGAACTCGCCGCGCTCGATCTTCATGTCGAAATGATGCAGCGCCGTGTTCGCCCCGAAGGACTTGTGCAGATTTTCGATCTCAAGGAATGCCATGGTTCGACGCCTCAATTCATCAGGTTTTTTGTCCAGCCAGCGCACGCGCCGAGCCGAACACCTGGATCAGCCCCATCGAGGCCCAGGTAATGACGAACGCGATGATCGCGAGCGCCGACGGTTCATAGGCGCGGTTCGCGCCGATCAGTTGCAGGTACGGCCCAAACGCCGGCCGGTCGAGCAGGCTCGCCAGTGTGAATTCGCCGATCACCACGGCAAAGGTGAGGAAGGCGCCGGACAGGATGCCTGAACGGATATTCGGAAAGATCACCCTGAAGAGGATGGTCGGCCAGCTCGCGCCAAGGCACTCCGCGGCCTCGGTCAACGACCGTATGTCGACCGAGGCGAGACCCGCATCGACGGCACGGTACATATACGGCAGCGACAGGGTCACGTAGCCGAACGCCAGCAGCAGGTCGGTGGCGCGTTCGTTGCCGGTGAGCGGCAAGATCGAGCTGCTGTTGTAGATGCGCAGGTAGCCGAACACGATCACGATCGCCGGAATCACCAGCGGCAACAGCGTGATGAATTCCACCACCGGCCGCAGTTTCGGCAGACGCAAGCGGACCCAGTAAGCCGTCGGCACCACCAGCAGAACACCGAAGACGATCGTCAGGACTGCCATCAGGATCGAGTAGCCAAACGAGGCCTGAAAACGCGGATCGGTCAGCACGACGTTATAGGCGTCGAAGCTGTAGGAATCGCGCCGCATGCGCAGACTGAATTCGAAGGTGGCGATGAGCGGGATCAGGAAATAAAGCGAGCCCACGATCATCGCGATCCACGCGCCCATACGGGATTGGTTTTTCATCGACGCCCCCTTTCCGCACGTGAGCGCAGCCAGATATAGCCGCCGTTCGACAGGCCCGTCACCAGAATCATCCCGAGCGCCAGTGCATAGCCGAGGTTCTGGTTGTGCAGCACGTCGCCGCGAATCTGCGCGTACAGCAGGATGGTCACGATGTTCAGCGAACTGCCCGTCAACGCATACGCGGTCGCCACGGCGCCGAACGAGTTCGCAAACAGCAGCAAGGTGGCGCCCAGCACGCTCGGCCAGAGCACCGGTAACGCGACGTAGCGCCAGTACTGGTAGGAGGTGCCGCCGAGGCAATCGCAGGCCTCGCGCCATTCGCGCTTCAGGCCGTCGAGCGCAGGCGTGACGATCAGCACCATCAGCGGAATCTGGAAATACAGGTAGGTCAGCGTCAGCCCCGAGAAACTCAGGATGCTGAAGCCCGTCGAATAGAGATTGATGCCGACGTACTTCTTGAGCAGCACGGTAACGAGACCGACGCGCCCCAGCGTGCAGATGAATGCGAACGCGAGCGGCACGCCGGCAAAATTCGAAGCGACGCCGGAGAAGGTCATCAGCGTCGGGCGAATCCAGCCCGGCAGCCGCCCCTGCACGGCGGCCCACGCCAGCAGCGAGCCGATCGCCGCGCCGCCGATCGCCGAGGCCGCACTCACCTTGAAGCTGATCCAGTACGCGTCGAGCACGCCCGGCTGCAACAGGTCGCGGAAGTTCACCAGCGTGAAGTGGCCTTGTGGGTCCTGAAACGCGCCCACCATCAGAAACCCGGTCGGCAGGATCAGGAACAGCAGGGCAAACAGGAAAAACGGCGCGACGCCTAGCCAGGTCAGCAACTGGGACGAGCGTCCCGGTCCCGTCACTTGAGGCGCCGGCGTGGGCACGGGCGGAACCAGCAGTTCCGGCTGCGCCGACCCGATATCCGATGAAGTGGTCATAGGTTACCCTTGGGGCAATCAGGCTAACGCCGGGGCCGCGCAGGGCGACGCTCATGAGAGGTCACGCGGGTTCCGGCACACAGCACGCTCGAACATCAAAGAAAGTATCCGGATGTGGCGAGGCACCAATCTTGCGCGCTGCCCCACCGCCATCCGGATTCGCACATCCGCTTACTTCACTTCATTTCGCCTTACTTCGACTTACTTGACGTTCGCGCCGACCACTTCGTCCCAATGCTTGGTGATCGTTTCTTTATAGGCATCCTGCTGGGACAGGGTCGGGAACACCGCATTCTTGTAGGCCTGCGCCGGCGGCAACTTGTCGAGCAGCGCCTGCGGCACCTTCTTCGCGGCCACCAGCTGGCTGTAGCGAATCGGGTGGCAGTAGCCGGCCAGCCAGCCGACCTGGCCTTCATCCGAATACAGGTATTCCATCCACAGCTTCGCTGCGTTCGGGTGCGGTGCGTAGGCGCTGATGGCCTGCACGTAGACACCGGCTACGACGCCCGTTTTCGGCACCACGACTTGCACCTTCGGGTTGCCCTTGAGCGTGTCGCGATCGGCCAGCGCGTTGTAGTCCCAGCGCACGATGATCGGCGTCGTGCCCTGGGCAAGCGACGCGGCCTTGCCGATCACCGGCACGAAGTTACCGTTCTTGTTCAGCTCGGCGAAGTACTTCAGACCCGCATCGGCAGCCTTGGCGGTATCGCCCTTGCTCGTCGACAGACCGGACGCGTACACGGCCTGAATCGCCTGGTTGGCCGTACGCGGATCGCCCGCGAGCGACACGGCGTTCTTGTAGTCGGGCTTGAGCAGGTCGCTCCAGTCGGTCGGCACCTTGTCGATCATGTCGGCGTTCACTTCGAGCGACAGCACGCCGTAGTAATCGCCGTACCAGTAGCCGTCAGCATCCTTGGCGGACTCGGGAATCTCCTTCCACGTCGACACCTTGTACGGCTGGAGCAGTCCCTGGGACTTCGCGGTCGGACCGAACGACAGGCCCACGTCGATCACGTCCGGCGCCTGCGGACCCTTGTTACCTTTATTGGCCTTGATCGCTTCGACTTCGTCGCCCGAACCGGCGTCCGGATTCAGCTCGTTGACCTTGATGCCGTATTTCTTCTGGAAGTCGCTGATCATCGCGCCGTAGCCGCACCAGTCATGCGGCAACGCGATCACGGTGAGCTGGCCTTCCTGTTTGGCTGCGGCAACCAGTGCGTCGGGCGCGGCAGCGGATGCGCTGCTCACGCCCCCTGCGGCTACGCCTGCTACGGCTGACATCGAGACAACACGGCTTAACCACGTGCGGTTCATAGTATTTCCCATCCTCTGCCGAAAATTGCTACGTTAGGAAAACTTCTTTTGACGGATGTCTTCGGCGCGCGAATTCCCCGGGCGCGCCTGCCATGCTTTTAGGCCGGGTTTTCCGGCGTGGACAGCATGTCGTGCGCAAGCATATCGATGCGATCGGTACAAATCATGTCGACGCCCCATTGCGCAAGCAGTTTTGCGCGCGCCGGGTCGTTCACAGTGTAGGCGAGCACGCGCAATCCTGCGGCATGAATCTCTGCAACGCGTTCCGCGGTGAGATGCTTATGGTTCGCATGGAGCGACACACAGTCGAGCTCGTGCACAATGCGCAGCCAGTCATGCGGCAATGCTTCGAACAGCATCCCGCGCCGCAGGGTTGGCGCAGCTTCGCGCGCGGCGGCGAGTGCTGCTTCTGAAAACGACGACAGCAGCGGCGGCGTCTGCCCTTGCCACAGTTCGAGCGTGGCACGCGCAACGAGCTGGCCGGTTAGCGCGTCACGGCCGGGGCAGGGTTTGATTTCAATGTTGGCGGCAATGCCGTCGCGCCTGCAACGCTCGGCCGCGTCAGCGAGAGTCGGCAGACGTTCGCCGGTGAAGCCGGCGCCGTACGATGCACCAGCGTCGAGCTTCGTCAGTTCGTGCCAGGTGTGCTGCGCCGCCGGCCCGTGGCCGTTGGTGGTCCGATCAAGCGTGTCGTCGTGCAGCAGGAAGGGGTGGTCGTCCGCCGAGAGTTTGGCGTCGAATTCGGCCATTCGATATCCGTAGCGCTTGCAGGCGTCGAAGCCCGCCAGCGTATTTTCCGGCGCGAGCGTTCCGCCGCAGCGATGCGCAACCAGCCGCGGGTACGACCAGTCTAAAGTACGATCAATCCCAGTTCCCACGTCTGTGCACCTTCGAAATAGACCGGATTGGACCACCCTGCCCGCACCCCCGCAGTGCCCGGCGCGATCGCGTATCCTCACATCAATGCAGCGCCACGCTTATTAACGGATGAGCCGTGCTGCGGCCTGGTTTGAGCGGCGGCTCGACGATTGCCCATGTGTGGTTCTGCATTCACATCGCCGCCGGCTCTTCGCCCCGGCCACCACAATCAGGATGACGAACTGAGCGGGGTCGCTCCGTTAGCAGACTGTCATGTTGCGGCACGGCATGGAACTGGCAGGCAAACAGGTTCGCAAGCCTAGTATGCTGCCAGCAAATGACAGCATGCTTGGCAAAAGCGACAGCCGATGTTCGAAATTGGACATTTCAATTCCTTTTCGAACATTCCGTGTTCGGATTCGGTACCAACCATCCAATGTGCGAAGGCTAAATTTAAATACACAAATTTGCAAGGTGCCAAAAAAATACAACACGAACCGGGTAAAGTATTGCGCGTGACATCGACCCGACACATAAACGTGTCAGTGATGTCACGAGCCATCAAGCCGTCCAGACCGACTCAATTACGAAGGGAAAATGCATGTGGCAGGAAGACCGTCATCAGAGAATTCGCGCACTGCTGTCGACGCTGCAACGTGTGTCGACCGAACGGATCATGGCGGATCTCGGCGTCTCGCGTGAAACAGTACGGCGCGACCTGCTCGACCTGGAGGCGCTCGGTGAATTGCGGCGAGTGCACGGCGGTGCGATCAAGCCCGCCGACGAAGCACCGATCTCCGAGCGCGCACACACGCGCGTCAAGGCCAAGACGGCGATCGCCAAGGCAGCAATCGGCGTCATTTCCAGCGGCCAGACGCTGTTTATCGATGCCGGCACGACCACGTCAGCGCTCGCGGAAGAACTGGCGAAACTGGCAAATTTGACGGTGGTGACCAACTCGATCGACGTCGCCCTCAAGATGCGCGCCGCGGTCGAGCAACAGGCTGATTCGCCCAATGAAGTCATTCTGTTAGGCGGCTCGATCAGCGACCGGGCCATGGCCACCGGCGGCAGCACGACGATCCTGGAGATTCACCGTTACCGTGCGGACCTAGCGTTGCTCTCGCCGGTGGGTATCGATCACCGGCACGGTGCCACCAATTACGATCACGCTGAGACCGAAGTGGCGCGCGCGATGGTCGCCAATGCGGACCGCGTGGTGATCCTCGCCGACTACAGCAAGATCGGCCAGAGGAGCCGCATCTCTTACTGCCCGGCCGAACAGATCGACGTGCTGATCACCAACAAGAAGGCGGCCGAGGCCGCCGACTTCGCGCCCCTGAAAAAGAAGCTCGAGCGGATCATCCTGGCGTAAAGGCGGGCCGCGCGGGCCGCCGCTGCCCGGTGGTTACGCGAGCGGATCACCCTGACGAGCAGGTAGATCGCGCGGGCGTGGTCTCCTGCCCTGCGCTCATTGCGGTGCGTGCAACGTATCCAGCACGCGCTTGCGCAGCCGCGTATCGTGCAGCGCACCGGCTGCGTCGAGCACCGGATAGGCGGTCGAGCAGAACAGCGAGTTTAGCCGCTTCATGTCACTGATCATGTCGAGGTGCAGCGCACTGGTCTCGATGCTACGCAAGGTTTGACCCGCAAGACGGTCGAGATGTGCGTAGGAATATGCACGCTCCAGATCGCGAAAGCGCTCCTTCTCCGCCAGCAACTGCTCGGCGCAACGAAGATCGTTGTTAAGAAACACCGACAGCCCCAGTTGCAGGTTGCTGACGAGGCGCGCGTGCAGATCCTCCAGCTCGCCCAGCCCCTCCTCGGAGAATGAGAGCCGATGCGCGATCTTCTTTTCCTCGATGTCCGAGACAATGCGCCCGATGATGTCGCCCGCGTGCTCGAGGTTGATCGTGAGCGCAATGATGTCGGTCCAGCGCCGGCTATCGGCCTCATCCAGTTGCTCGCGGGATATGCGCGCGAGGTAGGTCTTGACCGCGGCGTAAAGCTGGTCGACGTCGTCGTCCATGCGGGTTGTCTCGCGCGCTTTGGCCAGGTCGTTGTGATGGATCAGCTCGGCGACATTGTCGAGCATCGTGCGAATGATGTCGCCGATGCGTAGCACTTCGCGAGCCGCGTTCGCGAGCGCCAGAGCAGGCGTGGACAGCGCCGCCGCATCCAGGTGCAGCGGACGCAGTTCGCCGTTCTGCACTGGCCGGTCCGGCAACAAGCGGGTGCAGATCCTCGCAACCGGGTCGATTAAGGACATGCACGCACAGCACCGCAACGTGTTGTAGATAAGATGGAACCCCACCACCGCCTCGCGCGGGTTACTGATCAGCGCCGGCAAGCCGCGCGCCAGCAGCGGGGTGAACGGCAGGATCAACAGGGCGCCGGCCAGCTTGAACATCAGGCTGCCGAGCGCAAGGCGCCGCGCCGCCGCGTTCTGCGCAAGCGTGCCGCTGAGTGCCAGCAGACCGCTGCCCAGGTTGGCGCCGATCACGAGGCACAACGCGACCTTCAGCGAAATCACCCCGGACGAGGCGAGCGTCGCCGTCAGCAGCACGGCCGCGAGGCTCGAGTACGAGATCACGGCGAAGGCCGCGCCGACCAGCGCGTCGAGCGTCGTGTCGCCGGTCAACGCGCCGAACATGACGCGCACGCCGGCGCCCTGCATCATCGGTTGTGCGGCTTCGACGATCAGATGTAGCGCCAGCAGGATCAGACCCAAGCCGATCGCCGTGCGGCCCGCCTGCCCCAGGCGGGTCTGCTTGCGCGACAGGAAAAGCGGCACGCCAGACAGCACGAGGATTGGCGAGAGCCACGAAAGATCGAGGGTGAGCACCCGCGCCATCAAGGCCGTGCCGACGTCTGCACCCAGCATGATCGCAAGGCCGCTCACCAGCGGCAGCAAGCCCTGCGCCGCGAACGATGTCACGATTACCGCCGTCGCATTGCTGCTTTGCACGAGGCTCGTCACGAAGACGCCGGAACCGAACGCCCGCAAGCGGCTGCTCGTGCTGCGACCGAGAGCGCTGCGCAGATCCGCGCCAAGCACGCGCAGGATGCCCGTACGCACGATGTGCGAGCCCCACACGAGGAGCGCCACACCGGACAAAAGGTTAAGGAGAATCAACATAGCTCACTACTCTTCTCGTTCCTCCAGCCATGACCCGAACCGCATGCCGCCCTTTGGCAACACCCGAGATTTATGACAGTAGTGTTGCACAAATTTGCCTTATTGTATTTTTGTGTATTTAAATATACGATCAGCGACCATGAGGAAGAGCGTGCCGCGCCGGCAGCACGCCTGCTTCAGAGAATTGATCTCAAGGAATCCTGGATGAGTCGCAACCTCGCGCTGTTCGATCTGGATCACACGCTGCTGCCGCTCGACAGCGATCAGGCGTGGGCTCACTTCATAGCGCAGTTGGGTGTGGAAGGCGCGAGGCGCCACGCGGAAGAAATCGACGCGTACTATCGCCAATACGTGGCGGGCACGCTGGATATGACGGACTATCTGAACTACACGCTTGCCCCGCTCGCGCGCCATTCGCGCGCGCAACTCGATGCGTGGCACGCAATGTTCATGGAGGAAGTGATCGCGCCGGCAATCCGGCCGGCCGCGCGCGCACTCATCCAGCGCCATCTCGATGCCGGCGACCTGTGCTGCATCGTGACCGCCACCAATGTGTTCGTCACGGCACCCATCGGCCGCGCGCTGGGCTTCGAACATCTGCTTGGCATCGAACTCGGCACCGAAAACGGCGATCCGCTAGGGCGCTATACCGGCACCGCAGTCGGTGTGCCGACCTTCCGCGAAGGCAAAATCGTTCGCACGGAGAGTTGGCTTGCCTCGCTCGGCTACACGTTGCAAGACTTCCCGAAGAGCCACTTCTATAGCGATTCGATCAACGACGTGCCGCTGCTCGAGCGCGTCACGCACCCGGTCGCGACCAATCCCGACGACCGGCTGCGCGCGATTGCCCTTGAACGCGCCTGGCCGGTGCTTGAACTGTTCGCCTGATCGAGACGCAGCCCTTCTCCCTTCTTATACGCGTCCCTTCCACGGCACCAGCCGGCGCTCCAGCGCACGCATTCCCAGATCGAAGAGCCAGGCAATCAGTCCGATCAGCACGATGCCCATCACCACGACATCCGTGCGCAGGAAGCTGGACGCGTTGAGCACCATCTGACCGAGCCCCGCAGTCGCCGCCACCATCTCGGCGGCAACGAGTGTGGTCCAGCCGAAACCGATCGCGATACGCAGACCGGTCAGAATCTCCGGCAACGCCGCAGGCAGGACGACATGGCGCACGACCTGCGTGAACTTTCCGCCGAGCGAATACGCCGCATGAATCTGCTCGACGCTCGCACTGCGCGCCCCAGCGCGCGCCGCCATCGCAATGGGCGCAAAGCAGGCGAGGTAGATGACAACGATCTTCGCCGTCTCGTCGATGCCGAACCAGATCACCACAAGCGGCAAATAAGCAAGCGGCGGCAGCGGGCGATAGAACTCCAGCGGCGGATCGAGCAGGCCGCGCGCCACGCGGCTCACGCCCATCAGGATGCCGACCGGCACTGCCGTTACCGTGGCGAGCGCAAACGCGCCAAACACACGCAGCGCGCTCCATGCCAGGTGCTCGGACAAAGGCAGGCCGCCCTGGATGCGGCCGTGGCACGCGTCGATGAAGGCGCCCCAGACAGCTTCAGGCGTGGGCAGAAAGAGCGGCGACAACCAGTGCAGATGCGTCGCGAGCCACCACAATGCGGCGAGCGCGGTCGCCGAAGCAACACTCAATGCGGCGGTCGGTCCTTCGCCCGGCATACGCCATGCGCGCACAGGCCTGGGTGTCTGTTTCACCGCAGATGTAGATGCAGCGGCAGCGAGTTGCGCATCGGGCACAGCAGCATCTGCCTGGGCGACGGGCACGTGGTCAAACGAATCTCGCGAAACGGTCACGACAACACCCCTTCGGGCGTGCGCTCATGCAGGCGACGCACCAGCTTTTCGCGCCATTCAATAAAGTCGGGCGAAGACTTCACCGCACGCGCATCGCGCGTCTCGAGAAAGCGTCGAGCGAACGGCAAATCGTGGCACTCGGCGACGCGCCCCGGGCCCGGTGTCATCACGACGAGACGGGTTGCCAGAAAGAGCGCTTCTTCGACGCTGTGCGTAATGAAGAACACCGTCTTGCGGGTGCGGCCCCAGACGTCGAGCACGAGTTCCTGCATCGACTCGCGCGTCATCGCATCGAGCGCGCCCATCGGCTCGTCCATCAGCAACACCTGCGGATTGCTCGCCAGCGCCCGGGCGATGCCCACACGCTGCTGCATGCCGCCGGACAACTCGTAGATACGCGAGTGTGCGTGCTGCTCCAGGCCGACCAGCGCGAGCATCTGTCGCGCGATACCCTCTCGCTGCGCCTTCGGCACGCGCTGGAACCGCAACCCAAGCGCGACGTTATCAAGCACGTCGAGCCACGGCATCAGCGCATATTTCTGGAACACCACGCCGCGATCCGCCCCCGGACCGGTAATCAACTCGCCGTTCAGCCGGACTTCGCCGGCAGTCGGAGGGATAAAACCCGCGATGCAATTGAGCAAGGTAGTCTTGCCGCAGCCCGACGCGCCGAGCGCCACGACGAACTCGCCGGACTCGATGCGCAGGTCGACGTCCGCGAGCGCAATGTTCGACGCCGCGCCGCGCGCACCTTCGTAGGCGACGTGGAGCCGCCGGATCTCAAGACTACTCATCTCTATGCCTGCTGGGTCGGAGATTGTGCGGCGCTGGCGCGGCTTAGACAAAGCGTCAGTGCCGCAGGGCATCCTAATGTGCAGCCTGCTGGACGAAACGCGGATCGACGCCCGTCGAATAATCGGGCAGCACGTTCTGAATCGTACCCTGAGTCTTCAGGAACGCTGCCGTCGCGGCGAGCGACTTCGCCGCCCCGGATTGCGCGCCGCCGCCCAGCCACGCGTTCGACGCCTGCTGCGCCGGCGACGGGAACGCGTACAGCGCCAGACTGGCGGGCACATCCTCGGTATGCGCTCCAGACTCCTTCGCGACTGCCGCGACTTCAGGCGAACTCACCGTCCACGCCGAGGTGTGATTGCGATAATTCGCATCGCTTGCGGCGAGCACCGTCACGAAGCGTGCGACGAATTCCGGATTCTGCTGGGCAAACTTGCGATCGACCACGAAGCCGTCGAAGGTTGCCTTACCGGTTTCTTGCGCGACCTGGCCCGAGGTAATCAACACCTTGCCGTTTTTCTTCACCTTGGCGAGGACCGGATCCCAGATGTAGGTCGCATCGATGTCGCCACGCTCCCACGCCGCCGCGACTTCTTGCGGGCGCAGGTTGACGATCTTCACATCAGCCGGATTCACACCGGCGTTCTGCAGCGCGACCAGCGTGTGGAAATGCGAGGTCGAGACGAACGGCACGCCGATCTTTTTTCCCTTCAGACCAGCGATGCTGGTCACGCCGGAGCCATCGCGCGCCACCAGCGCTTCGGCGTCGTTGATGTTGTCGAGAATCCAGAACAGCGAAATGTCGACGCCTTGCGACAGAGCTGCCGCAATCGGACTGGAGCCGGCTTCACCAAGCTGCACTGAACCCGACGCCAGCGCACGGACCACCTCCGCACCGCCGCCGAGCTGACGGTAGGTGACCTTGTAGCCGGTTGCCTTCTCGACTTCGCCGGTGGCCTGCGCGTAGCGCCAAGGCACGACCATGTCCTGATACGCGATCACGACCTCTTTTGTATCGGCGTGAGCGGCGCTCGCAAAGGAAGCGGACACGGCAAGCAACGTAACGAACGCGGCGAGCGGGCGGAGGAATCGGTTCATCGAGGGGCCCCGTTGCAATAAGGTGTTTGGGAGATCCTCGACTATATGGCGTCTGGGCGCGTGACGCTCTAACGAATTAGCGTATGTTTATCACGCTGTTTGAGCATTGCTTTTCACGTTCGGGAGGACGAGTGGGTTTGTTGGTGCGTGCACCGGGTGGCTTACAGCGCAGTGTGGTGGAGTCACGCGTTTGCGCGCAGGCTGGCCGTCTGGTCGATTGACCGGTTTGTGTGGCGAACGGGATCATTGGCAGGATCTCTTCACTACGCACCACAAACCATGATTGATTTCCTGGCGCACCCAGGCTGGTTTTTGTCCAATGTCGGGGTACCGGTTCTCGCCCCGTTTGCCTTACTGCCATTGCTGAATTTTTCGCTCGCCTACCGCGAGATCGCCGGCGATGTTCTGAAGATCGCCGTGCGACACGGGCAACTTTTCTGGACCGTCATCGCGATGAGTGCTGCCGCGTGCTACGAGCTGGGTTGTGTGCCAGATCAGCCGATGTCCGCCGACAGCCACGCATGGATATGGATTGGACTGGTGTGGCACGTGGCCTTCATTGCTGGATCGTCTGTGATGGTTGTGTTCGGAGCCGCCGATGCGCGGAAATATTTCAGTGACTCAACCACCCTCGATGTTCCGAGCAGCATGCTGATGTGGTCATCTGTCGTCGCAACGACAATCGCCGCGACGAGTTTCTCCCTATCTAATTATTCGTTAACCTAAACATTTAAACCGGTCGAGCCAATATGACAACCACTCACGGGAGAACTTGACATGTCTAATCTTATCGACTACATCCTGGACAACGACGACGCTCGACACCGCATCATGAAGTACACCGCATACTTCATGTGTATTGGCGGCGCCATCTACTCCGTCAGCCTGTTGATTGCCCGCCTCGTTTTCTGGAATCAGGGAGCACAGGCAGCAACACCCTTGCCGGCGCATCAACACCTCGGGTGGCCGCAGACACTAAAAAGCCCGCAACAGGTGCGGGCTCTGCATGCAAGACAAACTGCCTGGAAGAAGCTCAGACCACGCCGGCCCCATGCGCCTGCAGATCCGCGTGATAGCTCGAACGCACCATCGCGCCGACCGCCGCGTGCGTGAAGCCCATCTTGTACGCTTCTTCCTCGTACATCCTGAACGTGTCGGGATGCACATACGAGCGCACCGGCAGGTGATGCTCGGACGGTTGCAGGTACTGGCCGATCGTCAGCATGTCGACGTCGTGCTCGCGCAGATCGCGCATCACCTGCAGAATCTCTTCTTCCGTTTCGCCGAGACCCACCATCAGGCCGGACTTGGTCGCGACATCCGGATGCAGCGCCTTGAAGTCCTTCAGCAGCTTCAGCGAATGCGCGTAGTCGGAACCCGGGCGCGCTTCCTTGTACAGACGCGGCACCGTTTCGAGGTTGTGATTCATCACATCGGGCGGGGCGGCATTGAGAATGCCAAGCGCGCGATCCAGGCGGCCGCGGAAATCCGGCGTCAGGATTTCAATGCGCGTTTCCGGCGACAGTTCGCGGGTTTGACGGATACATTCCACGAAATGGGCTGCACCGCCGTCGCGCAGATCGTCACGGTCCACGCTGGTGATCACCACATACTTCAGCTTCAGCGCGGCAATCGTGCGCGCCAGGTTGCCCGGCTCGTCAGCGTCCAGCGGGTCAGGACGGCCGTGGCCGACATCGCAGAACGGGCAGCGGCGGGTGCACTTGTCGCCCATGATCATGAACGTCGCCGTACCCTTGCCGAAGCATTCGCCGATGTTCGGGCAGCTCGCCTCTTCGCAAACGGTGTGCAGGTTGTGCTCGCGCAGAATCTGCTTGATCTCGTAGAAGCGCGAATTGCCGGTGGCCGCTTTCACACGGATCCAGTCCGGCTTCTTCAGCTTTTCGATCGGGACGATCTTGATCGGAATGCGCGCGGTCTTGGCCTGCGCCTTCTGTTTCGCCGTAGCGTCATAAGCAGCGGGGGCCGCTGCGCCGTCAGTGACGGGAGTGCCTGCGAGGTTCGCGGTAACGTCAGTCATTCGTTCGATCCAGTCAGGCGGTAACGACACCGGCCTGCGGTTGGGCGACGGCCGCGGGAATGCCGTCGATGTTTGCGGTGAGGCATGCAGCAAAGGTCCGGACCACGTCGTCCCAGCCGGCGGCGACGCCGAGCGTCGCCATATCGACGGTTTCGAGCCCCGCGTAGCCGCATGGGTTGATGGCCAGAAACGGCCGCAGATCCATCCGTACGTTCAGGCTGACGCCGTGATAGCTACAGCCGTTGCGGATTTTCAGGCCCAGCGCACCGATCTTGGCGCCGGCATGCGGCCCCACATCCGGACCGGGCGCCACGTAGATGCCGGGGGCGCCCGCCTTGCGTTCTCCGGCGAGATTATACGCCGCGAGCGTGTCGATCACGGCCTGCTCGATCCGCGTGACCAGTTCGCGCACCATCAGCTTGCGGCGGCGCAAGTCGAGCAGCAGGTAGGCGACGACCTGTCCAGGGCCGTGGTACGTGATCTGCCCGCCGCGGTCGACCTTCACGAGCGGAATGCCGCTGTCGGCCGCCAGCAGGTGCGCCGGGTTGCCAGCCTGGCCGAGCGTGAAGACCGGCGGATGTTCGACGAGCCAGATTTCGTCCGCGGTATCGGCGTTGCGCGTGTCGGTAAAGGCACGCATGGCGTCAAAGCTGGTTTCGTAGGGCTCAACGCCACGCCAGCGCAGTACGAGCGCGAGCGCAGGCGAGCCTTGAGACGCAACCTGGGGCTGGAGATCCGCGGCAATGCCGCGACTGGAGGAAACCACCGGCGCTGCCGGATCAGCAGGGCAAGGCGCGGGGGAAAGTGGAGGCGAGGAAACCGGCGTGGCACACATGATGGTGCCAGTTTACCGAAATCCTGGGTTCCCCGCCGGAGCCGCTCGCAACGCTTGACCGGGGGACGTTGCTGTCAACCAGTCTGCGCCGTTGGTCGGCTGGGGATCGCCCGCAGCACCGGCGACGGACCCGATCAACCCGCGCATCAGGGGTTGGATCACCCGTCAGCCTGCCGCTGGCCGGCCCCAGCCGTGCCTTCGCTTCTGCCTCAGACCGTGCGCCAGCCATCACGCGAGCGCAAGCCGAGCCCGTCGCCAAGCCGCACCAGCCAGTCGAACACCCTTACATCCGCGCGGCCCGGCACCGCAAACGCCACCCGCGCCTGCGCCCCGCTCCCGACGCTCAGCCACAGCCGCTCGCCGCGCCGCAGGCGCAGTGTATGACCCGGTTCGAGCCAGTAGTCTTCGGTATCGTCGCTGCGCGTCACCCAGACCGCACCGCCGCTCACCGCCAGCCGGGTGCTGCGCGCAACCTTCATTGGAACCGTTTCGCCGGCCTTGATTTCGAAGGTAATACTAGAGGAAATTTCTCGCATGATGCCCTCGCAAAAAGTCGTTTAATGGCTACAATCGTAGGCGTAGCAAGGGTTTACGCAAAACGATCAATTTTCACCTCTATGTGAGAAAAATTGCGATGGACCTTCGACAACTTCCTGCGCTGAACGCAATCAAGGCATTCGAGGCCGCTGCCCGGCACGAGAGCTTTTCGCGCGCCGCGGACGAACTCTTTGTCACTCACGGCGCGGTCAGCCACCAGATCCGCGCATTCGAAGCCGAGCTGGGCGTAGCGCTCTTTGCCCGCGACGGCAAGCGGGTCCGCCTCACCGAGATCGGCCGCCGCTACGCGACGCAGGTCCGTGTCGCGCTCATGGCGCTCGCCGACGCCACGCGGGAAATCCGCGCCGGCGACCGCGAGCGGCGGCTGGTGGTGTCGATGCTGTCGTCGTTTGCCGCGCGCTGGGTGACGCCGCGCATCGGCGGCTTTATCGAGGCGCATCCGCAATGGGATCTCGAGCTGCTGTCCACCAATTCGCTCACGGACTTCGCCCGCGACGACGTGGATGCGGCGATTCGCTTCGGTTTCGGCAATTACCCAGGCTTGCACGCGGAACTGCTGCTCGAAGAGATCTTCTTTCCTGCCTGCGCGCCGAATTTCAACGGCGGCAAGTTGCCGAAGGTGCCGGCCGACCTCGCCAAGGTCCAGTTGCTGCGCTCCGACGACGAACTGTGGCGCCCCTGGTTCGACGCCGCGGGGCTCAACGACTGGCCCGAGCCGAAACGCGGGGTGCTGTACCAGGATTCGTCGAACCTGTTACAGGCGGCAATCGACGGCCAGGGCGTCGCCCTTACGCGCCGCTCGCTCGCCATGCACGAAATCGCGGCGGGACGTCTCGTGCGGCTTTTCGACGTGGACGGTCCGAGCCCGTGGCAGTACTACTTCATCTGCACGCCGCAGATGCTGCAGGCCGAACGGGTGCGGGCATTCCGGGATTGGGTGTTCGAAGAGGTGGGACGATTCAAGCAGCTTTTCGAGCGGGCCTGCGCAGCAGGGCCGCAAAGGACGGCGGACGCGTTGCACGTCGCACCCTAGGTCCGGGCGGCATCGCGCCGTCCCCGCTACCGCTCAAAGCACGACTTTCACCATCGGATGCCCGGTGAGCGCACGGTAGATATCGTCCAGATGGGCACGGCTGGTGGCCCGCACCGTCACCGTCAGCCCGGTGTAGTTACCGCCGCTCGACGGCCGCGTCTCGACGCGCGACGCGTCGACACCTTCGTCGAATTGCCGGACGACCGTGACGATCGTCTGCGCAAACTCGGGATGCGCTTTGCCCATCACCTTGATCGGGAAATCGCAGGGAAACTCAAACAGGGAATCATTCTCGGCAGTCATCTTTTGCTCCTTGCTACGCTGCGCCTGCAGGCAGCGCCGCCTGTATCTCGCCGGTTCTGCCCGGGCGCAGCGGCGCCCGACGCAGCGGCGCCCGACGCGACGGCGCCCGACGCAACCGCACCAAGCCGCTCGCACCCGCATGGAGCGGCAACCCCTTACAGATGCCGTCGCCGAAGAAAATCCAGGCCCCTGGTCCTGAATACCCTCTTCGTACGACGGCACCTGCGCGCCTTTCACATCAACCCCAAAGCGCTGCAAGACACCTGAAACTGACGCTATAGAACGCTTGCCGTTACTTCTTCTTGTTGAACATCAGCATCAGCGAATCCCACACGCGGCCCACCACACCGGCCTGCGGCACGGTCTGCAGCGCGACGATCGGGAACTGCGAGAGCACCTTGCCGTCGGCGACGAGCTTCACCGTGCCGACCTGCTGGCCATCGGCGATCGGCGCGATCAGCGGGTCGATATGCTCGATCTGCGGCTTCACCTTGTCGCCCAGGCCCTTTGGCACCGTGATGTACTGATCGGACTTCACGCCGATCTTGACCGTGTCCTGCGCACCCTTGTAGACACGCGGCGTTTCGACCACCTGAGCGGCCTTGTACAGATGCACCGTGTCATACGCGCTGTAGCCGTAGTTCAGCATCTTCATGCTGTCTTCGACGCGGTCATGCTCCTTCACCTCGCCCATCATTACCGACACCAGCCGGCGCGACGCATCCGGGCTGCCCGCCAGCGGGCGCTTCGCGGTCGCGATCAGGCAATAGCCGGCCGCCTGCGTGTGACCGGTTTTCAGACCGTCGACTGTCGGATCGATCCACAGCAGACGGTTGCGGTTCGGCTGCTTGATCTTGTTGTAGGTGAACTCCTTGACCGAGAAGATGTTGTAGTAGTCAGGGTAGTCGCGAATCAGGCGCGCCGACAGGATGGCCAGGTCGCCCGCGCTCGTGTAGTGCTGCGCGTCGGGCATGCCGTTCACATCGGCGAAATGCGTATGCGCCATGCCGAGGCGCTGCGCCTCGGTGTTCATCATGTTGACGAACTGCGACTCGCTGCCGCCCACCAGTTCAGCCAGCGCGATAGCCGCGTCGTTGCCCGACTGGACGATCATCCCGTACACCAGGTCGTGCACCGACACCGGCTTGTTCGCTTCGATGAACATGCGCGATTCGTCGTTTTTCACACGACGCACCGCTTCGCTCGGCGTCACGATCTGCTCCATCGAGATCTTCTTCGTCTGCAGCGCTTCGAAGACCAGATAGGCGGTCATCAGCTTGGTGAGCGAGGCCGGTTCGACGCGCTCATCGGGGTTGCCGGAAGCGAGAACCTGATTGCTGGTCGCGTCGACGAGCACCCACGAACGCGCGTTCACCGCGGGCGGCGGCACTTGCGCAAACGCAGTGCTCGCGACCAGCGAAGCCGGCAACACCACGCCGAGCGTCACAGCACGGCTAATGGAATGGGGAACGAAGGACGGGAGTGTCGAAAAGCCGGAGATGGAAAAACGCATAGGATCGGTTCGGGCAGAAATATGCATCGCGCGCCCGGGGGCGCGCAGTTTGGAAGAGCCGGTCGGCGAGCGCTGGCCGCGTAAAAGCAGCGCGGCGCCCGTTGGACTTCCGGCCACACGATCGGTTCGCGCAGCGCGCCCGGCATCCGGCGCTGCGGTCAGGCAACGACGCATCCAGCCGGGTGGGCAGCGCAACGCCCAAAAAAGAGCGCTCATTATACGCGCGCCGGGAGGGCAACTTCGCGGGTAGCGTGTGGATAAATTTTCATTTGACGCATACCTGTACCCCGGAAAACGCGCGCGGGGCCCGCGAGGGTCCGCCCGTCAGCGCCAGGCGTCGACGATGATGCGCTTCAGGATGTGCAGTTTGCGGTGCAGAAAATGCTCGGCGCCGGGAATCACGACCACCGGTAATTCTTGCGGCCGTGCCCAGTCGTACACCGATTGAATGGGGACCGTATCGTCGGTCTCGCCGTGAATCACCAGCGTGTTTTCCGGTACGGGCGCGACTTCCCAGCGGCTCGCCGCCGTGCCGACAAACACCATCCGCTCGATCGCCTGCCCTTCTTCGCGCAGCCGCGCCGCCACGTGCGAGAGCACGAACGTGCCGAACGAAAAACCGGCCAGTACGAGGGGCAGATCGGCCTGCCCCGGCTGGGCACGCATATGGTCGAGCACGGCGCGCAAGTCGTCGCGCTCGCCAATGCCGGCATCGTGTTCGCCCTGGGTCTGACCGACACCCCGGAAGTTCGAGCGATACGTCACGTAATTCAGCTGCACGAGCGTGCGCGCGAGGGTCTGCGCCACCTTGTTGTCCATCGTGCCGCCGAACAGCGGATGCGGGTGCGCAACCAGCGCAATGCCGCGCGGCGCCGTGCCGTTTTCGCGCGTCTCGTCGGGTAGATCCAGCGCGACCTCGATCTTGCCGACCGGCCCGTCGATCAGGAACTGTTTTGTATGAACGTTCATGGCACCGCTTATCGATCGATTCTCAGGCGCTCGACGACCTTGCCGTTCGCAAGATGCGATTCCACGATCTCGTCGATATCGCTCTCGTCGATGTACGTGTACCAGGTGCCTTCCGGATAGACGACGATCGTCGGGCCTTCTTCGCAGCGGTCAAGACAGCCCGCCTTGTTGATGCGCACCTGGCCCGGACCCGCGAGGCCGAGCTGCTTCACACGCTTTTTCGCATGCTCCTGCATGGCCTGTGCGTTGCAGTTCGCGCAGCTCGGGCGCTCCGCACCGGGTTCGCGCTGATTGAGACAGAAGAAGACGTGGTACTTGTAGAAAGAGTCCATGATGTCCGGAGGGCGAGACTGAAAGGTGTGAAGGCTGGATCAATACGGGTGTAAGCATGCAGCGCGGCGCGCCCGCCGCGTGCCGGTAGTGGGTCGATTATAGCGAGGGGGGCGGACAGTCGCTCTGGCGAGAAGCTTCAGGTGGGCCGGATCAGCAAGCGCTGAGATGGCGCTCAGCCCCCTCAAGCGAACCTGGCAGGCACTCCCTTGCAGGCAAACTGTTACGGCGCAAGCCGCCGGCGCCTGAGCCACGCACGCTCTGCCGCGTGCGTGGCGCGCCGCTCATTGCGCGGCGACGAGCGCCTGCACTCCGAGCCACGCGGAGATCTGCGCGACCAGATCGTCGCTGGCCGCAGCGAGCGCTTGCGCCCCGCCTGCTGCATCGGCTGAACTGGCCGGCGCACGGGCAATGAAGGTGCGCTGCGCGAGCACCTTGCCACCCCGCGTCAAGGTCGCGCGCGCGGTCACGGCGCCATGGCTTTCCGTCTGGCTGTCGAAAACCTGCTCGAACCCGTTCAGATCGACCTTCAGCACCGGCGCGCTCACGCCATCGGCGCCCGTCAGCACCGTGCCGCGCTGCGACAGCGCGTTGCGCAAACGCTGGGTCAGCAGTTGCGAGGGCGCCATGGTCCAGTGGCTGTTCGCATACGACGCCGTCTGCTGCGCATCCGCGTAGCTGAGCCGGTAGATCAGCTTGTCGGAGGCGAGCGTTTGGGGCGCGCTGACATCCAGTACCTTGATGGCCGGCATCGGTCCGGAGGTGGCAGGCTGCGGCGCCGGACCCAGGTCGTAGCGAATGTCGGCGAGCGCCGCCGGCGTGCCTGCGCAGCCGGCCAGCATGCCGAAGGCGAGCACCATCACGAAGGCGGCGCTGGCGGGATAAAAGCGGTTGGCGGGACGGATAAAGGACTGAATAACGGACCGAATAATGGACCGGATGAGTGGCCGACCAGGCGACCGGTTTAGCGAGCCAAGGAGCGAGCGTGCCATGACAATCTTCCTTTCGGATCATTTTGCAGCGTGGGCCGCGGGCCACGTGAAGCCGGGCTCGCCGGGGCCAGGCGTCGCGGCCGGCGCGCCGAACAGCACACTGCGCGGACTGGTGCTGAAGGTATCGGCGGCACGGTCCACGGAACGCGCGGCGGAACGCACATCGTCGGCCAGTGAGTTGACGCGCGGCAGCGTGTCATAACCAACCCGCGCCGACAGCTCCTGCAGCGAGGTGTTCATCGAGGTCAGCGCGTCGCCTGCCTGCTGCGCCGCCGTGCCGACCTTGTTCAGGTTGGTTTCGAACGGACCGTCCGGCCGGTTCAGACCGGTGATCAACTGGTTGGTCGACGCCAGCGTGCGATCCAGCTCGTTGAGCGTCTGCGGCAGCTTGCCGGCCGCCGGCGCCATCTGTTGGGTCAGCGTCGTCACGCCGTCCGCGGCGTGTTGCAGACTCGCCGCCGTGCCCATCAACTGGTCGCGCATTTCCGGCGACAGCACATCGTTCACGTCGTCGGCGATGCGCTCCAGCTTGCGCATCAAGATGTCGCCGCGCTGCTGCAACTGATCGAGCAGGCCCGGATGCATCGGCAGTTGCGCGACCCGCTTCTCCGACGACGCCAGCGGCGTCGGATCGTGCCCGGTATCGTCTAGCTGGATGAACGCAATGCCTGTGACGCCCTGAAACCCGAGACTGCCGAAAGTCGAATGCGTGATCGGCGCGTGCGTGTCGACCAGAATGCGGATCAGGATCTGCCCCGGATGCTCGCGGTCGAACTTGATCGACTGCACCTTGCCGACGTCGAGGCCACGATAGCGCACCGCCGCGTCCGTATAGAGCCCGGTGACGTTGGTGCGGGCAATCAGATCGTACGGCACACGCACCGAGCGGTCGACATTGAACAGAAATGCCGCTGCCGCGATCGCCACCAGCAACACCACCGTGAAGAGCCCAGCCCAGAAAGCATGTGATTTATTTTCCATTGTCAGGTTCCCTGGTTCACAGCGGCAATTCAGACGACGCGGGCTCGAGCGCCGCGGGCGGCAGCTTTGCGCGGCGCTCCGGCGGCAGCGCCTGCAGCGCGCGGCGGCCGCGCAGGCCGAGGAAATACTCGCGGATAAACGGATGGTCGACGCCCGCGGCTTCCTCGACCGGCGCGGCCACCAGCACCTTGCGGTCGGCCAGCACGGCCACGCGCGTGGACAGCGCGACCATCGTGTCGAGATCGTGCGTCACCATCACGACGGTCAGGCCCAGTGCGCGATGCAGCGTGCCGACCAGCTCGACGAACTCTTCCGAGGCCTGCGGGTCGAGGCCTGCGGTCGGCTCGTCGAGAAACAGCAGTTCGGGTTCGAGCGCGATGGCGCGCGCGATGCCGACCCGCTTGATCATGCCGCCCGACAGCGCCGAGGGCATCTTCGACGCGTGCTTGCACGGCAAGCCGACCATCTCGAGCTTCAGCATCACGATGTCGCGCAGCAGGTCCTCGGGAATCTTGCCCAGTTCGCGCAGCGGCTGCGCGATGTTGTCGAACACCGAGAGCGACGAGAACAGCGCGCCGCGCTGAAACAGCATCCCGGAGCGGCTGCGCATCAGCAGCGCAGTCTCGGGAGAGATCGTCGCCAGGTCCTCGCCGAACAGCTTGATGGTGCCGGACGACGGCCGCTCAAGCCCGAGAATCTGCCGCACCAGCGTGGTCTTGCCCGAGCCCGAGCCACCGACGATCGAGACGATCTCGCCGCGCCGCACGTCGAAGTTCAGGTGCTGGTGCACGATGTTGCGTCCATAGCGCTTGGTCAGATCGCGCACCTCGATCACCGGCTCGGCGATCGAGGGTAGCGGCTGGCCGCGCACGGCCTGAGTGAGCGGCGCGGTCATCCGAGCCCCACGTTCTGGAACAGGATCGCGAACACCGCGTCGGCAAGAATCACGATCGTGATCGATGTCACCACCGAGGTGGTCGTGCCCTCGCCGAGGCTTTGCGAATTCGCCTTGATACGGAACCCGAAATGGCAGCCGACGATCGCGATCAGCATGCCGAACGCGACACCCTTGCCGAGGCCGATCCACAGGTTCGCGACCGGCACCACGCTCGGCAGCGCCCGGAAGAAATAGCCCATGTCGATCCCAAGTACGATCTTGGCAGCAAGCGCGCCGCCGGTGAGCGCAACGATGTTGGTCCACATCACGAGCAGCGGCATCGCCACGCCGAGCGCGATGACGCGTGGCAGGATCAGTCGCAGGCCGTGCGGGATGCCCATCACGCGCATCGCGTCGAGCTCCTCGGTGACCCGCATCACGCCGATCTGCGCGGTGATCGCCGAGCCCGAGCGGCCGGCGACCAGAATCGCCGACAGCACCGGCCCCAGTTCGCGGATCACCGAAAGCCCAAGGATGTTGACAATGTACTGGTTCGCGCCGAAGAGCCGCAACTGCTGCGCCGACAGATAACTCAGCACGATGCCGATCAGGAACGCGACCAGCGCGATGATCGGCAGCGCCTTGGTGCCGGCGTTGTAGACGTTCGAGGAGATCTCCGTCCACGGCGTGATCTTCGGATTGCGCACGATCGCCAGAAGGTCCAGCACGACCCGGCCGAACATCGCGATGCCGCCGTACAGATGCTCGAAGAACGAGAACAGGCCAAGGCCAAGCCGCGTGAACGGATCGAACCGCACCACCGGCTCTGGCGCCTCGCGGGCCGAGTCGAGCAAGGCGATGCGATTGAAAATGTCGCGTTGCGTGTCGTTCAACTCGACCAGTTGGGCAGGCAGCTTGTGGCCCCAGACACGCCAGAGCGCCTGGCCGCCAACGTGGTCCATCCGCTCGACGCACGACAGGTCCCATTTCATACCTTCGGCACCGACGAGCGCACGCAGACGGGGCACGACCTTGCCGGTGGCGCGGTCGCGCGCGAGCGCAAGCGCCGTCCACTGGCCGGAGAGCCGGACGATCTTGCCTTGGCTGCCTGCCGCGACTTCAAGGCCGGGCGGAGTGTCGTAGTTCAAGGATCGCGGGATTCTGGTTATCGGATCAGGGCCCATTGTATCGAACGCGGCGCGCAGGAACTGTCCGCATGCGCCCTTAACGGGTCCCAGGTACTGCCCTGGCGCGCTGCTCGCGCCCCCTGTCGCTACAATATGCGGCATGAACGCTTCCAAGTCCTCATCCCATGCCGGCCCGACGGGCGACTGGCGCATCGACCGGGATCGCGCCGTCGCGCTGTTCGGTGCTCACGCACACGACTGGCCGATCGAAATTGTCGAGGAAACCGGTTCGACCAACGCCGACCTGATGGCGCGCGTCAAGGCGCTGCCACGCAAGTCGACCGCGCTGCCGCGGCCGATCGTGCGGGTCGCCTATCTGCAGACCGCCGGCCGCGGCCGGCGCGGGCGCACCTGGTATGCCGAGCCGGGCAATGCGCTGCTGTTTTCGGTCGCCTGCGTGTTGCCGCGTCCGCTCGAAGGGCTTGCCGGCCTGAGCCTGGCGGTGGGCGTCGCGCTGGTCGACGGGCTGCGGTCGCTGCCGGTCGCCGGACCGGGCCAGATTGCGCTGAAATGGCCCAACGACGTCCTGCTGGAAGGCGACAAGCTGGCCGGCATCCTGATCGAAACCGCGTGGAGTACGGAATACGCGAGCGCGGTGGTCATCGGCATCGGCACCAATGTGAAGGGTGCGGACGAACTGGCGGCCAAGGTGGGCGCGCTGAACGCCGACCTGCCGCGCGAAGCGCGTGGCACGGTGCCGACCGCGCTCTCGCGCGCGCTGCCCAACGCGAATCTCACCGATACGCTGGCGGCCGAACTGAACGCGCTCGAACCCGCCTTGCAACGCTTTGGCGCGGAAGGCTTCGCGCCCTTCCAGCCGCGCTGGAACGCCTGCCACGCCTATGCGGGCCGCGAAGTCGTGCTGCTTGAACAGGGCGTCGAACTGGCGCGCGGCGTGGCGGCGGGCGTCGACGAAAGCGGGCAGTTGCTGCTGGACACGCCCGCGGGACGCGAGGCGATTGCCACCGGCGACGTCTCGCTGCGTCTGGCCGACGGCGACGCATGAGCGGCGCGCCTTTCCTGCTCATCGACGCCGGCAACAGCCGCATCAAGTGGGCGCTGGTGCAGGCGGACGGCACGCAAACCCATGCGGGCGCGTTCGCTCACGGCGGCACGGACGCCGCGCCCGCCGACCGAACCGGCGATCCGGGCTGGACGGACCTGCCGCGCCCCGCCGGCGCCTGGCTTTCCAATGTGGCGGGCGAAGCGGTCGCGCAACGTCTCGCAAGCCTGCTCGACACCCGCTGGCCCAACCTGCCGCGTACGACGATTCGCGCATGCGCGCAACAATGCGGCGTGACCAACGGCTACACGACGCCGTCGGCGCTCGGCAGCGACCGCTGGGCCGGACTGATTGGCGCCCACGCCGCGTTTCCGGGCGAGCCGCTGCTGATCGCGACATTCGGCACGGCCACCACGCTCGAAGCGCTGCGAGCCGACGGCATGTTTGTCGGCGGACTGATCGCGCCCGGCTGGTCGCTGATGATGCGCTCGCTCGGCGAGCACACCGCGCAACTGCCCACGCTCGATCCCAACGCAGCGCGCAATCTGCTGGCGCCTGGCGAACCGTCTGACGAGGGCGAGGCCCGTGCCGACAGCCACCGCCGCGGCCCGTTCTTCGCGACCGACACGCCGCGCTCGCTGTCTGCCGGTTGCGCGCTGGCGCAGGCAGGGCTGATCGAGCGGATGTGGCACGATCTGCAGCAGGTGTGGGGCGTACCGGTGCGCCTCGTCGTGGGCGGCGGTGCAGCCGACGAAGTGACAGCCGCACTCAAAGTACCGCATACTCGCCACGATTCGCTGGTGCTGGCCGGTCTCGCACTGATTGCCGCCGAAAACGCGCCCGTGCGCCGTCCCTGAGCACGGCTATCGATGCACGTAGCACCCCTTAGACGGAGACCTCAACGATGCTGCGCTGGCTGATCGCCATTCTGTTTCTTGCCAACATGCTCGCGTTCGTGATCCTGCGCGGCGTGTTCGGACCGCTACCCATCGCGGGCGCGCGTGAGCCGAATCATCTGAATCGCCAGATTCATCCCGAGACGCTGAAGGTGCAGCCGGTGTCGGCTGCAGAAGCGGCTGACCTGGCGGTGGTGGGCGGACCCGCCCCGGCGCCGGCCATCTCTGCGTCGGAGCTGGTGCAGTAACCTGCTCAGGCCCGGTGTGCGGGCCCTTGTTCTCAAACCCGGTCCTCAGCCCTGAGCGCGGACCTTCTTGAGCAGCGCGGTCGTCGAGCGATCGTGCTCGAACGGAATCGCCAAAACCCGGCCACCCCAGCCACGCACCAGCGCCGATTCGGCTAGCGTGTCCATATCGTAGTCGCCGCCCTTGACCAGCACGTCGGGGTGCAGCGCTTCGATCAACGCGACCGGCGTCTGCTCCTCGAAACACACCACCCAGTCCACACTCTCCAGCGCTGCGAGCAGGGCCATCCGGTCTGCCTGGTTGTTGATCGGCCGGTCATCGCCCTTGCCGAGCATACGCACCGACGCATCGCTGTTCACACCGACAATCAGGCAGGCGCCCAAGGCCTTCGCGTCGGCCAGGTAGGTGACGTGGCCGCGGTGCAGGATGTCGAACACCCCGTTTGTGAACACCACCGGCCCTGTGAGCGCTGGGCGCAGTTGGGCAAGGGCGTCGCGGGTCATGAGCTTGCGTTCGAAAATGGCGGCCATATCGGAGTCGGAGCGGAGTCAGAGGGAATGGGAGAAAAGAGAGGAATTGCCGCCACGATACACGTCATGCGGCGCACTGCGGAAGGGGGTCACGGGCACATGCAACGGCCGGTGGCCCAAGCACGCGTCCGGCGGGCGCATCATGCAAACGGCCCGGCAGGCTTGCGCCTGTCGGGCCGTTCGTTTATCCGTTACCTGTCACATGGCGCCACTGGCGGTTGCACCAGCGCAAACGCCCGGGACCGTCAAGCCGGCTGTTCAGCCGACTTCTGCTCGGCCTGCAGACGCGTCACCACTTCCTTGCGGTAGCGGTTCAATTCCTGAGCGGTATTGAACGTGCGCTCGAACAGGATGGACAGGTTGTGCAGGATCCGTTCGACCACCTTCTTTTCCCAGCCGTCGTCAAAGCGGATCTGCTCGTCGAGCCAGCGCTCGAGCCATTCCGGATCGGGCAGGCGCGACTGGATCGTGTCGCGCGGGAACAGTGCCTGGTTCACGTGCAGATTGGTCGGGTGCAGCGGCTTTTCGGTGCGGCGCGCCGACGCCATCAGCACGCCGATCTTGGCGAACGCGGCACGCGCCACGTCGCCGAAGTTCGTCATGGCCTTCTTCATGTAGCGCAGATAGGCGCCGCCATGACGGGCTTCGTCGCGCGAAATGGTTTCGTAGATTGCCTTGATGACCGGTTCCGTGTGCCATTCGGCCGCGCGGCGATACCAGTGGTTCAGGCGGATTTCACCGCAGAAGTGCAGCATCAGCGTTTCGAGCGGCGGCGCCGGATCGAATTCGAAGCGCACCGCGTGCAGTTCGTCTTCGGTCGGGCACATTTCCGGCTTGAAGCGGCGCAGATATTCCATCAACACCAGCGAGTGCTTCTGTTCTTCGAAGAACCACACGCTCATGAAGGCCGAGAAATCGCTGTCGTGATGATTGTCGCGCAGGAACATTTCCGTTGCGGGCAACGCGGACCATTCGGTGATCGCGTTCATCTTGATCGTCTCGGCCTGCTCGTCGGTCAAGAGCGATGCATCGAACTTGTCCCAGGGAATGTCTTTCTCCATGTCCCATCGAACGGATTCGAGCGATTTATAAAGTTCCGGATAAAGCATGGTGTTCATAGTCCCACCCCTGTTCTGCGCATTGCGACGTCTGTTTGTGTCTGTTGCAACTCTTGCTACCGGCGAACGAAACACACGCGCTCGCGAGCCAACATTCAATTTTACGCGGTAATCGGCCACCCAGATGCACCCTGTGGCAAAGAAGTCCTGCGGCTTGCATGCGCTTGCGTCAACCGAAGTTTTGCGCTGCGGGGCCAACTGTGCGCAACCTGCCCTGCGCCAACAGTCCAGCCAGCCTGCGATGGAGCCCCTATCCAGCCCCGCGCCGGTCGAACCGGCGGCTGACGAGCAGCTCGCGGGCGGCGGGATTGGTTGTTTTCGGTGCACGCCCAAAGGCCAGATAAAGCTTACGTCATGATAGCACGCTGTCCTGACACCACTTTCCTTACATAGGGTCACAAGCACGCTAGCCATTGACCCATCGCAACAAGATAGCCGTCCTTCATGTTCCGCCTGTGACGATACGCAAATACAACGCACCTGCCGGTTACGCTGCGCCGCTCGCTCCACCTTTGCCATTCCCGTTGCCCTGCGCCGCCCGTCCCAGCCACGCCGCAATCTCGTCGCGCTGCGCGAACGCATCGCGCCGTCCGAGTTCGATCAACGCTTGCGTGAACTCGCTTTCGAACAGCAGATAGCTGGCAAACGGAGCGCCGGACGCCCGGTTACCGCCCACCGCGCCCAGCAGGCCGCGCACCGTGAGCGGCAGACGCTGCAGATGACGCGCGGCAATCACTTCGACGCGTTCGCTCGGCGCAATCGCCAGCACATCGACGTGACGCCAGCCGCTTTCCGGCTCCACCGCGTGCGGCAGGTGCAACACGATCCGGTTGATGTGCGCGATGCGCTCCATATCCGCGCCGAGCGCATCGAGGAAGACGCTCGCCAGCACCTGCTGGCCGATCTGCGCGAGCGACGGGTAGCCATTGTCGCGCCCGGCCGCCGGCACTTCGGGGCGCGGCGTCGCAGCGCCGATCACGACGATGCGGTCCGCGCCGAAGTGAATCGCCGGACTGAGCGGCGCAATCTGGCGGATCGAGCCGTCGCCGAAATACTCGTGACGGCCATCCAGTTCCAGCGGCACCGCGGGAAACACATAGGGAATCGCCGCGGACGCGAGCAGATGAGCGGGTGTCAGCGCGACCATGCGCGCCGTGCGCTGCGCGCGCCGCCATGCCTGGATCGGCTCGCTCGCCTGGTAAAAGGTCAGATGCTGTCCTGACGAATAGCTGAGGGCCGTGATCGACAGCGCATGCAGCGCCCGCGTGTCGAGCATCTGCTCGATGCGGTGGAAGCTGAGCGTGTCGTGCAGCAGCCGCGCGAGCGGCGCGTTGTCGAGCAGCGCGCGCGGCGAACGGCGTGCGGCCCAGCCGAACGACATCGCCGCCAGCCAGCGGGCACCGGCGCCCACAACGCCCGGCCAGTCGGTCCGGTACACGTGATGGGCGCGCATCCCGGACCAGACGCGTACCAGCCGGTCGGCGCCACGTGCGAAATCGTCCGCGTGGCTCGCAATCGACGTGGCGTTGATCGCGCCCGCGGAGGTGCCGCAGATCACGGTGAATGGCGACGCGCGGCTGCTGGGCGCCACCTCCCGCGCGATCTCGGCGAGCGCCTGCAAGGCGCCGGCCTGATAGGCGGCGCGCGCGCCGCCTCCCATCAGAACCAGTGCGAGCCGCATACCGGGGACCCGCTCTCAGCCACGCCGGGCCGCCTCACTCGGGTTGCGACGGGGCTTTCCTGGCGGCGCGCGGCCGGCTGGCGGCGCCGCTCGCCGGCTTGGCCGCAGACGCCCGCCTCGCGGCCGGCTCCCTGTCGGCGGTCTTTTGCGCAGCGCTTGCGCCGGATGGGTCCGCCGCGGAGGCCGATTCCGCGGTCGGTTCCGCGGCTGTACCGGCGTCCGCCGCAGCGGTTGCCGCAGCCGCTGCGGGCTGCGTCATCGCAAACTGCGCAATCTGGTTGAACTGCGACTGCAGCAGATTCCACCAGGCGGACGCATCGAAGCCCGGCGCGCTGGAGGCTTCGCTCTCCTCTGATTCGGGCTGCTCGGCAGGTTCGGCGCGCGCAGCAGCGGCAGGCTCGGGACGCGGCTTTTCCGCCGCGGGCGGGGGCGCGGACGCCGCCGGTTGCGCCATCGACTGCTGCGCGAAGGCACCGAACGCGCGCAGTGTCGCGAGCGTGGCGCGCTGCACTTCGAGCGCCTGAATCGCCGATTGCAGCATGTTCAGATTCAGCTTGAGCCATTGCTCGACCGCACGCATGTCGGTGATGCGCTTGTCGAGTTCTTCGACGTTGGTGAGCGGCGCCATCATGTCGGACATCATCGAGAGCGACGGCCCAAGACCATGCGCCGCGCCGGGTTGCGCACCCGGAAAGGCCGAGCCGAACGGCGTGAGACGCATCATGTCCCACATGCGGTCCAGCATCTCGCTAGGAGGAAAGCCCGGGAAGCCGGGAAAGGGCGGCGTGGAGCCAGGTGTATCGGTCATGTTTATCTCCTCGCAGCAAACAGGGATGGAACTGGCGCAGTCGCGCGCGCGTTTCGTCGGATCATACCGCGCGTAACGGCGTTGTCGCACGTGCGGTATGGCTCGCTCAGGTGAATCAGACGGAGGTACCACCGGGATGATCGCTGCCCGACGGATCGCCGCCCGACGGATTGCCGCCCGCAGAATGTCCGCCCACAGAATGTCCGGCGCGAAAATCCGGTGCACGCCGCTCGCGCAACGAGGTCACACCTTCGCGCACGTCCGGCCCTGCGAAGCCCATGAACTCGAGCGCAAGCGACGTATCGAAAGCCGGTCCCGCCGATCGCAGCCAGTTGTTCAACGCGTACTTGGTCCAGCGAATCGCCGTTTGCGAACCGTGCGCGAGTTTGTCGGCCACTTCGAACGCTTTGGGCAGCAGATCGTTTTCGTCGACGGCAAGCGATACCAGGCCGATCCGCTCGGCCTCCTCACCGCTGACCGGTTCGCACAACAGCAGGTAGTACTTGGCCTTCGCCATGCCGCACAGGAGCGGCCAGACGATCGCCGCGTGATCGCCCGCTGCAACGCCGAGGCGCGTATGGCCGTCGATAATCCGCGCGCTCTTCGTCGCGATCGAAATATCGGCGAGCAGTCCCGCCACCAGCCCCGCGCCGACCGCAGGCCCGTGCATCGCCGAGACGATGGGCTTGCTGCAGTTAATCACGTTGTAGACGAGATCGCGCGCCTCGCGCCACACGCGGGTGCGCACTTCGAAATCGGTGGCCATCTGTTCGACCAGTTGCAGATCGCCGCCGGCCGAAAAGCCTTTGCCTTCGCCGCGAATGACGGCGACCCGCGTGTCCGGATCGCGGTCGATATCGCGCCAGATTTCGGCAAGCTCACGATGCATCCGCGCATCGGCCGTGGCCAGTCCGCTTTTATTCGCGCCCTCGCCGCTCATGATGACTTCGAGGATGCCGTGCGGATGACGCCGCAGCCGCAGCGAGTGGTAATGCGCGTAGAACACGGGGTCGTTGATCGGCGATTCGTGAGACATGGCTGTCAGTCCGGTAGATCAGATTTCGATGATCGATACGTCAATGCGAGCGCAACGCGCAGCGGGGCTCGCGCCGCCCTCGTCAGTCTGGCTGATACATCCATTTACCGTTGCTGATCTCGACCATCACGCGGGCGCGCTGGTCGAGGCCAAGGTGATCGGTCGGGCTCATGTTGACGACACCGTTAGTGTCCGCCAGACCGCGCGTGACTTCCAGCGCATCGCGCAACGCGTGACGAAATTCCGGGGTGCCAGGTTTTGCAGTCTTCAGCGCGAGCGGCACCGCATTCGACAGCAGCATCCCCGCGTCCCACGTGTACGAGCCGAAGGCCGACACGCTGCCGGCCCCGTGCAGCGCTTCGAAGCGTGCGATGTAGCCGAGCGCCAGACGCTTCGCGGGATGATCCGCCGGCAATTGCGCAGCAACCAGCACGGGGCTGGCAGGCAGGAAGGTGCCGTTGCAGTCCGCGCCGCAGACGCGCAGGAAGTCGTTATTGCCCACCCCGTGGTTGTGATAAATCAGGCCTTTATAGCCGCGCTCCTTGAGCGTTTTGGGTGGCAACGCGGCCGGCGTGCCCGCCGCCCCGACCACCACGGCATCCGGATGCGCCGCCAGGATCTTCAGCACCTGTCCCGTCACGCTCGGATCGGTGCGGTTAAAGCGCTCGCTCGCGACGATGCCGATGTGATGCAGCTCAGCAAATTTCGCGACCTCGGCATGGAAGGTTTCACCGAGCGCGTCGGCCTGGCCGATGTACGCGATCGTCCTGACGCCGTGCGCGCCGGCGTGCGCGGTGATCGCGGAGGCCATCATCGCGTCGGTCTGCGGCGTCTTGAACATCCAGTGGCGCTTCGCATCGACGGGCTCGATGATCTTCGCGGAAGAGGCCAGCGAAATCGTCGGCGTCTCGCCTTCGGCGATCACGTCGATCATGGCGAGCGTGTTGGGTGTGATCGACGAGCCGATGATCGCGTCGACGTGCTCTTCGGAAATCAGCTTCTTGGTGTCCTGAACCGCCTGAGTGGTGTCCGATGCATCGTCGAGCACGATGTACTCGACTTTCTGGCCACCCATCTCTTTCGGCAACATCGCGGCAGTGTCGCGGGCCGGAATCCCCAGCGAGGCGGCCGGTCCGGTCAGTGACAGCACCAGCCCGATCTTCACCTGCGCAAGCGCGAAAGCCGGCCACGCGGCGCTCAACGCCGCAGCGAAACGAGCGGCCCGCCGCAGCGGCAATGGCGGCGTCACGTTACGGACGCGCCGGGATGCGAGCGCAAACGAGCGGAGTCGCATGCATGTCTCCTCACCGTGGTTTTGTCGTTATGTTCCACTTCGCCCTGTTTGGCCGGGCAGCCGTAGCGGGCCAGCCTGCCGCCGCCGCGCGTCAGACAGTGTAGCGACGCCCAACCGCTCCGGTATCGGGCGAAACCCTCTCGACGGATTGAAGCCAGGCTTGCCAGGCCGGCGCATCCGCCTTGCGCCTCAGCGGGCCAAATCCGACGGCGCGATGCCCTGTTCGATCGAACCGAAGATCGACTTGCCCGCTTCGTCGAACATCTCGATCTTCACCGTATCGCCGTATTTCATGAACTCCGTCTGCGGCGCGCCATGCTCGATCGTTTCGAGACAACGCTTCTCGGCGATACAGCAATAGCCGCGCTTCGCGTCCTTGTTCGAGACCGTCCCCGAACCGACGATGGAGCCGGCGCGCAGATTGCGCGTCTTCGCCGCATGGGAGATCAACTGGCCGAAGTGGAACACCATGTCGGTGCCGGCGTCCGGCTGGCCGACCTTCTTGCCGTTCCAGTGAACGATCATCGGCCGGTGCACGCGGCCTTCGCGCCAGTGCTCGCCGAGCTCGTCGGGCGTCACGGCCACCGGTGCAAACGCCGTGGCAGGCTTGCTCTGGAAGAAGCCGAAACCCTTCGCCAGTTCCGCCGGGATCAGGTTACGCAGCGAAACGTCGTTCACGAGCGTGATCAGGCGCACGCCCTTGAGCGCCTGCTCGGGCGTCGCACCCATCGACACGTCCGTGGTAATCACCGCGACTTCGGCTTCGAAGTCGATGCCGAAGTCTTCCGATGCGCACACCACGTCGTCTTTCGGGCCGATGAAGTCGTCGCTGCCGCCCTGGTACATCAGCGGATCGGTCCAGAATTCCGGCGGCATCTCGGCCCCGCGCGCCCGGCGCACCAGTTCGACGTGGTTCACGTACGACGAGCCGTCGGCCCACTGGAATGCACGCGGCAGCGGCGCCATGCATTCCTTCGCATCGAATGCAAACGCGTTGCGCGCGCGGCCCTGGTTAAGCGAATCGTACAGATCCTGCAGTTGTGGCGCGTAGAAGGTCCAGTCGTCGAGCACGCGCTGCAGCGTCGGCGCGATCGCATCGGCGATGGCCGCGGTATGCAGGTCGCGGGATACGACGATCAGCTGGCCGTCGCGCGTGCCGTCCTTCAGCGTGGCAAGTTTCATAAGGGGAATGAGCCGTGTTAGTGACGATAGAAGGAATCTATTCTACGATGGTGAATCGGCGCGGCCCAAACGGGCTGGTTTGGGACTGGTCTGGCGGCGCGCCGAGCGCGCCGCCGGCGGTATCCACCACGCCACTGCGGCGCCGCGCTGGCGCCTTTATGTTCGATCACCGTCCGCGCTGCATGCGCCTTGCTTATGCCTCCACTTGCCCGCTCCGGCGCCATTCGTTCCGGCGCCGAATCCGCTGACCCGCTCGACTCCGCCGACGACGAAACCATCGACGCGGGCGAAGAAAAGCTGCGCTCGGGCATCCAGTCGATCGAGGTGGGCTTTCGCCTGCTCGATGTGCTGACGCACGAACCGCGTGCCATGATGCTGCGCGATCTCGCGCAACGCGCGGGGATGAGCCCGGCGAAAGCGCATCGATACCTGGTGAGCTTCCTGCGACTGGGGGTGGTCGCGCAGGATCCGCTGTCCGGACGCTACGAACTGGGCGGCTTCGCGCTGCAACTGGGGCTCGCGCGACTCGCGCGTGTCGACGGCGTGAAGCTCGCGCGCATTGCGCTGGCCGAACTGCGCGACCAGCTCGATCTGACCGTGGGCATCGCCGTCTGGGGCAACCAGGGACCGACCGTCGTGCACTGGATGGAATCCAGTCATCCGGCCAAGGCGTCGCTCAAGCTCGGCGATGTGATGCCCCTGCTGGGTTCCGCCACCGGCTTGCTGTTCGCGGCCTATTTGCCGCCCAGCAGGACCGCCGCGATGATCGAGCGCGAACTGGCCGATTCGCGCCGCTCGTCGCATACCGACGGCCCGCGCACACCGGAAGAGGTCGAGCGCGTGCTCGCGGACGTGCGCACGCACGAAGCGGCGCGCGTCGAAGGCATGCTGCTGCCGACGATCCACGCGTTCTGCGTGCCGGTCTTCGATTCGACCGGCGATCTCGCACTCGGACTGATTGCACTCGGCCACGAAGGCGTGTTCGATATCCGTTGGGGCGGCGAGATCGATACGGCGCTGCGCGAGTGTGCGCGTAAATTGTCGTACGAACTGGGGTATAGTCCGGCGCCACGTTAGGATCTCGGTTTGCGGCTTACACGAGATTTCAGCAAGCGGGCTCAGAACGCAGTTGCGGAACATCGCCCGCTGCGTGACGGTCGAACCCGTTCGCCGCGCCGCACGCTGTGTCCTTCCTGAGGCGCCGCGCCATGCCACTTTTTTCACCCGCTAGAACCGCCTCGCCCGATGTCTTCTCCATCCGCCGTCAGCCGTCCCGATCGCACGCTGCCTCACGTGGCGCACCGGCGCCCGCGCGCATGGCGCTGGGGCCTCGCGCTGATCGTCGTGCTGGGTCTGCATTGGATCGCGGCACAATGGATCGAGCGCAATCGCGAGACTTTCGCGCCCGGGCATGCGCTCCACGTGCCGGTGCAGGTCGCGCTGCTCACGCCGGAACGAATCGAGCGCAAACCGGCCGAAGCGGCGCCGCCCGCCGCGCCGGCGCATAAGGCGGCCAGCAAGCCCCGCGAGCATGTGCTGACCGCCACGCGCCCTGGACCCGCGCCCGTCACGGCTGCATCTGAACCTGCGGCTGAAGCGGCCTCGGAGGCGGCCGTTGCTGCCGCAGCGTCCGCCGCAACAGCGGCAAACGCCAACACAGGTGCAAGCGGCGCGACCGGTGGACACGCAGTCGCAGCACAAGCTGCACCCGGCCTGAAATTCTCGGTGCCGCCCTCTGGCGAACTGCAATACGACACCTTCTATAACGGCGTGCGCAACCAGCCCGGCACGATCCACTGGGCGAGCGACGGCAAGACCTACGAGATGATCGTGTCGGTGCCGTTGCCGTTCGTCGGCACGTTCAGCTATTCGAGCCACGGCCAGATTGACGCATTCGGCCTCGCGCCGGACCAGTACATCGAAAAGCGTGGGCATCGCGCAGAGGACGTCTCGATCTTCAACCGTGCCACCAGACAGATCGCCTTCACCCGCACGCCCGCCACACTGCCCCTCACCGACGGCGCTCAGGACCGGTTCAGCATGGTGATGCAACTGGCGAGCCTCGTGCGCGGCGATCCGGACGTCTACAAGCCGGGCGTGACCCGTCAATTCTTTGTGGTGGACACCGATAGCGGCGAAAACTGGCCGATTGAGACGATCGGTGACGAGACGATCCGCACGCAGCAAGGTTACGTCACCGCGCGTCATTTCATGCGCCTGCCGCGCCACGACGGCGACCGGCGCAGGATCGACGTGTGGCTCGCGCCGTCGCTGGGCTGGTTGCCCGCACGACTCGTGCAGACCGAACCGAACGGCAACGAGTTTGAACTGGTCTGGCGCGGCCCGCTCACCGCACCGGCAGGCAACGCGAATGCGAGCTCGCCCGATAGCAGCGACGCTGCCGCTGCTGCTAACGATGCGCCGGCCGGTCTATCCGCGAATCCAACGGCCAATCCAGCCCCAAACCCCAGCCCAAGTCTGGCCAATCCCCCGCCCACAGCGCCTGCCATGCCGGTCGACTCAAGCGCCGCGCCAGAAAAGCCCTGAAGCCGCGCAGGTCTTCGGCAGTTCGCGCTCGATCGTTCATCGCGCATCACTTCGCTCACGCTCGCCGACACCACCTCCGGCACCGCGCCCAGGAACCGCGCCGTCTGGGACCAGCGAGCGGCGGCCGCGCGCCGCGACGGCATGGCCTCGCTCGTGGCTGTGACACTGAGCCGCTGGTTGACGCCCGACTTTCAGGCTGCCCGTCCGGACGCGGTTGAACCGATCCGCGAGGTCCTGCATCGCACGTCGCCCGAAGGCTACGCGCTTGCCTGCGAGGCGTTGCGCGAATTCAATGTGCATGAACGTCTGGGCGAGATTCGTCTACCTAGGCTGGCGGAAGCGGGCCGGCACGACACAGGTACACCGCCTGTTGCAACTGAAACAATCGCGAAATCAATTCAAGGCGCACAATAGGAACTGCTGGATGCTGCGCATCTGGCGCCGATCGAACAGTCTCGCCGTTTTGCCGCGTTGCTTGAAACGTTTCTCGAAACACGGGTCTAACCTGAAGGTCCGGGATTTTTACCAGCGTCACTCCGGACCCACCCCTTGAATTCCACACCATACGCTCCACCTATGGCGCAGGAACGGCCAGGAGCCAACGGAAATAAGGAGTGTCGCCATGCAAATGATCTACAACAGCCCCAACTATTGTGTCGTCGAGTTCCCGCCGCAGGACGGTCCCCTCGCCATGAAGTCAGGTGGCTATGAAATAGTGGACAAGAATCTGCAACGCGAGATCTACATTGATGGCGCAATGGCAGCGCGCTTTCGCGAGCACGTCACGAAGCTGATCGAAGAAGAACCGTCGCTTGACGAAGTAGACGAATTCCTCGGTCAGTTCGACAGCCTGATGCATCAACCGGTGATTCTCCACTAACACGCACGCCTCGGCGACACGTACTAAAGAACCCCGTCCGGCTTGCCGGGCGGGGTTTTTCTTTTTCCCGGCCGCACGTTGCGCGTTTCGTCGGCAGATTCGAGCGGGCGGGATTGTAGCGGCTGTGACAGCGGCGGCGGTAGCGGCGGTGGTAGCGGCGGCAAAGCGGCATCTTTTACCGCCCATGACCCTGTGCATCGAGGTCGCGTCCGTCTGCTGCCCACGTCCCCACCCGGGTCGTTAGGTCCTTTAACCCCTGTCACCGAGCGCCCACCGCCGGCGAGGCCGCCGCGCAGCGGCTACAATGACAGGTTTCCTGAAAAAACTGGCGCAAGCCCACTTCTGCCATGAACCAGCCTGCCCCCACCGTCAGTCCAGTCCGTCCCGCCGCAGCCTATACACGCGGCGCGGCGCTGCCCGCACTTCTGAAGTCGCGCATCCTGATCCTGGACGGCGCGATGGGCACGATGATCCAGCGCTACAGGCTCGACGAAGCGGGTTATCGCGGCGAGCGCTTCAAGGATTACGGCCGGGACATCAAGGGCAACAACGAACTGCTGTCGATCACGCAGCCGCGAATCATCAGCGAGATCCACGAGCAGTATCTCGCGGCGGGCGCCGACATCATCGAAACCAACACGTTCGGCGCGACCACAGTCGCGCAGGCCGACTATGGGATGGAGAACCTCGCGGTCGAGATGAATCTCGAATCGGCGAAGCTGGCACGCGCCGCCTGCGACAGGTATTCGACTCCGGACAAGCCGCGCTTCGTCGCGGGCGCGATCGGGCCGACGCCAAAAACGGCAAGCATCTCGCCTGATGTGAACGATCCGGGCGCACGCAATGTAACCTTCGACGAACTGCGCGCCGCGTACTACGAGCAGGCCAAAGCGTTGCTCGACGGCGGGGCCGATCTGTTCCTCGTCGAAACGATCTTCGATACGCTTAACGCGAAGGCTGCGCTGTTTGCCCTCGATGAACTGTTCGAGGACACCGGCGAGCGTCTGCCGATCATGATCTCGGGCACTGTCACCGACGCGTCGGGCCGCATCCTGTCCGGGCAGACGGTCGAGGCGTTCTGGAACTCGCTGCGTCATGCGAAGCCGCTCACGTTTGGCCTGAACTGCGCATTGGGTGCTGCGCTGATGCGCCCGTATATCGCGGAACTGGCCAAGCTCTGCGATACATACGTGTCGTGCTATCCGAACGCGGGCTTGCCGAACCCGATGAGCGACACGGGCTTTGACGAGTTGCCGGCGGATACGTCCGGGCTGCTGAAGGAGTTCGCGCAGGCCGGGCTCGTGAATATCGCAGGCGGCTGCTGCGGGACGACGCCGGAGCATATTGCGGCGATTGCCAAGGCGCTCGCTGACGTGAAGCCGCGCCAATGGCCGAACCAGTATCGCGACGCGGCTTGAGTACCGCTCACCGCTTCCCCGCTACCGTACAAGACGCACGCAACCGAACCGCATATACGCCATGACCGATCACACCATGCGCCTTTCCGGCCTCGAGCCGTTCAACGTCACGTCCGGGACGCTCTTCATCAACGTCGGCGAACGCACCAACGTAACCGGCTCGAAGGCGTTCGCGCGAATGATCCTGAACAACCAGTTCGACGAAGCGCTTGCGGTCGCGCGCCAGCAGGTCGAGAACGGCGCGCAGGTGATCGACGTCAACATGGACGAGGCGATGCTCGATTCGAAAGCGGCAATGGTGCGCTTCATGAATCTGATCGCCTCGGAACCGGACATCGCCCGCGTGCCGATCATGATCGACTCTTCAAAATGGGAAGTGATCGAGGCGGGCCTGAAATGCGTGCAAGGCAAGGCGATCGTCAATTCGATCTCGCTCAAGGAAGGCGAAGAAGCGTTCCGCCATCACGCGAACCTGATCCGCCGCTATGGCGCCGCCGCCGTCGTGATGGCCTTCGACGAACAGGGCCAGGCCGATACATTCAAGCGCAAGACCGAAATCTGCAAGCGCTCGTACGACTTCCTTGTCAATGAAGTCGGCTTCCCGCCCGAAGACATCATCTTCGATCCGAACATCTTTGCCATCGCAACGGGCATCGAAGAGCACAACAACTACGCGGTCGACTTCATCAACGCGACGCGCTGGATCAAGCAAAATCTGCCCTACGCGAAGGTGAGCGGCGGCGTGTCGAACGTGTCGTTCTCGTTCCGCGGCAACGATCCGGTGCGTGAAGCGATTCACACCGTGTTCCTCTATCACGCGATCCAGGCGGGGATGGACATGGGCATCGTCAACGCGGGCCAGCTCGGCGTGTACGCCGACCTCGATCCCGAACTGCGCGAGCGCGTCGAAGACGTGGTGCTGAATCGCCGTGACGACGGTACCGATCGCCTGCTGGAGAGCGCCGACAAGTTCAAGACCGGCGCTGCGAAGAAGGAGGAAAACCTCGAATGGCGTAACCAGCCGGTCGAGAAGCGTCTTGCTCACGCACTCGTGCTCGGCATCACGAACTTCATCATTGAAGACACCGAGGAAGTGCGCGCGAAAATCGCCGCAGCAGGTGGGCGCCCGATCAACGTGATCGAAGGCCCGCTGATGGACGGCATGAACATCGTCGGCGACCTGTTCGGCCAGGGCAAGATGTTCCTGCCGCAGGTGGTGAAGTCAGCGCGCGTGATGAAGCAGGCGGTCGCGCATCTGATTCCGTTCATCGAAGAAGAAAAGAAGCAACTGGCTGCCGCCGGCGGCGACGTACGCGCGAAGGGCAAGATCGTCATCGCGACGGTCAAGGGCGATGTGCATGACATCGGCAAGAACATCGTGTCGGTGGTGCTTCAGTGCAATAACTTCGAAGTGGTCAACATGGGCGTGATGGTCCCGTGCAACGACATTCTCGCCAAGGCGAAGGTCGAGGGCGCGGACATCATCGGGCTGTCGGGCCTGATTACCCCGAGCCTCGAAGAGATGGCCTACGTCGCCTCGGAAATGCAACGCGACGACTACTTCCGCATCAAGAAGATTCCGCTCCTGATCGGCGGCGCGACCACCTCGCGCGTGCACACCGCCGTCAAGATCGCGCCGCACTACGAAGGACCGGTGGTGTATGTGCCGGATGCGTCGCGTTCGGTGTCGGTGGCGTCGAGCCTGCTGTCCGACGAAGGCGCGGCGAAGTACCTGGACGAACTGAAATCCGACTACGACCGCATCCGCCATCAGCACGCCAACAAGAAGGCGCAGCCGATGGTCACGCTCGCCGAAGCCCGTGCAAACAAGACCAAAATCGACTGGACGGGCTATCGACCGGTGAAGCCGAAGTTCATCGGCCGCCGCGTGTTCAAGAACTTCGACCTGACCGAACTGGCGAATTACATCGACTGGGCCCCTTTCTTCCAGACATGGGACCTCGCCGGACCGTACCCGCAGATCCTCAATGACGAGATCGTCGGCGAATCGGCGCGGCGTGTGTTCTCCGACGGCAAGTCGATGCTCGCGCGCCTGATTCAGGGCCGCTGGCTGCAGGCGAACGGCGTGATCGCGCTGTTGCCGGCCAATACCGTGAACGACGACGACATCGAAATCTACACGGACGAATCGCGCTCGGAAGTCGCGCTGACGTGGCGCAACCTGCGCCAGCAAAGCGTGCGGCCGGTGGTGGACGGCGTGATGCGGCCGAACCGCTCGCTCGCCGACTTCATCGCACCGAAGGATTCGGGCGTGACCGACTACATCGGCATGTTCGCGGTAACGGCGGGTCTGGGTGTCGACGTGAAGGAAAAGCAGTTCGAGCAGGACCACGACGACTACAGCGCCATCATGCTGAAGGCACTGGCCGACCGCTTCGCCGAAGCCTTTGCCGAAGCGCTGCACGCACGCGCGCGGCGCGACCTGTGGGGCTACGCCGCAGATGAAACGCTCTCCAACGACGACCTGATCGGCGAAAAGTACCGCGGCATCCGCCCCGCGCCCGGCTACCCGGCCTGCCCGGACCACCTCGTGAAGCGCGATATGTTCAACGTGCTGCATGCGGACGAAATCGGCATGAGCGTCACGGAATCGCTCGCGATGCTGCCGGCCGCCAGCGTCTCCGGCTTCTACCTGGCCCATCCGGACAGCACCTACTTCTCGGTCGGCAAGATCGCGCAGGACCAGCTCGACGACTATGCGCAACGCATGGGTCTCTCGAAACAGGACGCGGAACGGGCACTCGCACCCTTGTTGTGAACAGCGTGAGGCCTCCTGGGCAGGCCACTATATCGGGATGGTAAGGCTGAATATTTCAGGCAGGCGGGTTTTCGGCTTTGTAGACTGCAAGCGCCTTACCCGCCAGACGTGGCCTGAAAACGCGTCGGCTCAACTACTTGCAACCGTCACGGAGAAAATCGTATGAAGAAGCTGACGTTAGTTTTGGCTGGTCTTTCGCTCGCGGTCGGTACCTCGGTAGCATTGGCCCAGACTGCCGCGCCGGCAGCCGGAAGCGCTGTCAGTTCGTATTCGCCGCCCACCCAGAAGCACGTCAAGAAGCCCAAGAAGCAAAAGATGAAAAAGGGCGCTTCGGCACCGATGGCCGCACCGGCCTCCGCCGGCCAGTAAGCCGCGCCGGCTTGAGGCTGCGGGAGGCGAGCGGCCTGTCGCCCGCGGCCTGTCTACCACGCCTGCGCCCGATCCGGGTCGCGCTGAGGCTCGACTGAAGCAGTTCCATAAAAGACAGGAGCCCGCTTGCAGCGGGCTCCTGTCTTTGGTGAGCTTCGGTACGTCCGGTTGCTTCGCAGCGCGTCGAGCCTGGCCGTGGCGCCGGTCCGGCGCTACGGCGCAGGTTGGCGGCGCCCCGCTCAGACACCCCAGACGATGTCCGCGTTTTCCTTTTGCGCGACGCGCAGCATGTCGAGGAACGGGAACGCGCGCTGCGCGAGGCCGATCGGAATCTCGTGATGCTCGTGTCCGTCTTCGCCTTCGTGGAAGTGGCCTTCGTGCTCGGCGCGTTCCTGCTTGTCGGAGCTGATCGCCGATTCCAGTTTGGTGATCGCAACGCTCAGTTCTTCATGGGTAATGACCCCGCGTTCACCGAGGCGCTTGCCGACGATGCCGACGAGATACTGCGCGAGATTCTCCAGCATCATCACATCCGGCGCGGCGCGGCATTTGAACGTAATCAGCATGACTGTTCCCTTTTCATCTTGTTGGATTTACGCGCCGGTGGTCGTGGGACGACCGTCTGCGCGGGTTTCGTTGGCACGCCGGCAAGCGGCGGCGGCCACGGCCCTTGGTGGGCATCTCATTGAACATATTAGCACCTGCTAAAATCCGTCTGGACGGAAAAGCGCGCCGCGCTACGCTGGACAACGCCCGGCTCGGGCGACGGGTTCAGGTCTGGCCGCACTCTGGCCACCCGCATGGCGGGCCCGCAGGCGGTAGGCCTGACAGGGCCGCTACTGGGCCACGACCGCCGCAGGGCGTCGCGACGCATCCTGAGCCGTCGCCGCAGCGCACCGCAGGTACGGCCCGTAGCCGGTTGCCCGCCAATGCGGCGGGTGGCACGTCGCACGCCAACGCACCGGCCGCGAGCGCGACGCCCGCTTTCCAAGCCTTTGACGGACCGGCTTCGCGCACAGCGCAGCCGCTCCCGTCTCACCGCACTGCCTCACTGGACTCGCAACAAGCATGCTGCCCGCACATAAACAAACGCTCGAATCACTGCTCGCCGACACCGTACAGCAGGTCGCCAAGGCAACCCAAGGCGCAACCGAAGCACCCTTCGTGACCCCCACCATCACGCTGGAGCGCCCGAAAGTCGCCGCCCACGGCGACGTCGCCTGCAACGTCGCGATGCAGCTCGCCAAGCCGCTGCGCGCCAATCCGCGCCAGCTCGCGCAACAGATCGTCGACGCGCTGCTCGCGCATCCGCAAGCCCAGGGCCTTGTGCAAGGCGCCGAAGTAGCGGGCCCCGGCTTCATCAACCTGCGCATCGCGCCCGCCGCCAAGCAGGCGGTGATCGGCGCCGTGTTCGCAGAAAAGGAAGCGTTTGGCCGCTCGCAGCGCGATGCCGGCAAGCACGTGCTGGTCGAATTCGTCTCGGCCAACCCGACCGGCCCGCTGCACGTCGGCCATGGCCGCCAGGCGGCGCTTGGCGATGCGCTGTCGAACGTGCTGGCTTCGCAGGGCTACGACGTGCACCGCGAGTTCTACTACAACGACGCGGGCGTGCAGATCCATACCCTCGCTGTCTCCACCCAGGCGCGCGCCCGGGGACTCAGGCCTGGCGACGCCGGCTGGCCGGAATCGGCCTATAACGGCGAATACATCGCCGATATCGCACGCGACTACCTGAACGGCGAAACCGTCGCCGCCAAGGATGGCGAGCCGGTCACGGGCGCGCGCGACGTCGAAGACCTCGATGCGATCCGCCGCTTCGCGGTCGCCTATCTGCGCCACGAGCAGGACATGGACCTGCAGGCCTTCGGCGTGAAGTTCGACCAGTACTACCTCGAATCGTCGCTGTACTCGGAAGGCCGCGTCGAGAAGACGGTTCAGGCGCTGGTCGCCGCCGGCAAGACCTACGAGCAGGAAGGCGCGTTGTGGCTGCGCACCACGGACGACGGCGACGACAAGGACCGTGTGATGCGCAAGACCGACGGCACCTACACGTACTTCGTGCCGGACGTCGCCTACCACGTGGCGAAGTGGGAGCGCGGCTTCACCAAGGTCATCAACGTCCAGGGCTCGGACCACCATGGCACGATCGCGCGGGTGCGCGCCGGCCTGCAGGGTCTTGGAATCGGCATTCCGGAGGGCTATCCCGACTACATCCTGCACAAGATGGTTACGGTGATGCGCGACGGCCAGGAAGTGAAGATTTCGAAGCGCGCAGGCAGCTACGTGACGGTGCGCGACCTGATCGAATGGTCGGGCGGCGCGACACCCGGCACGGAAACCTCGCCGGATCTGCTCGACGAAGCGACGATTCGCCGCGGCCGCGACGCCGTGCGGTTCTTCCTGATCTCACGCAAGGCCGATACGGAATTCGTGTTCGACATCGACCTGGCACTGAAGCAGAACGACGAGAACCCGGTCCACTACGTGCAGTACGCGCATGCCCGGATCTGCTCGGTGATCAACGAATGGAAGACGCGCTACAACGCCGACGAAGCCATCCTGCCCACGGTGGACGTGGCGCCGCTTACCAGCGAGCGCGCAATGGCGCTGCTGCAGAAGATCGCGGAGTTCCCCGACATGCTGGGACATGCCGCCGACGAACTCGCCCCGCACGCGGTGGCATTCTATCTGCGCGACCTCGCGGGCGAATTCCACTCGTTCTACAATGACAAGGCCGAACGCGTCCTGGTCGACGACGAAGCGGCGCGCAACGCGCGCGTCGCGCTGCTCGCCGCCACGCGCCAGGTGCTGGCAAATGGCCTTGCGACGATCGGCGTCTCTGCTCCCGTCAAGATGTAAGCCCTCCGGCACGACATGCACGCGGCCGTCGTTATAATCGACGGCCGTTCCAGGATTCTTTTTGCAGGTGATTTAGACGATGGCAAAACCACGCCGCACAACGAAGCAGTCGAAGCAAACCGGGGGCACTTTTCTCGGCATCGTACTGGGCCTGATTGTCGGCCTGGCAATCGCGGTAGTGGTGGCGCTCTATATCACCCGGGCCCCGACGCCGTTCGTCGCCAAGGTGGCGCCGCCCGCAGCGTCCGAGACGGGCGCAAGCGAGCCGCAATACGATCCGAACCGTCCGCTGCAAGGCAAGACGCCTGGCCAACCGGTGCCGCAGGCCGCCCAGCCGGCGCCGCCGAACACGGCGCCGGGCCAGACCAACGGTCAGACGCAGTCGTCGGGCATGCTCCAGGAGCCGGAGATCGTCGAAGTGCCGCCGGCCAGCTCGAACGGCGTCGCGGTCCCACCGAAGCCGGCTCAGGATAACGGCACCGCCGCTGCGGCGAAGAAGCCCCAGCAGGCCACCAGCGCGCCGACCAGCACCGCGGCGGCAGCGCCCGCCGCTGATGCGAACAGCGGCTATTTCCTGCAGGTCGGCGCCTACAAGACTTCGGCGGACGCCGAGCAGCAGCGTGCCCGCCTTGCCTTCCAGGGCTTCGAATCGAAGGTCACGCAGCGCGACGCCGGCGGCGTCACGTACTTCCGCGTGCGCATCGGGCCGTTCTCGAAGTTCGACGACATGAATTCGGCCCGCCAGCGCCTGTCCGACGCCGGGGTCGATACCGCCGTGATCCGCTTTAGCAAACAGTAATGTGCCGTCATGCGCCGCCGCTGAACCTCAGCGTGCGGCGCGGGTCTCACGCACGGCAGAGGCCTGCCGCCACACTCCTCGTAACGGTGACAGCCACTCTCCTGCAGCATCGCCGCGCCACCGTTATTCCGCCTAATTGGGTCAACAAGACATGAAAAAACTGCTGAGCATCCTTTTCCTTTCACTCGGCCTCGTCGCCGCCGCGGTACAGGCCGCGCCGGCCGCGCCGGTCGCCGGCAAGGACTACACGGTCCTGTCGTCGGCTCAGCCGCTCGACGTGCCCGCCGGCAAGATCGAAGTTACCGAATTCTTCTGGTACGGCTGCCCGCACTGCAACGAGTTCAACCCGTACCTCGAAGCGTGGGTCAAGAAGCAAGCCCCGGATGTCGTGTTCAAGCGCGTGCCGGTGGCCTTCCGCGACGATTTCATCCCGCATTCGAAGATGTATCACGCGCTCGACGCGCTGGGCCTCGCACAACAACTGACGCCGACAGTCTTCAACGAAATCCACGTCAACAAGAACTACCTGCTGACGCCGGAAGATCAGGCCAAATTCCTTGCGAAGAACGGCGTCGATCCGAAGAAGTACATGGACGCGTACAACTCGTTCTCCACGCAAAGCGAGATCCAGCGCGACAAGAAGATGCTGGACGACTACAAGATCGACGGCGTGCCGACGCTGGCCGTGCAGGGCAAGTATGAGACCGGCCCGGCTGCGACCAACAGCCTGCCGGGCACGATCCAGGTGCTCGACTACCTCGTCGCTCAAGTCCGCGCGAAGAAGATGTAACACCCGGAGCGCCGGTATGAGCACACCTCTGAAGGTTTTCATCACCGGCGCATCCAGTGGCATCGGCCTCGCGCTCGCCGCCGAATATGCGCGGCGCGGCGCGATTCTTGGCCTCGTTGCCCGCCGTGGCGACGCCCTCGCCAGCTTCCAGCAGTCCCATCCCCAGCATCCCGTCTCGATCTACCCCGCCGACGTACGCGACGCCGATGCGCTCGCCGGCGCGGCTGAGCAGTTCATGGCGCAATACGGCTGTCCCGACATCGTGATCGCCAATGCCGGCATCAGCCGTGGCGCGGTCACGGGCCACGGCGATCTGCACACCTTCCGCGAGGTCATGGACGTCAACTACTACGGCATGGTCGCCACCTTCGAGCCGTTCGCCTTCGCCATGATGGCGGCACGCAAAGGCGCGCTGGTCGGTGTGGCGAGCGTGGCCGGCGTGCGTGGCTTGCCGGGGTCAGGCGCATACAGCGCGTCGAAGGCCGCGGCGTTCAGGTATCTCGAAGCGCTGCGTGTCGAGATGCGGCCCAAGGGGGTCAACGTGGTCACGATCGCGCCCGGCTATATCCGCACGCCGATGACCGCGCACAACCCGTATCCGATGCCGTTCCTGATGGACGCCGACCGCTTCGCCGTGAAGGTTGCCGATGCGATTGCGCGCAACACGTCGTTCGCGATCTATCCATGGCAGATGCGGGTCGCGGCGATGTTGCTGCACGTGCTGCCGCGCTGGCTCTACGACCGCGTGTTCGAAAGGGCGCCGCGCAAGCCGCGCGCCGCCGAATAGGCCATGAACTCACGTGCGCTCGATGCTGCCGGTGTCGCGCACGAAATGGCGGGCTCCACGGCGCGCATCGTCTCGCTCGTTCCGAGCATCACTGAATTGCTGTTTGCGCTAGGGCTCGACCGGCAGATCGTCGGGCGCACCGGCTTTTGCGTCCATCCGCGCGAGCGGGTCCGCCATGTGCCGAAGGTTGGCGGCACCAAAGCCGTCAACGTCGATGCGATCCGCGCGCTGCAGCCCACCCACGTGATCGTCAATATCGACGAGAACGAGCGCGACACCTTCGAGCGTCTGCGCAGCTTCGTGCCGCATATCGTCGTCACCCATCCGCAGACCCCGCACGACAATCTCGCTCTCTACGCGCTGCTCGGCACGATCTTCGATCGCGGCGACGAGGCCCGGCGCCTGTCCGAAGCACTCGAAGCGCAACTCGCCGATGCCGAAGCCGCCGCCCATGCGCAACCCGCATTGCAGGTGCTTTACGTGATCTGGCGTGATCCGTGGATGACCGTTGCGCGCGATACGTACATCTCCGCCATGCTGCGGCTCGTGAACTGGCACACGCTGCCCGCCGTGCCAGGCGGCCCGACAGGTGCGGCCCGCTACCCCGCGTTCGATTTCGACGCCGCCTGGCTGGCGGACGTCGAGCGCGTGTTACTGTCGAGCGAGCCGTATCGTTTCACCGAGGCCCATTGCGACGCGCTCAGGCGCGATGCACGCCTTGCGGGCAAGCGCATCGCGCTGATCGACGGGGAGCAGGTCTCATGGTACGGATCGCGTGCCATCGAAGGGATCGGTTATCTGGCGCGTTATGCTTCTGCGCGATGAACACGACGCAAGGGCGAGCCGAACCGGACCATATGAATATGCCGATTAGTTTGTTGTCGGCACAACCACCCTTCGATAAGCTTTCGCCTTGGCGGGAACGCGCAGACAGGCACTGCGCCAGCGCCGGAAACGTATCACAATAAAGTCGGCGGCCCGCGCGGGCCGCTGTCGCCGGAAAAAAGACGAACTGCCTGACCGCGTCTGTTATGGGAGATCCTATGCGCTTCAAACTGCCCGTCACCGTCATCGCCGCCCTGATCGTCACCGCGCCCGCGCTGGTGCTCGCCAAACCGCTGACCGTGTGCACGGAATCGAGCCCCGACGGCTTCGATGTGGTCCAGTTCAACTCGCTCGTCACGACCAACGCATCGGCCGACGTGATTTTCAATCCGCTGGTCGCGTACGACGAGGCCGCGAAGAAAATGGTGCCGGCGCTCGCGCAAAGCTGGGAGGTGAGCCCCGACGGTCTCACCTACACGTTCCACCTGCGCCCCAACGTGCAGTTCCAGACCACCGACTACTTCAAGCCCACGCGGCCGCTGACTGCCGACGACGTCGTCTTCACCTTTAGCCGGATGCTCGACGACAGCAACCCGTGGCACAAGGTGACGGGTGCGAGCGGCTTCCCGCACGCGCAGTCGATGGGTCTGCCCAAGCTGATCAAGTCGGTCTCGAAGGTCGACGACAACACGGTCAGGTTCGAGCTGAACCAGCCCGATGCGACGTTCATCTCGATCCTGACGATGGGCTTCGCGTCGATCTACTCCGCCGAATACGCCGACCAGTTGCTGAAGGCGGGCAAGCAGCTCGACCTGAACGCGAAGCCGATCGGCACCGGCCCGTTCGTGCTGAAGAGCTACACGAAGGACGCGGTGATCCGCTATGACGTGAACCCGGCCTACTGGGGTACCAGGCCGAAAATCGACCGCCTGATCTACGCGATCACGCCGGACGCCACGGTGCGGGCGCAAAAGGTGAAGACGGGCGAATGTCAGATCGCGCTGTCGCCGAAGCCGCAGGACGTCGCCGACGCGAAAACCGACAGGTCGCTCGCCGTCGTGCAGACGCCCGCGTTCATGACCGCGTTCGTCGCGCTGAACACGGACAAGAAGCCGCTCGATAACCAGAAGGTGCGCGCGGCGCTGAACATGGCGTTCGACCGCACGACGTATCTGAAAACCGTGTTCGACAATACGGCGACGCCGGCCGTGAATCCGTATCCGCCGAATACGTGGAGCTACAACAGGTCAGTCAAGGCGTGGCCGTACGATCCTGAGAAGGCGAAGAAGCTGCTCGCCGATGCAGGCTTCCCGAACGGCTTTTCCACGACCATCTGGGTTCGCCCGACCGGCAGCGTGCTCAACCCGAACCCGAAGGCCGGCGCCGAACTGCTGCAGGCCGACTTCGCGAAGATCGGCGTGAAGGCGGACGTGAAGGTGATCGAATGGGGCGAGCTGATCAAGGAGGCCAAGCAGGGCCAGCACGACTCGCTGTTCATGGGCTGGGCCGGGGATAACGGCGATCCGGATAACTATCTGTCGCCGCTCTTTAGCTGCAATGCGGTGAAGTCGGGCATCAACTTCGCGCGCTTTTGCGACGCCGACCTCGACAGGCTGATCGCCGAAGGCAAAGCCACGCCCGATCAGGCCAAACGCGCGAAGGCCTATGAGCAGGCGCAGCAGATCATCCACGATCAGGCGCTGTGGATTCCGCTCGGTTATCCGACGGCGGCGGCCATCACCCGCACCGACGTCAGCGGGTATCACGTGAGCCCGTTCGGACGGCAGAACTTTACGACGGTGGCGGTGCAGTAGGAGCGGTACGACGCTGTTCGAACAAGGCACAAACAGACAGGCCCGGTTGCGTAGCACCGGGCCTGTCTGTTTTTCGGGGACTTTCTGAAGCACTAAAGGACGTCTTTACGCCGCCGGGTATGTATCTGCGTCCACCGCCTCGTACGCCGCGCCAGCCACGCTTTACGCCGCAAACCGGATCACGCCATCCGCATCCTGCGTGCGCTTCAACTCACCCGCGAGCCACAGCAGGTGCAAATGCGCGAGCGCCTCGCCCATGGCAAACGTCATCTGGTGGATATCGAGTTGCCGCTTGAACATCAACGGCACGATATCGGCCGCGCTTTGCGGCCTTTCGGCACAAGCCTCACGCACTTCAGCAAGCCGCGCGTCGTGATGCTCGCGCAACTGCACAATCCGCGTGCGCACGCCGCGAAACGGCTTGCCGTGCGACGGTAGCACCAGCGTATCCTCAGCCATCGCCTCGTAACGGCCAAGCGATTCCAGATACAACGCGAGCGGGTTGCCTTCCGGCTCCATATCGAACACCGACACGTTGGTCGAGATGCGCGGCAAGACCATGTCACCCGAAATCAGCACGCCCTCCGCCTCGCAATGCAGCGCGCAGTGTTCCGGCGCGTGACCGAAACCCGTCACCACGCGCCATGTCTTGCCGCCGATCGCCACCGCCTGGCCCTCGCGCAAGCGCCGGTATTGCCCGGGAATCGCCGGCACAAGGCTCGAGTAATAGCTCTTGCGATTGCGCAGCTTGTCGAGCGATTCCCCATCGCTCAGGCCATGTCGCGCGAAATGCCGCGCCGCCCCCTCCCCGCCCGCGTTCGAACCGTCGCCGGCCGCCATCACGCGAGCCTGCATGTATTCGCCCAGCGTCATCCACAGCCGCACGTCCCAGCGCTGGCGCTCGCCGCCCGCGCAGAGCCAGTGCGCAAGGCCGATGTGATCGGGATGGCAGTGCGTGACGATCACACGCAGCACTGGCAGGCCACCCAGCACCGTGTCGAACACCTGCTCCCAGTTCGCCTTGATCGTATCCGACGCGATCCCGCAATCGACCACGGTCCAGCCTTGCTGGCCGTCGATCTCATCGCGCAGCAGCCACAGGTTGATGTGGTCCAGCGCAAACGGCAGCGGCATGCGCAGCCAGAATACGCCGGGCGTCACTTCGTACGCGTGGCCGGGTTCCGGCAAGGTGTCCTTGAACGGGTAGTCGAGTTGGTGTTCGAGTGCATTCATTGTGGGTGTCTTCCTCCGTCTGCCGCGCGGCGTCCGTTGCCACGCGCCCTGGTTGCGCTTTGCTCAAGTTGACGATAACGTAAACGTCGATTCTATCGTCCAATCCGATTTTCTGCCCGGCCACGGGATGTTCCGATGAACACGCAATACACCATCACCGAGCTCGCGCGGGAATTCGACGTCACCGCGCGTGCAATCCGCTTCTACGAAGACCAGGGTTTACTCTCGCCGAGCCGTGAAGGATCGAGCGGCCTGCGGCGCGTCTATTCGGGCCGCGACCGCACGCGCCTGAAGCTGACGCTGCGCGGCAAACGGCTCGGGTTCACGTTGTCGGAAATCCGCGACCTGCTCGACCTGTACGAGTCGCCGACGGATACCGTGCCGCAGTTGCACGCGTTCCTTGCCACGGTGACGCGGCATCGCGAAGTGCTGGAGCGCCAGCTTGAAGATCTGAACGCTACGCTCGAAGACCTCGCGCAATACGAAGCCCAGGCGCGCGCATTGCTCGAAAGCGGTGCACGCGAGCCGCACGAAGCCAGTCTGAACGTCGACGAACGCCTGTGAACGTGCACGACGCACGAAGGCGCAAGTCCCGCGGCGCGTTACGTCAACGGCTCACCCGGACGATACAATTGCGGGTGTCTTCACGACATTGAACGGATGCACGGTCGACATGAATCACTTTCCCAAACTGCTGTCGTCGCAAATCGGCTTCGACCTCGCGCAAACGATGCTCGAAGGCTTCGACCGGCACTACCGCATCTTCCGCGACGCCGCGATCCGCGCCAAGGCGCTCTTCGAAGCCGGCGACTGGCATGGGCTGCAACGTCTTGCACGTGAGCGCATTACTTCGTATGACGAACGGGTCGAGGAATGCGTCGAGCTGCTGGAAGACGAATATGACGCCGAAAACATCGACGACGAAGTCTGGCAGCAGATCAAGCTGCACTACATTGGCCTTCTGACCACGCACCGGCAGCCCGAGTGCGCGGAGACGTTCTTCAATTCGGTGTGTTGCAAGATCCTGCACCGCTCGTATTTCAACAACGACTTCATTTTCGTGCGGCCCGCCATCTCGACCGAATATATCGAGAACGACGAACCCGCCGCCAAGCCGACCTACCGCGCGTACTACCCCGGCAGGGACGGCCTCGCTGCCACGCTCGAGCGTATCGTCACGAACTTTCAGCTCGAACCGCCGTTTGAAGACCTGCAGCGCGACGTCGGCTGTGTGATGCAGGCCATCCACGACGCCTTCGGCACTTTCGACGAAGCGGCCAACTTTCAGATTCACGTGCTGTCGTCGCTGTTCTACCGGAACAAGTCGGCGTATATCGTCGGCCGGATCATCAATGGCGATGCGCTGCTGCCGTTCGCGGTGCCGCTGCGTCATGTGATACCCGGTCTGCTGGCGCTCGACACGGTGCTGCTCAAGCGCGACCAGTTGCTGATCATCTTCAGCTTCTCGCACTCGTATTTTCTGGTCGACATGGAAGTGCCGTCCGCCTATGTGGAGTTTCTCGGCACGATCATGCCGGGCAAGCCGAAGGCGGAAATCTATACCTCGGTGGGGCTGCAGAAGCAGGGCAAGAATCTCTTCTACCGCGACCTGCTGCACCACCTGTCGCATTCGAGCGATCCATTCATCATCGCGCCCGGCATCAAGGGGCTGGTGATGCTGGTGTTCACGCTGCCGTCGTTTCCATACGTGTTCAAGCTGATCAAGGATAACTTCCCGCCACCGAAGGAAACCACGCGCGCGCAGATCCAGGGCAAGTATCAGCTCGTCAAACGTCACGACCGCCTTGGGCGCATGGCCGATACGCTCGAATACTCGAGCGTCGCGCTGCCGGTCTCGCGCCTCGACGACGCGCTTTTGCACGAACTCGAGAAGGAAGTGCCTTCGATGATCGAATACGAGGGCGACAACCTCGTGATCCGCCATCTGTACATCGAACGGCGGATGGTGCCGTTGAACCTCTACCTGCAGAACGGTAGTGACGATGAGGTCGACCACGGCATCAAGGAATACGGCGACGCGGTGAAGGAACTGATGCAGGCCAACATCTTTCCCGGCGACATGCTGTACAAGAACTTCGGGGTCACGCGTCACGGCCGCGTCGTGTTTTATGACTACGATGAAATCGAATACCTGACCGATTGCAACGTGCGCGCCGTGCCGCCGCCACGCAACGAGGAAGACGAGCTGTCCGGCGAACCGTGGTATTCGGTCGGCCGGCACGACATCTTCCCCGAAACTTACGGTACCTTTCTGCTCGGCGACCCACGCGTGCGCCGCGCTTTTATGCAGCACCACGCAGACTTCTTCGATCCCGCGCTGTGGCAACGGCACAAGGATCACCTACTGAAAGGCGAACTGGCCGACTTCTTTCCCTACGACAGCAGCGTGCGCTTCTGCATCCGCTATCCGGAGCGTTTCGCTCCCGTGACCGATGTGGATGCAGCCGGCAATGCAAACGAATCCAAGGCAGCGCGCGAACCTGCTGTGCGCGCGGCGTGAACGATCATGGACCCCGTTCAACGCCCTCCCCTCCAGTAACGACACCGACCGGTCCATCGGCCCAGTAACCGACTCGACGCACCATGAACGCAAATGCTTCCTCTCTGCCCAACCCGCTCGCGCACCTGTTCGAGAACAACGACAGGTGGGTGGCCCGCAAACTGTCCGAGGATCCGGAGTATTTCTCGCGCCTCGCCGACCAGCAGACGCCTGAATACCTGTGGATCGGCTGCTCGGATTCGCGCGTGCCGGCCAACCAGATCATCGGCCTGCCGCCGGGCGAAGTGTTCGTGCACAGAAACATCGCGAACGTCGTGGTGCACACCGACCTGAACTGCCTGTCGGTGATCCAGTTCGCGGTCGACCTGCTGAAGGTCAAGCACATCATGGTGGTCGGCCACTATGGCTGCTCGGGCGTCGGCGCGGCGCTGCACGGCCGGCGCGTCGGTCTCGCGGATAACTGGCTGCATCACGTGCAGGACGTGCGCACCAAGCATGCGGCGCTGCTCGAGGAATGGCCGCTCGGCGAAGCGCGCCACCGGCGCCTGGTTGAGCTGAATACGATTGAACAGGTCGTCAACGTGTGCCGCACGACCATCGTCAACGATGCGTGGGCGCGCGGCCAGGAGCTCACCGTGCATGGCTGGGTCTATGGCGTGCACGACGGCAAGGTGCGCAACCTGGGCATGACGATCGGAGAGCCGGGTGGGCTCGACGAAACGTATTTGCGCTGCGTCGCGGCCGTATCGGCCAGCGGCGCGCACAAAGCAGACAACGACATGGTCGCCGCCGATGCGGCCAGGCTCGGCGATGTGCCGGCTATTGTCGAAGGTGTGATCAAGGAGCTAAAACATGAGTGAGACAAAGCGTGACACCCAGGTCGATCCGATCGTGATCGTTTCCGTCGCCCGCACGCCGATGGCGGCATTTCAGGGCGACTTCGCGACGCTGAGCGCACCGCAGCTCGGCGCCATCGCCATCGAGGCCGCCGTGCAACGCGCCGGCCTCAAGCCCGAGCAGATCGATGAGGTGGTGATGGGCTGCGTGCTGCCCGCCGGCCTCGGCCAGGCGCCGGCCCGTCAGGCCGCCCTCGGTGCCGGCCTGCCTCTGGGCACCGGCAGCACGACGGTCAACAAGATGTGCGGCTCCGGCATGCGCGCGGCGATGTTCGCGCACGACATGCTGGCGGCGGGCTCGGTGGATGTGATCGTCGCCGGCGGCATGGAAAGCATGACGAACGCGCCGTACCTGCTGCCCAAGGCACGCGCCGGGATGCGCATGGGCCACGGCCAGGTGATCGACCACATGTTCTACGACGGCCTCGAAGACGCCTACGACAAAGGCCGCCTGATGGGCACCTTCGCCGAGGAATGCGCGGCATCGTTCGATTTCACGCGCGAAGCACAAGACGCGTTTGCCATTGAATCGCTCAAGCGCGCCAAACGGGCCAACGAGGACGGTTCGTTCGCGTGGGAAATCACCCCGGTCAAGGTTGAGAGCCGCAAGGGCGACGTGACCATCGAGCGCGACGAACAGCCGTTCAAGGCGAATCTCGACAAGATCGCGACGCTCAAGCCCGCATTCAGCAGGACGGGCACGGTGACGGCGGCGAACTCGTCGTCGATTTCCGACGGCGCCGCGGCGCTCGTGATGATGCGAGAATCGACCGCCAGGTGGTTACACGTCGAGCCGCTCGCGCGCGTGGTCGGCCATTCGACCTTTGCGCAGGAACCAGCGAAGTTCACCACTGCGCCGGTCGGTGCGATCCGCAAGCTGTTCGAGAAAAACGGCTGGAAAGCGGACGACGTCGATCTGTATGAAGTCAACGAGGCCTTTGCCGTGGTCACGATGGCCGCGATGAAAGAACACCGTCTGCCGCACGACAGGGTCAACGTGAACGGCGGCGCCTGCGCGCTGGGTCACCCGATCGGCGCATCGGGCGCACGCATTCTGGTCACGCTGATCGGCGCGTTGAAACAGCGCGGCCTGAAGCGCGGCGTCGCGACGCTGTGCATCGGCGGCGGCGAAGCGACGGCAATGGGCATCGAACTCGTGTAAGGCGTGGCGCGTGCGCCATCACTGCCTGGCTGCGGTAGTGACGCACGCGTTAGCGGCCAGCCCGAATTGTGAGGTGAGCATGTCAACCACCCCGCACAGAAGTACGGGGCTTGTTCAGGCAACTGGGCATGCTCGGGGTTGACCAGGGGGAGCGGTAATCAACCCGCTACGTTGTAACGAAGTGAGCAGACCCACCGCCGCGTGCTTCCTCAGCGCGGCGCTCCGGAAGCGGTGGCTGCAGACACGGTCCGGGTAACCACGAAACGGGCCATCGCCGGATAGCAGGCAACCTGATGCTGTCCACGCTGCGTTGCAACCTCCCCGAGGGGAGACACACCGCCAGGTGTGCGTCACCAGGCCCGTAGGGCAACCGCGCCGCGCGGTTCGCGGCAGCAGTCCCTGTTTCAGGAGCCGGATGTGGCGGTTTTCGTCCTGGATCGAAGCGGCAGGCCGTTGATGCCGTGCACGCAGAAGCGCGCGAGGTT
>DASZIR010000001.1:0-16574 GCA_035948995.1 Paraburkholderia sp. | reverse complement strand
GCGGCACGCCGTGGCTCCGCTTCATCCTGATGCCCTCCGCGGCCCCGGCCGCTGCCGCGCCCCCCGCGCAGGCGCATTTTTAGCGAAAGCCACCATGTCCGACACAGCCGTCACGCCCAGTACCGCGACCTTTGACCAGTTCGGCCTTGCGCCCGACATCCTGAAAGCCATTGCGGAGCAGGGCTACACGACTCCTACACCGATCCAGGCACAGGCGATTCCCGTTGTGCTGGCGGGTCGCGACGTCATGGGCGCCGCGCAGACCGGCACCGGCAAGACCGCGAGTTTTTCGCTGCCGATCATCCAGCGCCTGCTGCCGCAGGCGAGCACGAGTGCCTCGCCGGCACGTCACCCGGTGCGCGCGCTGATTCTCACGCCGACCCGTGAACTGGCCGACCAGGTTGCCGCCAACGTCCACGCTTACGCAAAACATACAGCGCTGCGCAGCGCGGTGGTGTTCGGTGGCGTGGACATGAATCCGCAGTCCGAGCAACTGCGCCGCGGCGTCGAGATTCTGATTGCGACGCCCGGGCGTCTGCTCGATCACGTGCAGCAGAAGACCGCCAATCTGGGCCAGGTGCAGATGCTGGTGCTCGACGAAGCCGACCGGATGCTCGATATGGGCTTTCTGCCGGATCTGCAGCGCATCTTGAATCTGTTGCCGAAGGAACGTCAGACGCTGCTGTTTTCGGCGACCTTCTCGGGCGAAATCAAGAAGCTGGCGGCGACGTATCTGCGTAACCCCCAGACCATCGAAGTGGCGCGCAGCAATTCGACCGCGACCAACGTCACACAGACGGTTTATGAAGTGGCCGAGGGTGACAAGACTGGCGCCGTGGTGCAACTGATTCGCGAGCGTGGTCTGAAGCAGGTGCTCGTGTTCTGCAACAGCAAGATCGGCGCGAGCCGCCTGGCGCGCAACCTCGAGCGCGATGGCGTGGTGGCGACGGCGATTCACGGCGACCGGACGCAGAATGAGCGGATGCAGGCTCTGGACGCCTTCAAGCGCGGTGAGATCGAGGCTCTGGTTGCTACGGATGTCGCTGCGCGTGGGTTGGATATTGTCGAGCTGCCGACGGTGATTAACTTCGATCTGCCGTTCAATGCGGAAGATTATGTGCACCGGATTGGGCGTACGGGGCGGGCTGGGGCTTCCGGAGATGCGCTTTCCCTGTGTAGCCCGAATGAGCGTAAGCAGCTTGCCGATATCGAGAAGCTGATCAAGCGGCCGCTTGAAGTGCAGCGGCTTACTGTTGATGTGCCCGTGCGGCATCATCATGAAGAACGTGCGCCGCGGCGTGAGCGGGAAGGGCGGGATGAGCGGGCCTCCGGGCGTCGGCGCTCTGGTTCCGCTTCGGCTTCTTCCTCCTCCTCCTCCTCCTCTTCTTCGTTCGACAGGCCGCATCATCATCGGCAACAACCTGTCGATGATTTCTTTTCCAGGCCTTATGAGCCGTCGCCTTCCAGTCGGAAGGTCGATGAGATTGCTGATGTTGCTGCTGCGCAGAAGCCGGCTCCGAAGCAGCCGCTGGCTGCACTGCTTGGTGGGTTTGGGATGCCAAGGAAGAGTACTTCTTCCTGATTTGGGTTTTGCCTCGGGTGGTTGTTTCTGATTGTTTTCCTGGGGCGTTGGCCTTTCCTTGTTTTCCTTGTGGTTTATTTGCGTTGCCCCTGTGCGGGGCGGCACCTGCTTTCCTTTGTCCCCCCAGGGGACTTCCTTCGGGGCGCCGCCGCAAAGAAAGTAGACAAAGAAAGCGGGCTCCAACCGCCAGCCTGTAGGTGTCCACCTCTCAGTTGAACACGGAGTGGCCCGAAGACGCGACGTTCCCTCGCACCGCCCAGGTTCGTGACAAGGGACTCATCCGCTCCAGCGTGCGCGCTGCGCGCACCGCCGATGGGTCGGTCGCCCTCCGGTCTTTGCTTGATGTTGCTACTACCTGCGCAGAAGCGGCAGTGGTGCGAGGGGTGCCAGGTCGAGCCGGTTTCCAGCCCGCTCCTTCATGCGCAGTGTCCTCGGTGCTGGGAGGCGTGCCGCGCGTTCTTGCACGGCGCCTTCCGCCCACGCGGTCAAACCGTCATCCGCTAAGGCGTTTGCTGGGCGCCGTGCTGGCGGCTCGTCTTTCGTCCAGATGTCCCTTGCGCCACTCCCAGGTTCCGCCTCGTGCCGTGCCTCGCGCGTCGCATCCGTTGCCTCTCATTGAGACCGATTGCGCCGGCGTCATCATCCAGCGGTCGCACGCACACAGTCGATGCGTCGCGCCCACGCCGTTGTTGCCGCTTCGTAGAACGCTTCCAGTGACCTGTACTCGTTAGTGCCCAGGTCCAGTTGCAGGTGCCGCGCCGCCGCCTGTAACGCGTCCAGCGGGCGGCTCGTGTCCAGCGCCGTTGCGCCCGTTTGCTTGCTTAGCTTTTCACCTGCCTGGTTTGTGACCACGGGTACGTGCAGATACGCCGGCGCCGGTACACCAAGGCAGCGCTGCAAGTAGATCTGCCGTGCTGTCGAATCCAGCAGGTCCGCTCCTCGCACAATGTCCGTGATGCCCGCGTCAGCATCGTCGACGACCACCGCCAGTTGATACGCCCACTGGTCATCCGCTCGTCTCAATACGAAGTCGCCAACCTCTGTAGCCAGATCCTGCATCTGCAAGCCCTGCCAGCGGTCGTCGAACGTGATCACCGCCGCATCGCCGTCCGGTACCCGCAGCCGCCATGCGCGTGCCGGTTTTCCGTGCAGGCCGTTGCGGCATGTGCCCGGGTAGGCGAGCGTGGTGTTGCGCGCGTGTGCGTTGAGCAACGAGTCGCTAATCTCCTTGCGCGTACACCCGCACGGATAAACAAGGCCCGCGCCCTGCAATTGCTCCAACGCCTGTTGATAGCGCGCCGTACGCTGGCTTTGCCAGACGGGCGGCTCATCCGCGTGCAGGCCGAATCGCTCGAGCGTCGCGAGAATGTCCTCGGCGGCGCCCGGTACCGTGCGCGGTCCGTCGATGTCTTCGATTCGCACCAGCCACACGCCGTTATGCGCGCGTGCATCCAGCCAGCTAGCGAGCGCGCTCACCAGCGAGCCGAAATGCAACGGCCCAGTCGGTGAGGGGGCGAAGCGGCCGCGGTAGGTCATGTCTGGGTTCGGGGCGCCGCCGCAGAGGCTCGAGCCCTCGTGCACAAGAGCGGCGCCGTCGATGCAGGGGCGGTCATGCCGCGTTGACCAGGGCTTCTCTGCGCGCGGTCAGGCGCAATCATCATCACGCGGCGCGCGCGGCGTTTCTGTCCGGGTGGCACTCGGGACACGTTTTGCCGGGTACGTACAACGGCGACCCCTGGGCCTCCGGGCTCACCACCGCACGGCAACCGAAACACTGCGCCGTGGCCGTAGGCTTCAATTCGGGGTCGAGCGCCGTACGGTAGTCGAACACGAAGCACTCGCCGTGGTAATGCGCGCCGCCCACTTCCTCGAAATACTTCAGGATCCCACCTTCGAGCTGGTACACGTTCTCGATACCGACTTCCTTCATGTGGATCGCCGCCTTCTCGCAACGAATCCCGCCGGTGCAGAACGAGACGACCGTCTTGCCTTCCAGATCGGCGCGGTTGTTCTCGATCACCTCGGGAAATTCGCTGAATTTCGTAATGCGGTAGTCCAGCGCGTCGTCGAAAGTGCCCACGTCCACTTCGAACGCATTGCGCGTGTCGAGCATCACCACCGGCCGGCCCTCGTCGTCGTGGCCGCGGTCGAGCCATACCTTCAGGGTCGGTGCATCGACGAACGGCGCGCGCCCCAGTTCCGGCCGGATCGCCGGTTTCTTCATGGTGATGATCTCGCGCTTGAGCTTCACCAGCATGCGGCGGAACGGCTGCTTCTCCGATACGCTCTCCTTGAACTGAAGGTTCGCGAACCTGCCCTCGAACAGCGGATCGTGGCGAATGTAGTCGATAAACGCGGCGGCGGCTTCCGGCGTGCCCGCGACAAACAGGTTGATGCCCTCCGGCGCGAGCAGGATCGTGCCGCGCAGACCGAGTGCGTTGCATCGCCCGGTAACGAGCGGGCGCCACTCGGCAGTGGCTTCGAGAGTCGCGAATTGGTAGGCGGCGAGGTTGACGATGCTCATGACGGTCCAGCGGTAAAGTGGCCGGCGGCGCTGCACATAGCGCAGGCGGCGGCGTTGGGCCGCTCGCGTGGCGCGGCCACGGCAAACAGGGCGAAACCCGTATTATCCCTCAACCGGCCGGTTTGCCCGAGTCGGCCGAATGGCTATGCGGTTGCGCCAGCGCAAAGCACCGGTAGTTATCCGGCGCAAATCGCTACCGGCAGCCGTAGGCGCAGCCGCAAACGTAACCCCAGCGCGCAGCGCCAGCCACGCAAACCGTTCGCGCCTGACGGCCGCCCCTTGTCCAAATGGCCAACGCTCCCGTTTCGGCTCAAATCTTCCGGAGGCTGGAGTTACAATAACGCCCATGTCAGATCCTCGCTTCGTTCATCTCCGCGTTCACTCCGAATTCTCGATTGCCGATGGCATCGTGCGCCTTGACGACATCGTCGCGGCGGCGGCCAAAGACGGTCAGGGCGCGCTCGCGCTTACCGACCTCGGCAACGCCTTCGGCCTCGTCCGTTTCTATAAGGAAGCCCGCGGCAAAGGGGTCAAACCCATTGCCGGCTGCGACGTGTGGATCACCAATCCGGACGACCGCGACAAGCCCTCGCGGCTGCTGCTTCTGGTCAAAGACGGCCGCGGCTACCTGAACCTGTGCGAGTTGCTGACGAAAGCGTGGCTCACCAATCAGTATCGCGGGCGCGCCGAGATCGAGGCCGGCTGGCTCGAAACCGGGCTGGGTGAAGGGTTGCTTGCGCTCTCCGGCGCGCAGCACGGCGATATCGGCATGGCACTCGCAGCCGGTAACGAAGAGGCCGCCAAACGCAACGCGCAGCATTGGGCCAGGGTCTTTCCCAACGGCTTCTATATCGAGTTGCAGCGCTGCGGTCAGCCGGGCGGCGAAATCTACGTGCAGCAGGCGGTGACGCTCGCGGCATCGCTCAAGCTGCCGGTGGTCGCAACCCACCCGTTGCAGTTCATGACGCCCGACGACTTCACCGCGCACGAAGCGCGGGTGTGCATCTCTGAAGGCGACATTCTCGCGAATCCACGCCGTCAGAAGCGCTTTACGACCGAGCAGTATTTCCGCTCCCAGGACGAGATGACCGAGCTGTTCGCGGACATCCCGTCGGCGCTCGCCAACACCGTCGAAATCGCCCGGCGCTGCAATCTGACGCTCGAACTCGGCAAGCCGAAGCTGCCGCTGTTCCCGACGCCGGACGGCATGTCGCTCGACGACTATCTGGTGCACCTGTCGAAAGAGGGGCTGGAAAAGCGCCTCGAACAGTTGTACCCCAACGTGGCCGAGCGCGAAGCGCAGCGCGAAACGTACTACCAGCGCCTCGAATTCGAGTGCGGCACGATCATCAAGATGGGCTTTCCGGGCTACTTCCTGATCGTCGCGGACTTCATTAACTGGGCGAAGAACAACGGTGTGCCGGTCGGGCCGGGCCGGGGTTCCGGTGCGGGCTCGCTGGTCGCCTATGCGCTCGGTGTGACCGACCTCGATCCGCTGCGCTACAACCTGCTGTTCGAACGTTTCCTGAATCCGGAACGGGTGTCGATGCCTGACTTCGACATCGACTTCTGTCAGCACGGGCGCGACCGCGTCATCCATTACGTGAAGGAAAAGTACGGCGCGGACGCCGTGTCGCAGATCGCCACCTTCGGCACGATGGCGGCGAAGGCGGCTGTGCGCGACATCGGCCGTGTGCTCGATCTCGGCTACATGTTCACGGACGGTATCGCCAAGCTGATTCCGTTCAAGCCCGGCAAGCACGTCACCATCGCCGACGCGATGAAGGAAGAGCCGCTGCTGCAGGAACGCTTCGATAACGAAGACGAAGTGCACCAGTTGCTCGAACTCGCGCAGCGCGTCGAGGGCTTGACGCGTAACGTCGGCATGCACGCGGGCGGCGTGCTGATCGCGCCCGGCAAGCTGACCGATTTCTGCCCGCTCTACACGCAGGGTGACGAAAGCGGCGTCGTGAGCCAGTACGACAAGGACGACGTCGAAGCCGTCGGCCTCGTCAAGTTCGACTTTTTGGGTCTCACCACGCTGACCATCCTCGACTGGGCCGAGCGCTATATCCGCCGCCTCGATCCGTCGAAGCAGGACTGGTCATTGGCGCAAGTGCCGCTCGACGACGCGCCGTCGTTCTCGATCCTCAAGAAAGCGAATACGGTCGCCGTGTTCCAGCTGGAAAGCCGCGGCATGCAAGGCATGCTGAAAGACGCCCAGCCCGACCGCTTCGAGGACATCATCGCGCTGGTGGCGCTCTACCGTCCGGGCCCGATGGACCTGATCCCGAGCTTCTGTGCGCGCAAGCACGGCCGCGAGGTGGTCGAGTATCCGGACCCGCGTGTCGAACCTGTTCTGAAAGAGACCTACGGCATCATGGTCTACCAGGAGCAGGTGATGCAGATGGCGCAGATCATCGGCGGCTACTCGCTGGGCGGCGCCGACTTGCTGCGTCGTGCGATGGGTAAGAAGAAGGCCGAGGAAATGGCCCAGCATCGCGAACTGTTCCGCCAGGGCGCCGCGAAGAACGGGTTGACCGGCGAGAAGGCCGACGAAATCTTCGACCTGATGGAGAAGTTCGCGGGCTACGGCTTCAACAAGTCGCACGCGGCCGCATACGCGCTGCTTGCGTACCACACCGCGTGGCTGAAGGCACACCATCCGGCCGAATTCATGGCAGCGAATATGTCGCTTGCCATGGACGACACCGACAAGGTCAAGGTCCTGTTCGAAGATTGCATCGCGAACAACATGAAGGTCTTGCCGCCGGACATCAACCAGTCGGCGTACCGCTTCGAGCCGGTCGCAGAACCCGATGGCAAGCGTTCGAAGACGATACGCTACGGTCTCGGCGCCATCAAGGGCAGCGGCCAGAGCGCGATCGAAGAGATCCTGCGCGCCCGCGAAGACGGTCCGTTTATCGACCTGTTCGATTTCTGCAACCGCATCGACCGCCGCGTGGTCAACCGTCGCACGGTCGAAGCGCTGATCCGCGCCGGCGCCTTCGACGCGCTGCATGCGAACCGCGCGCAGTTGATCGCCTCGGTGTCGCTGGCGATGGAAGCCGCCGATCAGGCGAGCGCCAACGCCATGCAGGCAGGCCTGTTCGATATGGGCGACGCGCCCTCGCAAGGTCACGAACTGGTAGACGAACCCGAGTGGCCGGAAAAGAAGAAGCTGCAGGAAGAGAAGGGCGCGCTTGGCTTCTACCTCTCGGGCCATCTGTTCGATGCCTATAAGGACGAAGTGCGCCGCTTCGCGCGCCAGAAGATCGGCGAGCTGAAGGAAGGGCGCGACAAGCTGATCGCCGGCGTGATCGCGTCGCTGCGCACGCAGATGACCCAGCGCGGCAAGATGCTGATCGCGCTGCTCGATGACGGCACCGGTCAATGCGAAGTGACGGTCTTCAACGAGACGTTCGAAGCGCACAAGCAGCTCTTCAGGGAAGACGAACTGCTGGTCGTGCAAGGCCAGGCGCGCAACGACGCGTTCACGGGCGGCATCCGCTTCACGGTCGACACCGTGATGGATCTCGGCCGCGCACGTTGCCGTTATGCCGAGGCCGTGAAAGTGCAGATGAACGGCAACGCGGACGCGCTCGCATTGCGCCGCGTGCTGGAGGCGCACAGCGCGGGCGCGGACCAGCCGCAAGCTACGCCGGCGCCCGCAGCGCCTGCTCGCGGCGGTGGTGGTGGTGGAGGTGGTGGCCGCAATGGCGGCTTCGGTGGCGACCGCCAGCGGCAGGCCGTGCAGATCCCCAACGGGCTTGCCGTGCAGATCGTCTATCGCAGCGAGAATGCGGAAGGTGAGGTGCGCCTTGGCGATGCCTGGCGCGTGAAGCCGACCGACGAGCTGCTCGCGGCCCTGCGCGGCGAGTTCGCCGGCAGCTCGATCGAGATCGTCTATTGACCCTTGTGGACGCCGGGCCCGCGCGTTCCTGCGCGGGCTTGCATACCTACGCGCGCTTACCGCTTCGTCCGGCCTGGCTGCGCTAGCTTCAGGAACCGGTAATACACCGTCTCCGCGTTGAACACCGCGATCATGAACCCGGCGCGGCCATCGAGAAACCCGCCCCGCAGCACGTAAGTGCGCACGAAAGCCCACGCGCCGCGCGCGAGCGCCTTGCCGAAGCTGCCGCTTTTGCCGGCGGCATGACGCTGCTGGGCCCCTGCGGTCGAATACGCGTCCAGCTTGCGCAGCACGGTTTCGAAGTCTTCGTACGAGTAATGCAGCAGCTTGCCCGGCAGCCGCTGCGCCGGTGCATCGAAGACCAGCCGCTCGTGCACCAGGTCGTCGGAGAAGCGTGCGGCGCCGCGCCTGAACAGGCGCGGGATCCAGTCGGGATACCAGCCACTGTGGCGAATCCAGTGACCGCAGAAGCTCGACAGCCGATCCACCGCATACACGTCGGCACCCGGTGCGGCGATGGCTGCGCGGATTGCCGCGGCAAGCTCCGGCGAAACGATCTCGTCGGCATCGAGCGAGAGGATCCAGTCCGTATCCAGCGCATCCAGTGCCCGGTTTTTCTGTGGCCCGAAACCTGGCCAGTCGGTCTGCGGCACGACGCGCGCGCCGTGCGCGCGGGCAATGTCGACGGTAGCGTCGCTACTGCCGCCGTCGACCACGACGATCGCATCGGCGAATGCTACGGCGGCCAGGCACTCGGCGAGGCGTGCCGCCGCATTCCTGGTGATGATGGCGACGCCGAGGGTGGTCTCTTTCATGCCTGAATAGCGTGGAAGGTGCAGGGTGTGGGCGAAACGGGTCGCGCAAGTATACACAGCGGCACACAGCGGCACACAGCGGCAGCGCGAGGCCGCCTTATCCCGGCCGGCGCGGGCGCCCCAGACCCGTGCGGCCCAACGCCATCCATGCCCGCCCCACCACAACGTGAACGGGCGTCCGGCCCGGCCGAACGTTTACAATGCGGTATTTTGTGCCCGCCTGTCCGGTGGACACGCTGTTCGCCTTTCTAGAGGATTCCTTGAGCGCGAAGCCCACGTTAAGCAAAGTTATCGGTTCAGGCGATGCCTCATCGCCGGTTGTCGTCATGCGCCGGCTTTGGCCGTATCTCAAGCCGCTCCTGTGGGTCCTGATCGGCTCGGTTGCTGCAATGGCGGTCAGCTCGGCCACCGATGCCGGCATTCCGGCACTGCTCAAGCCGCTCCTCGACAAGGGTTTCGGCGCGCACGCCAGCGACGACGCCAGATGGATCGTGCCGGTTGCCGTGATCGGCCTCGCGTTCATCCGCGGCGTTTCCCAATACGCCTCCGGGTACCTGCTCGCGTACGTGTCGAACAAGATCCTGCTCGAATTGCGCCTGAAGATGTTCGACCGGATGATCCACACGGGCGTCGGCTTCTTCCAGCGCGAGACCGCGAGCACGGTAATCAACGCGATCGTCTTCGAGGTCAACCAGATCCTCAACGTGCTGTTGGGCGTGCTGGTCACGCTGGTGCGCGATTCGCTGACGGTGCTCTTCCTGCTCGGCTATCTGTTCTACCTGAACTGGAAGCTGACGCTGATCGTCGCGGTGCTGCTGCCGGCCATCGGCTGGCTGGTCGGCAAGATCAACCGGCGGCTGCGCCGGCTCAATCGCGAGCACCAGATGCTGACCAACCAGCTGTCCTACATCGTCGAGGAGACGGTGGGCGGCTACAAGGTCGTCAAGGTACACAACGGCGAGCAGTACGAGATCGACCGCTTTACGGAAATGAGTCGCCGCCTGCGCGGCTACTCCATGCGCATGACCGTCTCGGGCGGCCTCGCGCAGCCGCTCACGCAGTTTCTTGCCTCCATCGCGCTCGCGGTCGTGATCACGATTGCGGTGGTGCAATCCTCGTCCGACCAGACGACGGTCGGCGGCTTCGTCGCGTTTGTCACGTCGATGCTGTTGATCATCTCGCCGCTCAAGCACCTGATGGACGTGAACCAGCCGCTGCAACGCGGCATGACGGCAGCCGAACTGATTTTCGGCCTGATCGACGAACCGTCCGAGCCGGAAGGCGGCGGCCGGCCGCTCGAGCACGCATCGGGTGAGGTCGAGTTCCGCGACGTCTCGTTCAACTACGGCGCGAACAGCACGCACGACCGGCAAACGCTCGACCATGTGTCGTTCAAGGTGGCCCCGGGCGAGATGGTTGCGCTCGCCGGCCCGTCGGGCAGCGGCAAGACGACGCTCGTCAACCTGCTGCCGCGCTTCTTCGATCCGACCGGCGGCGAAATTCTGGTCGACGGCGTGGCGTTGCCCGAGTACGCCCTGCATGCGCTGCGCAGCCAGATCGCGATGGTGAGCCAGGACGTCGTGCTGTTCAACGATACGATTGCGCACAACGTCGCGTACGGCAAGGCAGCGGATCCGGAGAAGGTCAAGGCGGCGCTGCAGGCGGCCAACCTGTGGGATACCGTGCAGGCCATGCCCAGGGGCATCGAGACGCTGGTCGGCGACAACGGCCTGATGCTCTCGGGCGGCCAGCGCCAGCGTCTGGCGATTGCCCGCGCCATCTACAAGGACGCGCCGATCCTGATTCTCGACGAAGCCACCTCGGCGCTCGATTCGGAGTCGGAGCGCCACGTGCAGGCCGCGCTCGAAACGCTGATGAAGGGCCGCACGACGCTCGTCATCGCGCACCGGCTGTCGACCATCGAGCGTGCCGACCGGATTCTGGTGCTGGAAGCCGGGCGCATCGTCGAGCGCGGCAGTCATCGCGAACTGCTGGCGCAAGACGGCCTGTACGCGCATCTGCACCGGATCCAGTTCCAGCAGAACGCGGCTTGATGGGCGTGAGGCGCTGAAAGGGCGTGGAAGAAGCGTTGAAAGTTAAACGCATTCTGGATGTGCTCTAATCCGTGCCGCCCGTGCGCGATACCGCCGGACGGACCGCGCCTGATACGCGTCCGGATGGATTCCCTCTACGTCTGACCCAGCGCCCCGCGCACGATCGTCTGAATGATGAAAATCGGACTCTCCAGTAATGCGCTGAAACATAGCGGCGGCCTCGAGCGCTACGCGATGGATCTGGTGCGCGGCTTTGCCGCCGCCGGCCTCGACCTGGCGTTCTTTGCGCGGCGCTTCGACATGTCGGTGCCGGAAAGCCGCATGGTCGAGCCGCATCGCATCAACGTGGCGTTTCTGCCCGGCAAGCTGCGCGACCGCTGGTTTTCATGGCGTCTGCGCCGGGCGCGGCGCGCGGCCAGGGTCGATGTGCTGATCGGCTGCAACCGGGTCGACTGTTCCGAGATTGCGATCTGTGGCGGCACCCATATCGGTTTCCTGAACGCCACCGGACGGGTGCAAAAGCGCTCGGACAGCTGGCAGATCGCGCTCGAGCGTCGTCAATACGGGCAGGCGAGTGTGATCGTGGCGCACTCGCAGTTGATGCATGACGAGCTGCGCGAGCTCTACGACGTGCCCGAGGCAAAGATCCGCGTGTTGTATCCACCGGTCGACGCCGCGCGCTTCACGCCGGTCGATGCCGCGCGGCGCGCCGAGTTGCGCCGCAAGTTCGGCTTTGCCGATCACGAGATCGTGCTGCTGTTCCCGTCGAGCAGTCACGAACGCAAGGGGCTGCCGCTGATCGAAGCCGCCTTGCGCGATACCACGCTGCCGGTGGTGCTCGCGGTGGCGGGCCGTCCGCCTGCGCGCACGTCCGGGCGGCTGCGCTACATCGGTTACGTGAAAGAAATCGAGGACGGCTATCGCGCAGCCGATTTCACGATCCTGGCGTCGAAATACGAGCCGTTCGGACTGGTCGGCGTCGAGTCCGTGATGTGCGGCACGCCAGTGATCTTTCCGTCGAGCATCGGCTGCTGCGATGCCATCGCTGAGCACGCGAAGTTCGTGTTCGCTCCGGATGACGAAGCCGGCCTGCGCGCGACCGTCGAACGCGCGGTGCAACAGCGGCTTGCGGGACCGGGACCGGTCCAGTCGGAGTTGGCGCGCGGCGCCGTGTTGTACGACGCGGGTGTCGCCGGCCACGTCAATGCGCTGCTCGCGCTGGCAGAGCGTGTCCACGCGGGGCACGTCCATGCCGTGCACAACTCCGGCGGGAATTGAACCATGCAGGGGCAGTCTTGTAGCCGCCCGAAGGCTGGCGGCGTAGGCCCGCGCGGCCGGGGCCGTACCGCTTTGCGGACATTCGTGCATGCTATAATTTTTAGATATAAAGCCTTTGGTCTGACCTCGGACCGCCCACTCTCAATTGTTTTCACTTTGCTTCCAGTGCCGGCGCAGTCAGGCGGCGGGTACAGCGTGCCTGCAGTCAGCGCGTCAGCCGTGCCGTATATGGCGTCACGCACCACGGGGGCCGAAGTAATCGACAAGAATACCGCTGGAGATTCTGCATGGGGAACGCGACCTCGAGCCGGGTGCCGGCGCACAGCCAGATCGCGGACGGGAACAACGTGCCGATGACCCAATGAGCCGACTATCCGGGCGTATCCGCATCTTTGCGCGCGCCGTTCCGCGCCTCGTGCTCAAGCCGTTGCGCCGCCGGCCATCCTCGTTGCAACGCATCCTCATTGCGCACCATCTGTTGCTCGGCGACACGTTGCTGCTCACGCCCGTGCTGGCCAAGTTACGTGCCGAGCATCCGCAAGCGGAGATCTTCCTTGCCTGTCCGAAGGCGATCGTGCCGCTGTACGCGGGGCGCCCCTTCGGTGTGACGGCGCTGCCGTTTGACCCGCGCGACCTCGCCTCAGTCAGGGCCGTGCTGGATGCCGGCCCGTTCGATCTCGGCCTCGTGCTCGGCGACAACCGGCATAGCTGGCTCGCGCTCGGCGCCGGCTGCCGCTGGATCGTCGCGCACGCCGGCGACGTGCCTGCGTGGAAGAACTGGCCGGTCAATGAGAGCGTGCCGTATCCCGCTGCGCCGGCCGCATGGGCGGATCTCGCCACCGAACTGGTCGACGGGCCGCCGCCGCGTCCCTACCGGCCGGCCGACTGGCCCGCGCCGCAACACGCGGCGCTGCCCGATGCCGATCTGCTTACGCAGCCTTACGTCGTGCTGCATCCTGGCGCGAGCACCGCGGTCAAGCGCTGGCCTGACATACGCTGGCGCGAACTTGCGCAGCGCGTCGAGGCGCTCGGCTATATTCCGGTCTGGAGCGGCGGACCGGGAGAGGCCGAACTGATTCGCACGATCGACCCGGACCCGCATCATCCGAATCTGGCGGGGCGGGTGGGTCTGGGCGAGCTGTGGCATCTGTTCGCCGGGGCGAAAGCCGTGGTGTGCCCGGATACGGGTGTCGCCCACCTCGGGCGCCTGATCGGCGTGCCGACCGTCGCGCTGTTTGGGCCCGGCAACGCACAGATTCATGGTGCGGGCCGATATTGGAGTGAAGTGCCGTTCGTGCCGATGACGGTCGCGGACATGCCATGCCGCGATCAGCCGTTTATCTTTCGGCGCGAGGTTGCATGGGTTCGGCGTTGTGACCGCAACTCGACCACCTGCGTCGCCTGGAAGGGTGACCATGCCGACTGCATGGGGCGCATCTCGGTCGAGTCCGTATACAACGCATTGCAAAACGTTCTGGTGGAAGTGTAATGACAAACACGTTCGCGCGCGTCGAACGCGTCCTGTGGATTGCGTGTCCGGTTCTCCTGTTTGCGGTGATGTTCGGGCACATGACAGCCGTTGTGTTCAACGCGCTCGCGTTGCTCGCGCTCGGCACGCTGGCGGCGGCTTTCTCGCCGCAGCGGCCGCCCGTCTGGCGCTGGCCGCTGGTGGTGCCGATGGCCTGCTGGGCGGCCTGGACGCTCGCCGCGGTCGCATGGTCCGCGTTTCCCGCAATCAGCATGCATGCGTGGCTCGACGAGGTGCTATACCCGCTCGTGTCGTTCTGGGCATTCTGGCTGCTGGGTACGCGGGTGCAGCGGCTCGCGCCCCTCGCGCTCATCAACTGGGTGGCATGCGTGCTGCTCGCGCTGATCAGCGTGCTCTATTGGGGGCACCTGCAGCCGCCCACCGCCAACACCTTCCCGCTGCATTTCTATACCCGTGTCGGCCACACCAGCACGCTCGCGGTGTTCGCCATGGCGTTGTTCTGCGGTGTCCTGTTGCGGCCGGGTTGGCGCCTGTTTGGCGTGACCGGCCTCGTGATGTGTCTGTTCATCGGCCTCGCGACGCTCAACCGGTTTTTCTGGCCGGCCGCGGCTGCGACGCTGCTGGTCGCGCTGTTTCCGTTTTATCGGCGGCACATAATGTTGGCGTTGCTCGCGTTTGCCGTGGTCGGCGCGGCGGCCATCGGGACGCTGGAATACAGCTCGCGGCTGCGTCTGGGCGAGGCCGCAGCCGTTACCGCGTCGCACGATGTGGCGATCGACGGCCATCAGGTTCTGGTCCCGCAGGCGTTCTCCAGTATCGGCGATACCGTATCCTCCGACACGCGCCCGAAACTGTGGGCGTTTTACACGGCGGAAGCCAAGCGCCATATGTGGCGCGGCGTCGGCTTTGGCAAACCGTTACCGGGCATGGTGTATCAGAGCGAAATGCCGCAGAGCCTGCTCAGGATCGAACCGCAGGCGCTGACCCACGCGCACAACCTGTTCCTTAACACCTGGCTGCAGACGGGCTTGATCGGCGCGGTGCTGGAGACGGTGCTGCTGCTGTGTCTGGTCCTGAGTTTCTGGCGTGCGCGGCGGGGCGATCCGTGGCTGTGCGCGGCGGGCATCGCGCTGGTTGCGGGTATGATCGCGAAAAATACCACCGACGACTTCATGTGGCAGACGACCATGCTCGCTTTCTGGGCGATCGCAGGCCTTTTGCTGGGCCGCGCACATCAAGCCGCCGATCCGGGCGCGTCGCGCGGGCCAGCCTGAGCAGGGCCGGCGCGCGAGCCGGCGTTACCGTCACACGTTCAAGCCTGGCCAGGACGCATGTAGAGCATGAAATACGATAGCCGACACGACCGCACTGAACCGCTCGAGCAGCCGCGGCGCATCCTGTTCCACATCAACGACTTCGGCAAGGGCGGCACGGAGACGTCCCTGCTGGCATGGCTCAAGACGCTCGACCGGCGGCTCTTTGCGCCCAGCGTATCCGTGACGTATCCGACCGGCGAGCTGGCTTTCTGGCGCGCGCATTCGATACCCGATGACGTGCCCGTTCACGTGCTGGCGCCGGCGAAGTGGATGAACACGCTGCACGAGATGGGCCGTCAGCGCAAACTCAGCGGCCACTTGAAGCTGCTGCACAAGGTGCTCACCTATTGCGCGATCCGGCCGCTCGCCGGGATCCGCTTTCGTCAGATCGCGCGTGACCAGGACCTGGTCTGCGACTTCGATTTTTCGCTGCGGCACCTGGCCGGCAGCGCAAATGTGCCGTGGTTCGGCGTCAGCCATTTCAGCCTCGCCACGCGTCTTGGCAGCAAGAGTGCGCGCTACATTGCGCGCCGCGTCAGACAGTATTCCCGCTACGACGCGATCGCTGTTCTGACGCCCGACATGTTGCGCGAGGCGCAGCAGTTGTTCGCGGCGCATCGTCTGAATGTCGTGGAATTGCCGAACGTGATCGACGTGGAGGCGTTGCGCGTCAAGGCGCGCGCGTCGATCGAGCGTCCCGCCGAGACCTTTATCGTATCGGTGGCGCGCCTCGACGAAGGGCAAAAGGACCACAAGACCTTGCTGCGTGCGTTTGCCCAGGTTCGCGCGCAACGGCTGAGTTCGGCCGACCTCGTGCTGATCGGTGAGGGCCGCGACGAGGCGGCACTCGAGCAGCTGGCCGTCGAACTCGGCATTCGCACATCCGTGCACTTTCTCGGCTTCTGCTCGAATCCGTTTCCCTACATTCGTCAGGCGGAAATGCTGGTGCTCAGCAGCCGCTATGAAGGCTTCGGCATGGTGCTGGGGGAGGCCATGGCGCTCGGCACCCCGGTGATTTCAACCGATTGCCCCACCGGTCCGCGCGACCTGCTGGAAGGCGGCAAGGCCGGCCTGCTGGTGCCGATCGGGGAGGTGGAAGAGATGGCGCGCGCCATCGAGCGCTTGCACACGGACACGGCGCTGCGCCGGACGCTGGTGCAGAACGCTTTCAGGAAGGTCGCGACCTTTGCGCCCGAGAGCGCCAATCAGCGGATGCTGGCGCTGGCGCAGCAGATTTCGGGCACTGACGACGCATCCGGGCTTCAGTGGGCCGGACGCGACTCAGCCGTCGCGGGGCGGCTCCCTTAGCCCTTCATCGGGTCAATTCACCAAATCGCGCGGGATGCACCGGCCTTCAGGCCGGTGAGGCAGAGCGCTCAGGCGCAGCGATTGAGTACGGTACAAACATGGTCATTCCCCAATTACGGTGGGTCAGATTCGCATGTCCAACTGCCCATACAGCGAGGATCACAAACATACAGTGTTGTGATATTCATGGTTCATGAGTGAAATTCGCACCAACACATTACGCATCGCGCCTTCCCGTGAGGAAGCGGCGACGTTGCGTGTGCTGGGCGAACGCGTCTCCCGTCTGTACAACGCG